>NZ_LRIB01000033.1:0-210621 GCF_001758715.1 Janthinobacterium sp. HH104 | reverse complement strand
GCCCTTGTAGCTCAGTGGTAGAGCACTCCCTTGGTAAGGGAGAGGCCACGTGTTCGATCCACGTCAAGGGCACCATCGACTTATCCCCGTATCTGAAAAATGTCCATGGCTGCGTTGCCTCGCCTCGCCGTACATGCGTACTGTCTTCGTCTCGGCGCCTTGCCCTGAACACATTTCATCTACTCTGCCGTCATCTCCTCATAGTAAAAATGTCCATGGCGGCGTTGTCCTTCCTCGCCGTACATTCGTACTGTCTTCGTCAGTCCGCCTTGCCCTGAACACTTTTCCATCTGCTCTGCCGCGTGTCTTGCGCGGCTGAGCTAGCGCTATCGCTAATACACCCGCTCGACCTTCAAGCCCTTCTGGCGCAACAGCTCCGGCACGCTTTTCGTTCCGACCAGATGCAGCACGCCGATGGCGGCCAGGCTGGACTTTTCGCGCGCAAGCAACTTGGCGATGCCGTCGGCCAGGGCCGGGTTGCGGCCGTCCAGCAGCACCTTTTGCACGAACTGCGCGGCGAACGAGGGGTCTGTTGCCGCCTTTGCCGCCAGCTTGTCGAAGGCGGCAGCGTCGGCGTTGCGCCACGCATCGGCGATCTCGCGCGCTTCCTGGCTTTGTTCCTGCTCCTCGATCGACGCCACGCCGTCTTCGAGGAAGCGGCACTGGTCGAGCGGCGACATGGCGCCGAACAGCGCCATCTGGCCTTCCATCGATTCGAGTTCCACCACGGGGATCTTGCGCGCCTTGGCTTGCTGCGACAGATAACTGTCGACGGCCAGGTCGGAGCGGTAGCCAAGCGTGGAAAATTCGCCGATGGCCAGCACGCTGGCCAGCATCCACGGCTTCATCGGCGCCACCGCTGCGGGCGCGATGCCGTATTTTTGCAACAGCGGCGCCAGACGCGGCGCCAAAGTCTGGCGGCAGTCAGGCGGCACTTTGCTGCCTGGCGCCTCCATGCCGTATTTCAGCACGGCGCTGACGGCCTTGCGCGGATCGGCGCCGGGATCGATCTCCAGCGCCAGCGCGCCGGCGCCGTTCAACGCCTGCGTCACTGTCGGCTCGAGCGGATAAAAGTCGGGCGCGCCGACGTGGATGGTACCGAACAGATACAGGGTGTGGCTGGCGTCCTGCACCTTGAACAGGGCGCCCCGGTTTTGCGCCACGAAAGGCGCTTCGGCCAAGGCCGACTGCAACGGCAGCAAGAATAATCCGCAAAACATCACTATAATCTGGCGTCGCATGGTTTTCCTGATTGTTGAATTTTTCATCTTCTCTCGCTAGCAAAGACTCCTGTGCCTGTGTCCCATCTTAACCGCTCGTCGCCGGTCTGGCTGTTTGACCTCGACAACACGCTGCACAATGCCTCGCACGCCATCTTCCCCACCATCACGGCCAATATGAACACGTATATTGCCCGCGTACTGGGCGACGGCGTGACGCCGGCCGACGACGCCATCGTCAATGCGGCGCGCGCGGCCTACTGGCGCCGCTATGGCGCCACCTTGCTGGGCATGGTCAAGCACCATCAGGTGCAGGCCGCGCATTTTCTGCACGAGACGCATGCGTTCGACGATTTGCGCGCGATGATACGCGCCGAGCGGGGCCTGGGGGCTTTACTCAAACGCCTGCCTGGCCGTAAAATTTTACTCACCAACGCGCCGCTGCGCTATTCGAGCGACGTGATGCGCCACCTGGGCTTGCGCCGGCACTTTTCACACCACGTCGCCATCGAGGCGATGCATGTGCACCGCCAGTTGCGGCCCAAGCCGTCGACCCTGATGCTGCGCAAACTGATGCGCAAGCACCACATCCGCCCTGGCCGCTGCATCCTGGTGGAAGACACCCTGGCCAACCTCAAGGGTGCGAAAAAACTGGGCCTGCGCACGGCCTGGATCACGCAATACCTGAAAATGGCCGATCCGATCGGCGTGGCGAAGTTGCCCAAGGCGTTAAATCGCCCCGCTTACGTCGATGTCAAAGTAAAATCTGTCCGGCATTTGGCACGCCGCCTTCACCGTCTGCGTTGAAGGGGATTCCTGGGCTTCCGGTTGACACTGGAAGCCGCACCGCTAGCGGCGGTGACGGACCTCCCCATCAAGGCAGCATTTTTTTTAACGACAAGAGAAAATATGGCAAGCACACCGCCGGGCCAACGCAGGCTACAAATTCTTCAGGCCCTCGCCGCAATGCTGGAGCAGCCGAAAGGCGAAAAGATCACCACCGCCGCACTGGCGGCCAGACTGACCGTATCGGAAGCGGCCCTGTACCGCCATTTCGCCAGCAAGGCGCAAATGTTCGAAGGGCTGATCGAATTCATCGAGTCGAGCGTCTTCGGCCTGATCAACCAGATCGCGGAAAAACACAGCGATGGCATGACGCAGACGCGCGACATCATTGGCATGCTGCTCAATTTCGCCATCAGCAATCCGGGCATGACGCGCGTACTGATCGGCGACGCGCTGGTCAATGAAGACGAGCGCCTGCAAGTGCGCATGAACCAGTTCTACGACCGCGTGGAACTGGCGCTCAAGCAGGCCTTGCGCGTGGCCGCCGCCGAAGGCCATGGCAAGGAAAGCGAAGTGGCGGCGCGCGCCACCCTGATCGTCAGCTTCGTCATCGGACGCTGGCACCGCTACGCCAAGAGCGGCTTCAAGATCAATCCATCCCAGGAAGCGGCGCTGCAAATCGCCATGCTGCTGGGGTAAGTCACCGCCGCGGCTGTCCCCATGCATACCGACTGCTTCGCCCTGCTCGACGACGCCAGCACACCCGGCGCCGGTTCGCGCCTGTACACGGGCCTGGCGGCGGTCTTGCGGTGCAGCGAGGGGGAACAGTGGCCGGCCCTGCTCGAAGGGCTGCAAGAGGCCTTGCAACGCGGCCAGCACGCCGTCAGCGTGTGCAGCTACGAACTGGGCGCGCACTTGCTGGCCATGCCGCCGCGCGCGGCCGGCCTTGACGCGCCGCCGCTGGCACAAGTGCTCGTCTTCGACCATTGCACGCAGCTGTCGCAGGACGAGGTGGCGCAGTGGCTGGACTCTCGCGTCGACGTGGGCGCCGCGCCGGCCGGCGTGGCCGGTATCCGCGCGAACGTGGATCAAGCCGAATTCACGCGCGCGCTGCACCGCATCCACGACTACATCGTGGCCGGCGACACCTACCAGGTCAACTACACCTATCGTTTGCGCTTCGACGCCTTCGGCTCGCCCCTGGGCCTGTATGCGCGGCTGCGCGCGCGCCAGCCCGTGCCCTACGGCGCGCTGGTGATGCTGCCCGATGGCGGCGCCCTGCTGTCGCTGTCGCCGGAGCTGTTCGTGCGCCATGCGCAGGGAGAACTGACGGCACGGCCCATGAAGGGTACGGCGCCGGCCGCCCCTGCCAACCAAACGGCAGAAAACGCGCGCCGCGCCGCCGCCCTGGCCAACGATCCGAAGAACCGCGCGGAAAACCTGATGATCGTCGACCTGCTGCGCAACGACATCGGCCGCATCGCCGTCACGGGCTCCGTCAAGGTGCCGGCCCTGTTCGAGGTGACGCGCTACAGCAGCGTGCTGCAAATGACGTCCACCGTGCAGGCGCGCCTGCGCGCCGACGCAACGCTAAGCGGTATCTTCCAGGCCTTGTACCCGTGCGGCTCGATCACGGGCGCGCCGAAACGCCGCACCATGGAAATCATCGCCGAACTGGAACCGGCGCCGCGCGGCATCTACACGGGCGCCATCGGCTGGTTCGATCCGCCAGCCGCCGGTGCTGCCCACGCGGTGGGCGACTTCTGCATGTCCGTGCCGATCCGCACCCTGGCCTTGCAGCCGGCGGGCCCTGATGGCATCCGGCGCGGCGAAATGGGCGTGGGCGCCGGCATCGTCCTCGACAGCGACCCGCTCGAGGAATTTGCGGAATGCCAGCTCAAGGCCCGCTTCCTGGCGGGGCTGACGAATGAATTCGAACTGTTCGAGACTCTGCACGCGAGCCGCGACCATGGCTGCCGCCTGCAGGAGCACCACCTGGCGCGCCTGGCCGCCTCCAGCGCCTACTTCGGTTTTGCCTGGGATGCCGACGCCGCCCGCGCCGCGCTGCAGGCGGCTTGCGCGGCGCGCCCCGACGATGTCCCTTTCCGCCTGCGCCTGGCGCTGCGCCAGGATGGGCAGTTCACGGCGCAAAGCGGCGCGCTCAGCGCCTTGCCGGAGACGGTCGACGTCATGCTGGCGCCCGATACAACGACGGCCGGCGACCTGTTCCTGCGCCACAAGAGCAGCGTGCGCGCGCGCTATGACGCGGCCTGGCGCGCGGCCGAGGCGCAAGGCGGCTTCGACATGCTGTTCTTTAACGAGCGTGGCGAGCTGACGGAGGGCGGGCGCAGCAACGTCTTCATTAAGCTGGACGGCCGCTGGCACACGCCGCCCCTGTCCTGCGGACTGCTGCCCGGCGTGCAGCGCGCGGCCATGCTGGCCGATCCTGCCTGGAACGCGCAGGAAACCATCATCACGCGCGCCATGCTGGCGCGGGCCGAAGCGATCGTCGTGTGCAATGCGCTGCGCGGGGCGATCCCCGCGAAGCTGGTTATTTGATATCCACCTGCATTTCATAGCCGCCGTAGATCATCCGCTTGCCATCGAACGGCAGCTTGGCCGGGTCCATCATCTCGGCCAGGCGCGGGTCTTTCATGACCTTGTCGTTGATTTCATCGCGCTTGGCGCGCGACTCATACACGATCCATGAAAACACCACCACTTCGCCATCCTGCAAGTCCACCGCCTGCGGGAACGAGGTCAGCTTGCCCGGCTTGACATCGTCGCCCACGCATTCGCGAAATTCCAGCGCGCCGTACTCGCGCCACACGGCGCCGCAACTGCGCGACATGGCCAGGTAGGCATCGAGCTTGGCTTTCGGTACGGGCACGACAAATCCATCGACATACGCCATGATGTTCTCCTTTGTTGTGACAAACGCGAACAACCAGCTTAGGACAATGATGGCAAGACGACAAGCGCGGCATTAAAAAAAAGCAGGCGTTCAAGCCTGCTTGGGTATCAGCAACTTACAGCGCCAGCGCTTTTTCCACTGCGCCAACGAGTTTCTTGTCGTCCGGCGTCACCTTGCTGGGGAAGCTTTCCACCACTTTGCCGTGGCGGTCGATCAGGTATTTATGGAAATTCCAGGCCGGGGTCTTGCCCGTCTGCTTGATCAGGTCCACGTACAGCGGATTCGGCGCAGGGCCGGAGACGACCGACTTCGAAAACATGGGGAACTTCACGCCATAGGTGTTGTAGCAGAAATCGGCGATTTCCTTGCTGTTGCCCGGTTCCTGCTTGCCAAAATCGTTCGACGGGAAGCCCAGCACCACCAGGCCCTTGCTGCCGTACTTGGCGTACAGCGCCTCGAGCCCTTCATATTGATTGGTAAAACCGCAATAACTGGCCGTATTGACCACCAGCACGACCTTGCCTGCGTACTGGCACAGGTTTTGCGGCGCTTCATCCTGCAGGCGGTTGAAGGTCTGCTTGAGGATGGCCGGGCAAGCGGCCGGTGCAGCGGCTGCTGGCGCGGTGTCGGCGGCATGGGCCGGCACGGCAAGGCTAGCGCCGGCGGCAAGGGTGGTCAGTGCAAACAGCTGGGCAAGGGTCTTGGACATGAAGGGCACCATGGTTGAACGGAAAAAAACCATTCTATGTCAAACGCCGCGCGTGCGTACAAGACGGACAACAACAGCGATAGCTTGAGCGACATCAATGACGGTGCAGTACTTGCCCAGCGCACAGTTTTTTTACCTATGCTCGGCCTTCCTGTCCCTTTCCCTGCCTTGTGGAGCTGCCATGCCCTTCCCGCACCTGACCGCGCACCTGACCACACTAACCACCGCCCTGCTGGCCGCCAGCCTGCTCATCCTGGCGCCAGGCGGCGCGCACGCCGCCACGACGGCCAAGCCCGCCAAGCCCGCCGCGACCAAGGACGCGCCCGCCCTGCCCGCCTACCAGGCTGATCTGAGCCAGACCACGGTGTCCGGCCTGTCCTCGGGCGGCTTCATGGCGGCGCAGTTTGCCGTCGCCTACTCGGCCACGGTGGCCGGCGCCGGCATCATCGCGGGCGGCCCGTATTTCTGCTCGGGCCAGCCGGGCCGCTTCCCCTACATTCCCTACCTGACGAATGCCTTGAGCACCTGCATGAATCCGGGCAGCGCGCAGGTGGCACCGCCCGTCGCCAGCGAATTGCTGCGCGCGGCGAACGATTTTGCGCGCGAGCGTCTCATCGACGACACGGCCAACCTGAAACGCCAGCGCGTATATCTGTTCAGCGGAACGAAAGACCAGACCGTGACGCGGCCGGTGGTGGAGCAGGTGGGGAAATTCTATCAACTGGCCGGTACGCCGGCGGCGCAGATCCGCTTCATCGACACGCTAGGCGCGGGCCACGCCATCCTCACCGACAGCAACGCCGACAAGCCTTGCGCCGTGACGGAGTCGCCGTTCATCAACGACTGCGACTATACGCAGGCGCGCGACATCCTGCAGCACCTGTACCCGGATCTGCAGCCGTCGTCGACTACCCTGACGGGCAAGCTGATCGCCTTCAACCAGCGCAGCTTCATCCAGAACGCGTACTCGAGCATGAGCAATACGGGCTACGCCTACATCCCGAAAGCCTGCAACAGCGAGAGCTGCCGCGTGCACGTGGTGTTCCACGGCTGCCTGCAAACGACGCAGGCCATCGGCGACCGTTTTTATACGAGCACAGGCTACAACCAAGTGGCGGACGCCAACAAGATCATCGTGCTGTATCCGCAAGCCGAACCGAGCCCCGTCTACCCGTACAACCCGAAAGGCTGCTGGGATTTCTGGGGCTACACCAGCATCAATCCGATCGACCCGGATTTCTACCGCAAGAGCGGCACGCAGATGGAAGCGGTCAAGGGCATGCTGGACCGGTTAGGATCGGCTCGCAACAGCCATCGATAACGGACGTCACGGATGCTTGAGAAAATCGTAGCGAGCGGCAACGATTTCTGGCTAAGAAGCGCAGCTGTACTTTAGTACAGCGAGCATCGCAGGCCGGAAAGCGCGCCGCGCAGTAGATTTAATCAAGCATTCTAGATCCCGCCCATGCAGATGTATTTGATGACGAGATAGTCTTCGATACCGTAGGTCGACCCTTCACGGCCCAGGCCCGATTGCTTGACGCCGCCGAAGGGGGCGATCTCGTTCGAGATCAGGCCCGTGTTCACGCCAACCATGCCCGTTTCCAGGCCTTCGGCCACTCGCCAGATGCGGCCGATGTCGCGCGAATAGAAGTAGGCGGCAAGGCCGAACTCCGTGTTGTTGGCCAGGCCGATCACTTCATCGTCCGTCTTGAAGCGGAACAGGGGTGCCAGCGGGCCGAAGGTTTCCTCGGTGGCCACGCGCATGTCGTTCGTCACGTCGGCGATGATGGTCGGCTCGAAGAAGCCATTGCCCAGCGCATGGCGCTTGCCGCCAGCCAGCAGGCGGCCGCCCTTGCCCAGCGCGTCGGCCACGTGTTCTTCCACCTTGGCGACAGCCTTGGCGTCGATCAGCGGACCTTGCGTGACACCGGCCTCGATGCCATTGCCCACCTTCAGCTTGGCCACTGCCGCCACCAGCTTGTCGGCAAACGCGTCGTACACGCTGTCCTGCACGTACAGGCGGTTGGCGCAGACGCAGGTCTGGCCCGCGTTGCGGTATTTCGAGGCGATGGCGCCTTCCACTGCCGCATCCAGGTCGGCGTCGTCGAAGACGATGAACGGCGCATTGCCGCCCAGTTCCAGCGACAGTTTCTTGATCGTTGGCGCGCACTGCTCGGCCAGCAAACGGCCCACCTGGGTCGAACCCGTAAACGTCAGCTTGCGCACGATGGGGTTCGACGTCATTTCGCCGCCGATGTCTTTCGGCGCGCCCGTGACGATGCTGAACACGCCCGCAGGCACGCCCGCGCGCTCGGCCAGCACGGCCAGCGCCAGCGCGGAAAACGGTGTCGCTTCCGCCGGTTTCAATACCATCGGGCAGCCGGCGGCCAGGGCCGGGCCGACTTTGCGCGTGATCATGGCGGCGGGGAAATTCCATGGCGTGATGGCGGCGCACACGCCGATCGGTTCCTTGGTGACGACCAGGCGGCGGTCCGGCCATGGCGACTGCAGGGTATCGCCCGCGACGCGCTTGCCTTCTTCGGCGAACCACTCGATGAACGAAGCGCCGAACTGCACTTCGCCCTTCGCTTCCGGCAGGGGCTTGCCCTGCTCGGTGGTCATGATCAGCGCCAGGTCGTCGGCGTTTTCCAGGATCAGGTCATGCCAGCGGCGCAGCACGGCCGCGCGTTCCTTGGCCGTCTTCTTGCGCCAGGCAGGCCAGGCGGCATTGGCCGCCTCGATGGCGCGGCGCGTCTCGGCTGCGCCCATCAGGGGCACCGTGCCGATATGCTCGCCCGTGGCGGGATTGTTCACGTTAATCGTCTGGCCACCATCGGCATCGACCCAGGCTCCATTCACGTAAGCCTGGTGACGCAACAAGGTAGGATCTTTCAACTGCAGCATATGGATCTCCGGTCTGGTTTGAATTATCGACGAGGGATACTATGCCACAGCGCGGCCGATTCCGCAGGCGCGGCGCTGAATTGGCCTGACCTCTACTCGACCTTGAAAGACGACAGTTTCGGGTCCGGCGCCGGGTATTCCAGCTTCATGCCCTGCAGGGTTTCCAGCAGCAGGGACGCGACCACGAGATTGCGCTGCGTCTTGGAGTTCGATGGCACCACATACCACGGCGCGTGGTCGGCATCCGTCTCGCGGATCGCCGTTTCATAGGCGCGCTGGTAGGCATCCCACTTCTTGCGCTGGGCGATATCGTTGGGGTCGAACTTCCACTGGCGATCGGGATCGTCGAGCCGCTCCTGCAGCCGTCCCCGTTGCTCGTCCTTCGAGATATGCAGGAAGATTTTCAGGATGACGGTGCCCGTTTCGCTCAGCATGCGCTCGAAATCGCGGATCTGCGCGTAGCGGCGCTGGCATTCGGCCTTGTCGATCATGTCCTGCACGCGCGTGATCAGCACATCTTCGTAATGGCTGCGGTTGAAGATGGCGATCTCGCCCTTCACGGGCACGTGCTGGTGCACGCGCCACAGGTAATCGTGCGCCAGTTCGATATCGGTAGGGCCCTTGAACGCGATGGCGCGGATGCCCATCGGGTTGATGTTGCTGAAGATGGCCTTGACCGTGCCATCCTTGCCCGACGTATCCATGCCCTGCAAGACCAGCAGCACCTTCTTTTTGTGCTGCGCGTACAGCATGCTCTGGCACTCGGCGATCTGCGCCGTCAGCGCCACGGTTTCCTCGCGGTCCATGGCCTTGCACTGGGCCGGCGTCAGCTTCTTGTTCGCCGCCTTGGTGGCGGCGCCCAGCAGGCGCTTGCCGGCGAAATCCTCGTTCAGCTCGAAGCCCTTGCCGGCGCGAAATTGCGTGCGCGCCTTCATGCCGCCACCGCCAGCTTGCGGTGCTCGATTTTTGTGCAGTGATCCATCACCACGTCCAGGCCCGCCGCCCGCGCCAGCTGCGCCGCCTGCTCGTTGACGATGTCGAGCTGCAGCCACAGACAGCCGGCCTTGACGGCGATGGCTTCCTCGGCGATGGGCACGATGTCTTCGGATTTGCGGAAGCAGTCGACGATGTCGATGCGTGCCGGCGCGACGGCAGCGGCCGCCTCCGTCAGATTGGCGTAGGCGCGCTGCCCCAGCACATCGCGCCCGGCCAGGGCCGGATTGACGGGCAGCACGCGGTAGCCATGGCGCAGCAGGTAGTCGGCCACCTCGTGGCTGGCACGTTCGGGCTTGTCGGACATGCCGACGATGGCGATGATGCGGCTGTCTTGCAGGATGCGGGCGATGTTGGACATATTCTGGTCTATGAAGCGTGCGACATTGCCCGCCTAGCGTAGCAGATTCCCGTCCCGCCGGGAGCTAAGTAACCCCCAATAAATTATTATGATTTCTGACTTCCATAATCGGCGCTCTGCGGCGTTGCCCGCTCCTAGCAGTGCTCGCACTGCGTCGCAGCAGGCGCCTTGCATAGCATCCGGTTCTGTTCGTCATAAATTCACAATAATTTCCTGAGGATTACTTAGCCAGAAGACTTAGCCTTGCGCACGGCCGCCATCTTCTCCACGAAAGCCTGCGCACGCGCCGTCACGGCCGCGTAATCGCCCGTGGCGCCCGGGCCACTGAGGCTGCTGCCGATGCCCACGGCCACGGCGCCGCTGGCAAACCATTCCTGCAGGTTCTCCACCGTCACGCCGCCCGTCGGCATCAATGGCGCTTGCGGCAGGGGTGCGCGCAGGGCCTTGATGTAGGCGGGGCCGAACATCTCGGCGGGGAAGACCTTGACGATGTCGGCGCCCGCCTGCAGGGCCGTGACGATTTCCGTCGGCGTCATCGCTCCCGGCATGGACAGCACCTGGTAGCGCTGGCACAGCGCGATGGTGTCCACGTTGACGCTGGGCGAAATGATGAACTGGGCGCCGGCCAGGATGGCGGCGCGCGCCGTCTCCGTATCGAGTACGGTGCCCGCGCCCAGCAGCACGTCAGGGCCATGGCGTTCGCGCAAGGTGCGCAGCACGCCCAGGGTATCGGGCGTGGTGAACGCCACCTCCAGCGCCGTGATGCCGCCGGCGATGCACGCCTCGGCGATCTGCAGCGCCGCATCGGGCGTATCGGCGCGCACGATGCCGACCATGCCCCGTTCGAGGATGCCATTGAAAACCGTGTGTTTTTGCATATGCTCTCTCTCCTGTCAGGCCGGCAGGGCGCCAAAGCGCACTTCCGGCAAACCGCGCACGCCCACCTGGCGCGCATGAAACAATCCGCCGGCCAGCGGTTCGCCCGCCAGCTGGGCCGGGGTCAAGTTCTCCTGCGCCGTCGTGACGAACAATTCGTCGTAGCGCGGGCCGCCCAGGCTCACGCAGCTGGGCTGCGAGACGGGCAGGCTGACCTTGCGCTCGACGCTGCCGTCCGGTGCGAAGCGCAAGACCCTGCCGGCGCCCCACTGCGCGCTCCACAGGTAGTCATCCGCATCGATGGTGGCGCCATCGGCGGCGCCCGGTCCCGGGTCGAGCACGGCAAACACGCGCACCCGGCTCGCGTCGCCGCCCAGGTAATCGTCCCAGCGGTAGATCGCCCTCTTCATCGAGTCGCAGAAATACATGGCCGTGCCATCGACGCTGAAGCAGATGCTGTTCGAGATGGCGATCTGCGGCAGCGGCAGGCGCTCCAGGCTCAAGTCCAGGTTGAGGCGGTAAAAGCTGCCGATGGCATCGCGGCACGGGCGTTCATCGAGCGTGCCGAAGACAAAGCGTCCCTGACGGTCGCAGCGGCCATCGTTCAGGCGCGTCATGGGCAAGTCGCCCTCCACCGTGTGCAAGCGCGTGACGGCACCGCTGCGCGCGTCAAACCACGCCAGCCCGGAGGCCAGTCCCAGCAACAGCACGTCGTCGCTGTCCGTCAGCGCGAAACACGCCAGGCGCTCGGGCATGGCCCAGCTCTGGCGCTCGCCCGTGGCCAGCACCAGCGCATGTAGTTGGCAGCCTTCGATATTCGTCCAGAAAACGCGGCCGCTGCGTTCGCACCAGCGCACGCCCTCGCCCAGGAAGTTTTGCGCATCGACCAGTAATTGCGCCTGTGTCCCCATCATTTTTATTCCTTCCCTTCAGTGTGACTCGCGCGGAACTGCGGAACCCCGGCAGCCGACGAGGAAATCGAGGTCCGCGCCTTCGTCAGCCTGCGTCACGTGCTTGATGTACATGGCCTGGTAGCCGCCCTTCATGGCCGGCGGCGGCGCGCTCCACTCGGCGCGCCGGCGCGCCAGCTCCGCTTCGTCGACGTCCAGGTGCAAGCGGCGTCCCGCCACATCGAGTTCAATCATGTCGCCATCGCGTACCAGGGCCAGCGGCCCGCCCACGGCCGCTTCCGGCGCCACGTGCAGCACCACCGTGCCGTAGGCCGTGCCGCTCATGCGGGCGTCCGAGATGCGCACCATGTCGCGCACGCCCTGCTCCAGCAGTTTTTTCGGCAATCCCATATTGCCCACTTCGGCCATGCCCGGATAGCCCTGCGGGCCGCAATTTTGCAGCACCATCACGCAACTGGCGTCGATATCGAGCGCGGGATCGTCGACGCGCTTTTTGTAGTGCTCGATGCTGTTGAAGACGATGGCGCGGCCACGGTGCTGCATCAGCTCGGGCGAGGCTGCGGATGGCTTGATGACGGCGCCGCGCGGGGCCAGGTTGCCATGCAGGACGGCGATGCCGCCTTCGTCCTTGAATGGCTGCGCCAGCGGCGTGATCACCTCGGGATTGAAATTTTCCGCTTCGGCCACGTTGACGGCCATGGTGGCGCCCGTGACGGTGAGCGCCTCGCCATGCAATTTGCCCAGCAGGTCGCGGATGATCACGGGCAGGCCGCCCGCGTAGTAAAAATCTTCCATCAGGTACTGGCCCGACGGCATCAGGTTCAGCAGGCAGGGAATGTCGCGGCCCAGGCGATCCCAGTCGCCCAGGCGCATATCCACGCCGATGCGCCCGGCGATGGCCAGCAAATGGATCACGGCATTGGTCGAGCCGCCGATGGCGCCGTTGACCATGATGGCGTTTTCAAACGCTTCGCGCGTGAGGATCTGCGACAGTTTCAGGTCTTCGTGCACCATGTCGACGATGCGCCGGCCCGTCAGCTGCGCCTGCAGCTTGCGGCGCGCATCGACGGCGGGAATGGCCGCATTGCCAGGCAAGGTCACGCCCAGCGCTTCGACCATGCTGGCCATGGTCGATGCCGTGCCCATGGTCATGCAGTGGCCGGCGGAACGCGACATGCACGATTCGGCCTGCTTGAATTCCGCCGAGGTCATGCGTCCGGCGCGCACATCCTCGGAAAACTTCCACACGTCCGTGCCCGAACCGATCGGCTTGCCGCGGTAGTTGCCGTTCAACATGGGGCCGCCCGACAGCACGATCGTGGGCAAATCCACGCTGGCCGCGCCCATCAGCAGGGCCGGGGTGGTCTTGTCGCAGCCCGTCAGCAGCACCACGCCGTCGATCGGGTTGGCGCGTATCGATTCCTCGACATCCATGCTGGCCAGGTTACGGAACAGCATGGCCGTCGGGCGCAGATTCGTCTCGCCCAGCGACATGACGGGAAATTCGACGGGAAAGCCGCCCGCCTCGAGCACGCCGCGCTTGACCATCTCGGCCAGGTCGCGGAAATGGCCATTGCAGGGCGTCAGCTCGGACCAGGTATTGCAGATGCCGATGACGGGACGGCCATCGAAGGCGTCGCTCGGATAGCCCTGGTTCTTCATCCAGCTGCGGTGAATAAAACTGTCCTTGTCGTCGCCACCAAACCACGATTGCGAACGCAAGGGGCGCTTGTTCTTGTTGCTGCTCATACTGTCTCCTGCGGGGAAATCAAGCCGCGCGCGGCGGCGATCAGCAGCGCACCGTGACCGGCCAGATTAGCTTGCTGCTGGTCGTCGACGATGATGCGCTTGCCATAAAAAAATCCGTGTTCTTCGATCAGCAAGCCAAGCGCCTGGCGCAGCATGGGCTTGCCGGTAATGACGAGCGGGCTATCGGGCCGCATCTGAATGGCGGTGCTGTTGCGCAGCGCCAGCAAGTCGCCGCTGAGGACGGCACCCATCAGGAAATTGGCCCGCTCATTGCATTCGATGGCGCTGAACTGGCCTAGGGTGCGCACGCTGAAGCAGGCGCGCGCCAGCCCCGTTTTTTGCGCCGCGGCCGCGCCGGCCAGCAGCATCTTCGGCACCAGGGTCTGCGCAAAACCGCCATCGACCGATTGCTTGATCAGGGTGTGCTGCGTGATCGCCTGCAGCAGCTCGCCCGCAATGGTGGTGCTGCAGCCGAGGATGCGACGCTGCTCGTCCACGCTGATCAATTTGGTATGCGAACCGGGCATGATCAGGGTCGCCGCGCCCCGCAATTGCAGGCGCTCGAGCAGCGCGACGACTTCCGTCTCTTCGCCGCGCATCATGTCCATCGCTTCGACGTTATGCAGGCCGACGGCGCCATGCTGGTTGCGCACGCCGGGAATCAGCCACAGGGGCTGGGGCAGCACGTCGGGCAAGTCCACCGCCTGCATGCCTTGCGCCAGCTGGGCCAGGCCCGCAGGCGCCGGCAAATGCGGCACTTCCCGCACGCCCATGGGCGAGGTGATCATGCCCGAGGCCACTGCCAGGTCCACCTCGGATGGCGCAATGCCGGCGCTGGCCAGCACGCTGGCGATGGTGTCGCGCAGCGCCTGTTTCAGCGCACCGTTATGGCCATCGATGGCGGTATTGCGCACGCCCGTTTCCAGCTGCGCCTGGGCGACGACGGCGCCTGCGCGCCACAGCAAGGTACGCGTATTGGTGGTGCCGGCATCGATGGTGAGTATGTTCATGGGCAGGTTCGCAGCGTCGGTCAGGACAAAAATGAATGAGGGAAAAACTACCTCATGGTAGAACTGCCCCGCATATCTGACCAATCACTTATTTGACATCATTGATACCGGTTCGGATATGTCAAACGCATCGATATCCTGCACGCCCAAACGGTAGGCAAGATTGAAGCGCCTGACCTGTCCCGGCTGCAATTGCACACCCTGCGCCAGCAGGGAAAAACAGCGCGCATCGGAATACAAATGGCAACTGTCCTGGGTGCTGGAAAAACGCAAGACCCGGCCGGAAGCGGGGTCCGCCACCCGCGCCGCCTCGCGCAGCTGGCCGCTGCCCGTCCAGTAAAAGTCATGCCGGAATCCCGGCAAGTGCACGAGCGCGGGCCAGGCCAGGCGTGTAGCGAGCGGCGCCGGCTGGCGGAAGTCGAACGCGCTGCCCGCCACGTCGAGCGGAGCGCTGCACGCATGGCCGCCGGGCCAGTAGCGGTCGGCGGCCATGCGCAGCACGTGGTCGCCCACGGCGGCGCGGCCGCCCTGCAGATTGAACAGGGGCGCGGCCAGCGCAAAACGGGAAACCGTATCGGCCGTGGCGGCGCAGTCGAGGTGCAAGCTGCCATCCTCGTCGAGCCGGTAGGCCAGGCGCACCGACAGGCCGTCATGCGCCAGGTGCAGCAGCAGGTGGCCGTCGTCCGGCGGCGCGCACTGCCAGGCCGTGGACGAGCGTGCCGCGGGGGGCGCGGCGCCCAGCACGTCGGCCAGGCGGCCATAACGGTCGGGCGCCCACCAGGCCCGCACGCTGGCATCGTGCGCGTCGATGGCCACGCGCATGCCGCGCGCATTACGCAGCAGATGCATCATGGCGCCTGCCCGGGGGCTGGCGGCGGCCGGCTGCGCTGCTGGAATTCGCGCGGCGTGCAACCGAGTTCGCGCTTGAAGACGGCATGCATGTACTGCACCGTGGTAAAGCCGCAACGCACGGCCACCTCGGCCACCTGCCCCGGCCCGCGCGCCAGCAGGGTCTTGGCCGCATCGAGCTTGAAATGCAGGATCTCGTCGTGCACGCTGCGCCCCAGCTCGTGGCGGAAGTGCGCTTCGAGCGAGGAGCGCGACACGCCCACGTAATCGGCCACCTGCTCCGTCTTGATGCCTTGGCAAGCGTACTGGCGAATAAAATGGCGCGCCTGCATCACCTGCGGATGCTGGAAAGGCTGGTGGCGCGTGGAAGCGAGCACGTTCAGGCCGGCCGGCGGTACGAGGATGCGCGTGCCGGACAGGCGCGCGCCATTCAACATCTGATGCAGCAGATGCGCGGCCGTGCGGCCCATTTCCTCCGTGCCCTGGATCACGGAACTCAAGGGAATGCGCGTGAGCATGCGCGCCAGCGGGTCGTTGTCGATGCCGATCAGGGCCACTTGCTCCGGCACGGCGATCCCCGCGTGCATGCACGCTTGCAGCAGCTGGCGCGCGCGCGCGTCGCTGACGGCGATGATGCCGACGGGTTTTTCCAGGCTGTTGAGCCAGGCGATCTGCTGCTCCACCGCTTCGTCCCACGACGGTGCGCTGGTGGCGACGCCCCGGTACACGTCGGCGCGCATGTGGTCGCGCTCCATCAAGGCGCAAAACGCCGTTTCGCGCTCCTGCGCCCAGCGGTTGACATCGGCCTCGGGCAGGCTGAAACAGGCAAAGCGGCTCAAGCCCGCTTCCACCAGGTGTTCATAGGCCAGCTTGACGATCTTGAAATTATCGGTCGCCACATATGGGATGCCGGCCGGGTAATCCTCGGCGCGCGCATACGAGCCGCCCACGGCCACCACGGGCAGGCGGCTGTGCGCCAGCGCCTCGCAGACGGCGGGATCGTCGAAATCGGCGATGATGCCGTCGCCCTGCCAGCGCTCGATGCCGGGCAGGCGGCAGCGAAAGTCCTCTTCCAGGAACAGGTCCCACGACACGCGCGTCGTGTTCAGGTAGGCGGCGATGCCCGCGATGATGTCGCGGTCGTAGATTTTATTCCCGTTAAACAGCAGCGCGATCCGGTGCGCGGTCGGCATCTTCATGGTGTCTCCTCCCGTGCCAGATCGTTTCACGGCTAACGACGCCCTGCTCGCGTGCTGACATCGACCCACACGGCCAAAGTGAGGATACTGCCTTTCACGATCATCTGCCAGTAGGTGTCCACGTCCAGCATGGACATGCCGTTATCGAGGCTGGCCATCACCAGCGCGCCGATCAGGGCGCCGTACACGGTGCCCGAGCCGCCGCGCATCGAGGTGCCGCCGATGAAGCAGGCGGCGATCGCGTCGAGTTCGCTGAAGGTGCCGGCCGATGGCGAACCGGCCGCCAGTCGGCCCGTATTGATCAGGCCAGCCAGCGCGCACATCAGGCCCATGATGCCGAAGATCCACAGCTTGACGGCTTTTACGTTGATGCCGGACAGGCGCGTCGCCTCCATATTGCTGCCGACGGCATAGATGCGGCGGCCGAACACGGTCTGGCTCGTGATGTAGCTGAACAGTCCCAGCAAGGCCAGCAGCAACAGCACGGGCAACGGGATACCTTCATAGCCGTTCAGGGTTTGCACGAAGGCATACAGCACGGCGCCGATGACGGCCAGGCGCAAGCCATCGGCCCAGGGCGCCGTCTGCGGCAAGCCATGCTGGGCACGGCTGGCGCGCGCGCGCCACGTCAGGAAGGCGGCCAGCAGGAACAGGCCGATACCCAGCACGATGCCGGGCACCGCAGGCAGGTAGCCCTGCCCCAGGTAGACCATCGGCTCGGAGACGGGCGCGATCGTGATGCCGCCCGTGATGCCCAGCAGGATGCCGCGGTACGCGAGCATGCCGCCCAGCCCGACGATGAAGGATGGGATGCCCCGGTACGCCGTCAGATAGCCATTCAAGAGGCCGATCACCAGGCCGCAGCCGAGTACGGCCGCCAGGTTCAGCGCCAGCGGCCAGTGCTGCGTGACGTCCAGCACGGCGGCGATGCCGCCGAGCAGCCCCAGCAGGGAGCCGATCGACAAATCGATCTCGCCGGCGATAATCACCAGCACCATGCCGCAGGCGAGGATGCCGGTGACGGACATCTGGCGCAGCAGGTTAGACAGGTTGCGCGGCGTGAGGAAACTGCCTTCCGTCTTCCACGAAAAGAAGGCCCAGATCAGCGCCACGGCGATCAGGAGGGCCAGCATCTTGTATTGGGTGAACAGCTGTTTGATACTGTGCGGTTTCATGCTGCGGTTTCCTTGTTTGCGGTGTTGGCGGCGGGTGCCGGGCGCTGGTCGAGCGCTGCCGCCAGCACGGTTTCCTGGCTCAGGCCATCGTTGATAAAGTCGCCGCGCAGGCGGCCTTCGCCCATCACCAGCACGCGGTCGGACACGCCCAGCACTTCGGCTAGTTCCGACGAGACCATGATGATGGCCACGCCCTGGTCGGCCAGCGCCAGCATCAATTTGTAGATTTCATATTTGGCACCCACGTCGACGCCGCGCGTGGGCTCGTCGAGGATCAGCACGCGCGGGCGCGTCAGCAGCATCTTGGCCAGCACGGCCTTTTGCTGGTTGCCGCCCGACAGGCTCGTGATGGACAGCGACGGGCTGGCCGCCTTCAGTTCCAGCTTCGCGATCTCGCCGCGCACGGCCGTCAATTCCGCCTCGCCGTCGATGCGCGTGGCGCGCGTGAATTCCTCCAGCACGGCCAGGGTGATGTTCTGCCCCACGTCGAGATCCGGCACGATGCCGTGATGCTTGCGGTCTTCCGGCACCATGGCCAGGCCCATGGCGATGGCCTTTTGCGGCGAGCGGGTATCGATCTTGCGGCCATCGAGCCACACTTCGGCCTGGCACGGCCCCTGGTAGGCGCCGAACAGGGCCGAGACGAGCTCCGTGCGCCCCGCTCCCACCAGGCCGGCGATGCCGAGGATCTCGCCCTTGCGCAGGGTGAACGACACATCGTCGACCCGCTTGCGCTGCGGGTTGTCGGCGTCGATGCAGGTCACGTGGCGCGCCTCGAACAGCACTTCGCCGATAGGTGCCGGCTGCGCACGCTGCGGATACAGCTGGCTCATTTCACGGCCCACCATTTGCGCGATGATGCTCTCGACGTTCATCTGCGCCATCGGCGTGGTGGCGATATGCTTGCCGTCGCGGATGACGACGATGGTGTCGCAGATGGCCGCCACTTCATCGAGCTTGTGCGAAATGTAGATGCAGGTGACGCCCTTGGCCTTCAGCGCGCGCAGGATATCGAGCAGCACGGCGATTTCCGATGCCGTCAGCGACGACGACGGCTCGTCGAGGATCAGCAAGCGCGCATTCTTGTTGAGCGCCTTGGCAATTTCCACCAGCTGCTGGTGGCCGCCGCCGTAATTCATCACGGGCTGCGCCACGTTCAGTTCGGGAATTTTCAGTTCGCGCAGCAGCTCGTCGGCGCGCTTGTACATGGCCGCGTAATGCATGCGCCCGCCGGGCAGGGTCAGTTCGCGGCCCATGAAGATATTCTCGGCCACGGACAGCTGCGGCACCAGCATCAGTTCCTGGTGGATGATGATGATGCCCGCGTCTTCCGTGTCGCGGATCGATTGCGCGCGCAGGGGCTGGCCATCCCACAGGATCTCGCCATCCCAGGTGCCGTGCGGGTACACGCCGGACAACACCTTCATCAGGGTCGACTTGCCGGCGCCATTCTCGCCGCACAAGCCGATGCACTCGCCGGCCCGCACCTGCAGGTCGATGCCGTCAAGCGCGCGGACACCGCCAAACTGTTTGACGATGCCTTTCATTTCAAGCAGATAGTCGGACATGCTCACTCTCGTTGCGGATACGGGGAAATGTCGGATTACGCGGCGCCCATGGCGCCGCTAATCCGACCTACGGCCGGTGCGGACGGCCGACACCACCACCGGCGTTTCCGGTGCCGGCGATTGTCGGAGAACGGCCGGTGCGGGCAATCGTAGGTCGGCTTAGCGCGCAGCGCGCAAGCCGACATCAAGCGGGTGGTCAATTACCCAGCTGCGCCTTGGTATAGAAACCGTCGTCAACGAGAATGTTCACATTCGCCTTGGTCAGCGGCGTTGGTTTCAGCAGCACCGTGCTGACCTTTTTCAGGCCGTTGTCATAGCTGGAGTTGTAAGCCGGCTTTTCATTGCGCGCCAGTTGCACGGCCAGCTTGGCCGCTTCCGCAGCGATGGTTTTCAACGGTTTGTAGACGGTCATCGACTGCGTGCCGGCGATGACGCGTTTCACGGCCGCCAGATCGGCGTCCTGGCCCGAGACCGGCACCTTGCCGGCCAGTTTTTGCGCGGCCAGGGCCTGGATGGCGCCGCCTGCCGTGCCGTCGTTCGAGGCGACGATGGCGTCGATCTTGTTGCCATTGGCCGTCAGCGCGTTTTCCACGATGGACAGCGCTTCGGTGGCGCTCCAGTCCTTCACCCACTGCTGGCCGACGATCTTGATATCGCCCTTGTCGATGAACGGTTTCAATACCTTCATCTGGCCTTCGCGCAGCATCTTGGCGTTGTTGTCGGTCGGCGAACCGCCCAGCAGGTAGTAATTGCCCTTCGGCTGCAGCTTGGTCACGCCTTCGGCCTGCATCTCGCCCACTTTCTCGTTGTCGAACGAGATATACGCGTCGATATCGGCGTTCAGAATCAGGCGGTCATACGACAGCACCTTGATACCGGCCTTTTTCGCTTCCTTGACGGTGTTGTTGAGGACCGTCGCGTTGAACGGTACGATCACCAGCACGTCCACGCCGCGCGAGATCAGGTTTTCGATCTGCGAAATCTGGCGCTGCTCGCTGGCGTCGGCCGATTGCACGAAGACCTTGGCGCCCTGCTTTTCGGCGGCGGCGATGAAGAAATCGCGGTCGCGCGTCCAGCGTTCCACGCGCAAATCGTCGATGGAAAAGCCGATTTTCGGGTTTTTGGCGTCAGCCAGGGCGGCGCTGCTTGTCAATGCCAGCATGGCGGTCATGATGGCTGCGCTGATGATCTTGTTCATTGTGTGTCTCCTAGTGGATGTTATTAACAACGTTTTTTAACTGCGGGTACTGCTGAAAAATTTTATGTCTGTGGTGGTGTCGGCTTACGCGCGGAGCGCTAAGCCGACCTACATCAATGGTTATGGCGCGGCAGGGTCTGGCCCACGGCGCGGTATTTCAGCGCCAGCTCCATGCAGGCGCCCGTTTCCAGCTGGCCCACGCTGGCGCGGTAGATTTCCTGCCATGGCGTGGCGCTGTCGTTGACGGGCGGCGGCAGCTCTTTGGCGCGGCGCGCCAGCTCAGCCGCATCGACCAGCATGTCGCACTGGCCACCGTGCAAGTCCACGCGGATGATGTCGCCCGTACGCAGCAGCGCCAGGCCACCGCCCACGGCGCTTTCCGGCGACGCGTTCAGGATCGAAGGACTATCCGACGTACCCGACTGGCGTCCATCGCCCAGGGTCGGCAGGTTCAGAATGCCGGCCTTGAGCAAGGCGTCGGGCGGTTGCATGTTGACCACTTCGGCCGAACCGGGCCAGCCCACGGGACCTGCGCCGCGCATGACCAGCATGCAGCTGTCGTCGATGTTGAGCGCCGGGTCGTTGATGCGCGCGTGGTAGTCGCTTGAACCATCGAAGACGATGGCGCGCGCCTCGAACACGCCTTCGCTGCCGGGACGCGACAGGTAGCGCTCGCGGAAAGCGGGCGAGATCACGCTGGTCTTCATGATGGCGAAGTCGAACAGGTTGCCCTGCAAGGCCATGAAACCGGCCTTTTCCTTCAGCGGTGCGGCAAACGGGCGGATCATCTCGCGGTCCGCGCTTTCGCGTCCGGCCAGGTTCGCCGCCATCGTCTGGCCCGTGACCGTCAACCGGTCCGCATGCAGCAAGCCCGCCTGCTGCAACTCCCACATCACGGCCGGCACGCCGCCGGCGCGGTGGAAGCGCTCGCCCAGGTATTTCCCGGCCGGCTGCATGTTCAGCAGCAGCGGCACGTCGTAGCCATGTTCCATCCAGTCGCTCGAGTGCAATTCCACGCCCGCATGGCGCGCCATGGCCATCAGGTGCGGCTGGGCGTTGGTGGAACCGCCGATGGCAGCGTTGACGATGATGGCGTCCAGGAACGCCTCGCGCGTGAGGATGCTCGACGGGCGCACGTCCTCATGCGCCATGGCGACGATTCGGCGTCCCGTTTCATAGGCGATCTGGCCCCGTTCGCGGTATGGCGCGGGAATGGCCGAGCAGCCCGTCAGGGACATGCCCAAGGCTTCCGCCAGCGCATTCATGGTCGATGCCGTGCCCATGGTGTTGCAGTGGCCGGCCGACGGCGCGGAGGCAGCGGCGATCTGCAGGAATTTGTCGTTGTCGATCAAGCCGGCGGACAGCTGGCGGCGGCCCTTCCAGATGGCCGCGCCGGAACCCACCAGTTCGCCGTCCATCCAGCCGTCGAGCATGGGACCGCCCGACAGCACGATGGCGGGAATGTCCACCGTGGCGGCGGCCATCAGCTGGGCCGGCGTCGTCTTGTCGCAGCCCGTCGTCAGCACCACGGCGTCGATCGGGTAGCCGTGCAGGATTTCCACCAGGCCCAGATACGCAAGGTTGCGGTCCAGCGCGGCCGTGGGACGGCGGCAGTTTTCAAAGATCGGGTGCAGCGGGAATTCCATCGGGATGCCGCCCGCATCGCGGATGCCGTCGCGCACGCGCTGCGCCAGTTCCAGATGGATGCGGTTGCAGGGACTGATATCGCTGCCGCTTTGCGCAATGCCGATGATGGGCCGGCCCGAACGCAGCTCCTCGGCCGTGATGCCGTAGTTCATGAAGCGCTCGAGGTACAGCGCCGTCATGTCGATGTGGTCGGGATTGTCGAACCAGTCCTGCGAGCGGAAGCGCCGCGCCGGGTGTTTGCCTGCGGTGCTCATGCGCCGTACCAGCCTGCGTCGACGTAGTATTCGCGTCCCGCGCACTTGGCCGCATTGTCCGACGCGAGAAACAGCGCCAGCGCCGCCACGTCTTCGGGCTCCACGCGCAGCTGCAGGCATTGGCCCTGCAGAATCACGGCTTCCGCTTCCGGCGTATGCCACAGCTTTTCCTGGCGCGGCGTGCGCACGGCGCCAGGAATGATGCAGTTGACGCGGATGCCGTCGACGCCCAGGTCGCGCGCCAGGCCACGCGTCAAGCCCTCGATGCCGGCCTTGGCCGTCATGTAGATCGACAGGCGCGCTTGCGCCAGGTGCCAGGAAATCGAGCCCAGGTTGAGAATCACGCCGCTGCCCTTGGCGCGCATGGCCGGCGCCACGGCCTGGGCGCAGAAATACTGGTGGCGCAGGTTGACGGCCATGCGCTCGTCCCAGTAGGCGGGCGTGACGTCCTGCAGTTCGTGGCGGTCGTCATTGGCCGCGTTGTTGATGAGGATATCCGTGGCGCCCGCGCTGTGTGCGATCTCGGCGAAGGTGGCGGCCAGGGCACCCAGGTCCGTCAGGTCGCAATAGCGGAAAACGGGCGGCTGCGGCAGGTGGGCCAGCTTGTCCTGCAGCGCCAGCGACGCCTCGCGGGCGATATCGAGAAAGGTGACGTGGGCGCCCTGGCGCGCGAACGCCTCGACGATGGCCACACCGATGCCGGTGCCGCCGCCCGTGATGACGACGCGCTTGCCGGCCAGGCTGGAATAAATTGCATGCTGCATGGTGTCTCTCTTTTTAAAATAATCGGATCAAAGCAAGCCGCGCTGGGCCAGGTTCTGGTACAGCGCGCGCACGCCGAACGTCCAGGGGGCAATCGCATCGCAGCGCTGCACTTCGTTGACCAGCGCACCCAGCGAAGCGCTGGCAATCGTCACCCGGTCGCCCAGGTGGTGCGTAAAGCCGCCGCCCTGCGCGCCGCGGTCCTTCACGGGCGAGAACATGGTCCCGAGGAACAGCATGAAGCCGTCCGGATACTGGTGGTACTGGCCTGCCGTCTGGCGCACGAGGTCGAGCGGGTCGCGGCTGATTTCGCGCATGAAGCTGGCGCCTTCGAGCACAAAGCCGTCGTCAGTGCCTTCGATCAGCAGCGACACTTCCGCCTCGCGCACGGTGTCGAGCGTAAAGTGCTCGTCGAACAGGCGGATGAAGGGGCCGATGGCGCAGGAGCCGTTGTTATCCTTGGCCTTGCCCAGCAAGAGGGCGCTGCGCCCTTCGATATCGCGCAGGTTGACGTCGTTGCCCAAGGTCGCCCCCAGCACCTCGCCACGGCTGTTGACGGCCAGGACGATCTCGGGCTCCGGGTTGTTCCAGGCGGACGATGGCAGCAAGCCCACCTGCGCGCCGCAGCCGACCGACGACATCGGCTGCGCCTTGGTAAACACTTCCGCATCGGGGCCGATGCCCACTTCCATGTATTGCGACCAGGCGCCGCGCTGTTGCAGCTGTTGTTTCAGGCGCTGCGCCGCGTCCGAGCCAGGCTTCAGTGCCGACAGGTCGCCGCCCAATGTCATTTGCAGGGCGGTGCGCAGGCTCGCCGCGCGCGCCGCGTCGCCGCCCGCCTGTTCCTCGATCACCCGTTCGAGCAGGCTGACGGCGAAGGTCACGCCGCAGGCCTTGACGGCCTGCAGGTCGCACGGCGCCAGTAGCAGCGGCTCGCCGGCCGGCGCGGCCAGCGCCTGCTCCAGCAGTGTTTGCACGGGTCCGAGCGAGATGCCGGGCACATGGCGGACGATCTCGAGCGCATCGCTGCGCTCGAACAGCTCAGCCACCGTCGCCACCGTCTGCGTGATGTCGACCACTTCGCCGCCGCGCACGGCGACGACGCAGGGGCCGTCACGCCAGATGCGGCCGACAAGGAGGGCCTGCGCCAGGTCGGCGGGCAACAAAGAGGCGGGGGAAATCGGCTGCATGGCAAGCTTTCAAAAGGTCGTGACGGAATGGCCGGTGTTCAAGTTCGGACCGATTCTGCGCGCCGCCCTGTGTCGCCGCAATTACGAAAATCACCAAATTGAATGATGATTATTGGTATTGCAGTGCACCAAAAAAAGCCGCCGCGCGGCCCCCGTTTCCGCCCTGTCAGCAGGCGGGAAGGCGCGCCATGGCGCATTGCATCAATTGACCCATCGATATCGTTTTGGATATCACCAATGCGAAAAAAGTGATTGGTGAGGGATGGATGGACAAACTAGTATCAGCCGTGGCCTGCAATCGGCCATTCGCACGGAGCCCGCCCACTGGACGACGGCCCTGGCACATTCAACTATCGAAGACGGTGGAGACCTGAAATGAAAACAACAATGAAAATGCTGACCGCGAGCCTGGCGCTGGCCATCTCCGGCATGGCGGTAATGCCCGTGGCAAGCGCCGCAGACAAGGGCGCGATCGGCATCTCGATGCCAACCAAATCGTCCATGCGCTGGATCGCCGACGGCGACAACATGGTCAAGGTATTCAAGGAGCGCGGCTACAAGACGGACTTGCAGTTTGCCGACGACGATATCCCGAACCAGCTGGCGCAGGTGGAAAACATGATCACCAAGGGCGCCAAGGTGCTGGTGATCGCCGCCATCGACGGCACCACCTTGTCGAACGTATTACAAAAAGCGGCCGACAAGGGCATCAAGGTCATCTCGTATGACCGTTTGATCCGCGGCACGAAAAACATCGATTACTACGCCACCTTCGACAATTTCCAGGTCGGCGTGCTGCAAGCGGGCTATATCGAATCGGCGCTGAAACTCAAGGAAGGCAAGGGCCCGTTCAATATCGAACTGTTCGGCGGCTCGGCCGACGACAACAACGCGCACTTCTTCTACAACGGCGCGCTGTCGGTGCTGAAACCGTACATCGACAGCGGCAAGCTGGTGGTGCGCTCGAAGCAGATGGGCATGGAAAAGGTCGCCACCCTGCGCTGGGATGGCGCCGTGGCGCAAGCCCGCATGGACAACCTGCTCAGCGCCTACTACGGCAATGCGCGCGTCGACGCCGTGCTGTCGCCATATGACGGCTTGAGCATCGGCATCCTGTCCTCGCTCAAGGGCGTCGGTTACGGCACGCCGAAGCAGCCGTTCCCCGTCGTGACGGGCCAGGATGCGGAAATCCCGTCGGTGAAATCGATCATCCGCGGCGAACAGGCATCGACCGTGTTCAAGGACACGCGCGAACTGGCCAAGGTCACGGCGAATATGGTCGACGCGATGATGAGCGGCAAAACGCCGACCGTCAACGATACGAAGACCTATAACAACGGCGTGAAAGTCGTGCCGTCCTACCTGTTGAAACCGGTCACCGTCGACAAGGCGAACTGGAAGCAGGTGCTCGTCACCGGCAGCGGCTACTACACGGAAGCGCAAGTGAAATAAGCATCCAAGGTACTGAAGGCCCGGCCCTGCCGGGCCTTTCGCTTCACGCACTATCAAGAACAAGACTGCAGCACGACCGATGCCGACCAGCGCGGCCGTGCCAGAGAGGTTATATGACGAACACTATCCTGGAAATGCGCGGGATACGCAAAACATTCCCGGGCGTCGTTGCGCTCGACAATGTCAACCTGCGGGTACGCAGCGGCGAGATCCACGCCATCGTCGGCGAAAACGGCGCCGGCAAATCGACCCTGATGAAAGTGCTCAGTGGCGTCTACGGCCATGGCAGCTATACGGGCGACATCGATTACCTGGGCCAGACGCGGCACTTCCGCGGCATCAAGGACAGCGAAGAAATCGGCATCATCATCATCCACCAGGAACTGGCGCTCGTGCCCCAGCTGTCGATCGCCGAAAATATCTTCCTCGGCAACGAACCGTCCAGCATGGGCGTCATCGACTGGGAATACGCGCAAAGCAAGACGCGCGAACTGCTGCACAAAGTCGGCCTGAAAGAGTCCCCGGACACCCTGATCACCAACCTGGGCGTGGGCAAGCAGCAGCTGATCGAAATCGCCAAGGCGCTGTGCAAGGACGTCAAGCTGCTGATCCTCGACGAGCCGACGGCCAGCCTGAACGAAAGCGACAGCGCGGCCCTGCTCGACCTGCTGCTTGGCCTGAAAGCCCAGGGCATCGCCTCGATCCTGATTTCGCACAAGCTCAATGAAATTTCAAGAGTCGCCGATGCCATCACGGTGCTGCGCGACGGGAACACGGTGGACAGTTTCGACTGCCGCGTGGAACCCGTCAGCGAAGACCGCATCATCGAAAAAATGGTCGGACGCGAAATGGCGGACCGCTATCCGCCGCGCACGCCGACGATAGGCGAGACCATTTTCGAAGTGCGCGACTGGCGCGTCTTCCATCCCGAGCATGCCGACCGTCTCGTCATCAAGGGCATCAACATGCACGCGAAAAAGGGAGAGATCATCGGCATCGCCGGCTTGATGGGCTCCGGGCGCACGGAACTGGCGATGAGCATCTTCGGCCGCGCCTACGGCCAGCGCATCAGCGGCACGGTGCTCAAGAATGGCCAGGAAATCGACGTCAGCACCATCGGCAAGGCGATCGCGCACGGCCTCGCGTATGTGACGGAAGACCGCAAGGGCCTGGGCCTGATTCTCGAGGAAGACATCCAGAAGAACACCAGCCTGGCCAACCTCGATGCGATTTCGCAGCACATGGTGATCGACGAGCAGCGTGAATTCAGCGTGGCCGAGGATTTCCGCCGCAAGCTCAAGACCCGCTGCTCGAGCGTGGCGCAGAAGGTGGTCAATCTGTCCGGCGGCAACCAGCAGAAAGTGGTGCTGGCGAAGTGGCTGTTTTCGCGCCCCGACGTGCTGATCCTCGATGAACCGAGCCGCGGCATCGACGTGGGCGCCAAGTACGAGATCTACAGCATCATCAGCGACCTGGCCGCGGAAGGCAAATGCATCATCATGATCTCGTCGGAAATGCCGGAATTGCTGGGCATGTGCGACCGGATCTATGTCATGAACGAAGGCCGCTTTGCGGCAGAATTGAGCGCGGCAGAAGCATCGCAGGAGCGAATCATGCGCGCGATCGTTACACACGGAGAAAACAATGGACAATAAACTGACAGCAGGCGCGCCGGCAGCAGCAGCGCCAGCGGCCGCGCCGCAAGCGAAAAGCTATGCCGGCTTTTTGAAGAACAATATGCGCGACTACGGCATGCTGCTCTCGCTGATCGTCATCATGGGCTTTTTCCAGTACATGACCGACGGCACCCTGATGCAGCCGCTGAACCTGACCAACCTGGTGCTGCAAAACAGCTACATCGTCATCATGGCGCTGGGCATGCTGATGGTCATCGTAGCCGGCCATATCGATTTGTCCGTCGGCTCGGTGGTCGGCTTCGTCGGCGCGCTGGCGGCCGTCCTGATCGTCAACTACAACATGAATTTTGTCGCCGCCAGCATCCTCTGCCTGCTGGCCGGCGCCGTCATCGGCGGCGCGCAAGGCTATTTCGTCGCCTTCTTCAAGATCCCGTCCTTCATCGTCACCCTGGCCGGCATGCTGGTCTTCAAGGGCTTGACCCTGGCGCTGCTGGCAGGCCAGTCGGTCGGTCCCTTCCCTGAAGGCTTCCAGATGCTCAGCTCGGGCTTCCTGCCCGACCCGTTCGGCGGCGAAAACCTGCGCGGCCTGTCACTGCTGCTGGGCGTGATCGCCGCCGCGGCGCTGATCTTCACCTCGCTGCGCAGCCGCGCCAAGCAACTGAAGCACGGCATGGAAAACGAGCCGCGCGCCTTCTTCCTGCTGAAAAACGCGGTCTTCGCCGCCGTGATGGTGTATTTCAGCTATCTGCTGGCGTCGTACCGCGGCTTTCCCAACGTGCTGGCCGTCATGTCGCTGCTCATCGTCGCCTACACCTTCATTACCAACCGCACCGTGCTGGGCCGCCGCGTGTATGCCGTGGGCGGCAACGAGAAGGCGGCGCGCCTGTCCGGCATCAAGACGGAACGGGTCAGCTTCTACACCTTCGTCAACATGGGCATGCTGGCCGCGCTGGCCGGCCTGATCTTCGCGGCGCGCCTGAACACGGCCACGCCAAAGGCGGGCACGGGTTTCGAACTGGACGTGATCGCCGCCTGCTTCATCGGCGGCGCCTCGGCTTCGGGCGGGGTCGGCAAGGTGATGGGAGCCGTCATCGGCGCCTTCATCATGGGCGTGATGAACAACGGCATGTCCATCATGGGCATCGGCATCGACTACCAGCAAGTGATCAAGGGCCTGGTGCTGCTGGCGGCCGTGTTCATCGACGTCATTAATAAAAATAAATGAGAAGAACAAGGAAGCACAGGTTCGAGCCTTAGGGGGCTCTGGCCGGCGCTTGCGCCGGCCTTTTTCATTTATGTGATCGCCAGCCGCGCCGCCCTGTCGCCCCACCACGCGGCCTCTTCAAATACGGAAAAGCCCGACAGATCGGCATGCGCGAACAGGATCGCCCCATCGTGTTCGCGCAAGGCTTTGAGCCCCGCATTGCTGCGAAATCCCGGCAACGGTGCGGCCATGGCGTGGCCGCGCACGGTGATGTCGACGCGTTCGACGCAGCTGGCGAAATCGCGCCCGTACGCCGTCTTCAAATCGACGCTGGCCAGCGCCAGCAATTCTTCGGGCGTGGCCGTATCGAGCCACTTGCGCGCTTGCTGCGGTGTGCGGTCGGACAGGGCCACGTAGGCGCTGAAGACGGTTTTCTCGGGCGGACGCACGCGGATGTCCTGGTGCGTGGAGACGACATAGCCGAGGCCCGGCTCCTGGTACACGACGTTGTCCCAGCACAGCGGTGCATGCGGCAGTTCGTCGGGAAAACGCTTGAGCAGGAAATTGGCCACCATCCACGGCGCATACGCGGGCGTGTCGCGTTTCGCGTCGAAGCCATAGGCGGCGATGTTGTCCACCACGCGTGCCGCGACATACAGCGGCATGGCACAGATGGCCTTGCGCGCCTTGACCAGGTAGGTGCGCGGATGGCCATCGACCAGCTCCAGGCACAGCGCCTCCACGCCGCTGGCCGTCGTCGTGAGGGAAACCACCGTGCCCGCATGGCGTTGGACACCCGAGGCCTGCTCCATGGCCGTGGCGACCGGTTGCATGCCGCCCGGCCAGGTCAGCCAGGCGCCATTGCCCGCGTTGGCCGCCTGGCCCCAGCGGCTGCAGTAGTAATGCAGGCCGGCCCAGGCCGACACCTGGTCGTAGCGCGTGCCGTAGTCGTCGCGGCAGCAGTAATTCAGATACCAGTGCAAGGTGGGCGAGGTGTATCCCTCGCGCTCCATCCACTGTTTCAAGGTGATGGTATCGAGCGCCTGCCAGGCCGGGTCTTGCGACGATTCCACGGTAGGAAAAACGAAGACGCGCTTGCCGTCGTTGCCATGCGCCTGGCGCAGGCGCCGCACGTCGGCAAAGAAGCGCTCGTGCTGCGCCAGCTCCTCGGCGGAGATGCCTTCGGTGGGAATGAAGCCATCCTGCCACTGGCCGTTGAACAGCAAGCGCTCTTCCGGCGCATGCAGGATGTAGCGCTCGTCGTAAGTGGGCTTTTCCGCCTGCGGATCGCGCTCGATGATACCCAGGTCGAACAATATCTCGCGCACATGCGTCGATTCGGGCGACGGCAGCGGCAGGTAGTGGCCACCGGTCGGATAAGCGAGGTCGCCGAAATGGCCGCCGGCCGCGTTGCCGTAGGGCTGGGGGCCGTCGATCATGAGGAAATCCTTGTGCCCCAGTTTATTCAGCCGCCAGGCGGCCGTCAGGCCGGCGATGCCCGAGCCGAGGATGGCCACGTCGGTGGTGATGGTTGCCGAGGGCGCCGGCAGCGCCTTGCGCTCGCGCAGCAGCTCACGCAAATAATGGCCCTCGCTGCGGCCCGGGTACAGCACCTTCGGCGTGATTTCCTGCCAGCGCAGGTAGGCGGCGATGCTGCCGATGCCGGCGGCGGCCGCCGCTGCCGTGCCGCCGGCGGCCCACAGCATGAAGGAACGGCGCTGCATCAGCGGATCACCCGGTTCCAGTCCTGCTCGAATTCATGCACGAGCGACTGGGTGTTGAGGCGGTTCGGCGCCATCGGCAGCGGCTGCATATCGGGCGGGAAGATGAACATTTCGCGCGTGGTGTCCGCATTCAGGTAGCGCATGGGCAGGCGATAGCTGGTGGGCGGTGTGTAGTCGAGCTGGGGCGAGGCGAGGATAAACCCCCATTCGCCGAACGAAGGCACGTAGGCGTGGTAGGGCCAGGTGCGCATACCCACTTCGCGCAGGGTCGAATTGATGGTCCAGTAGGCGTGCGGGGCAAAGAACGGCGACGTGGATTGCACCACCATCAGGCCCTTGGCCGCCAGGTGCTTTTTCACCAGGTCGTAGAACGGCACCGAATACAGTTTGCCGAGCGCGAAGCTGGACGGATCGGGGAAATCGACGATGGCCGCGTCGAACATGTCGCCGCTGTTGCGCAGCCAGACGGCGGCATCGGCATTGACGACGGTGACGCGCTTGTCCGAGAACGAATTATTATTCAGCTTGGCCAGTTCCGGGCGCGTGGTGAACGCGGCCGTCATTGCAGGGTCGAGGTCGACCACGGTGACGTGTTCGATCTGCGGATAACGGAGGATTTCGCGCAGCGCCAGGCCATCGCCGCCGCCCAGCACCAGCACGCGGCGCGCCCACGGCAGCGCTTCCAGCACGGGATGCACGAGCGCCTCGTGGTAGCGGTACTCGTCGCGCGAGGAAAACTGCAAATTGCCATTGATGTACAGCCGCGTATCGTCCTTCCAGCGCGTGATCACCAGGCGCTGGTAGGGCGTGGTGGTGGAATACACGATCTGGTCGCCGAACAGGCCATGTTCTCCCCAGGCCACCATGCGGTCAGACATGGCAAAGCCGGCGATCAGCAGCAGCATCACGGCGCAGGCGCGCAGCAAGCGCCCCGTGAGGTTCTTCAGTTCCGCGCGGAAGACATAGATGCTCCACAGGCCCACGCCCACGTTGAGCATGCCGAACAAAAAGCCCGTGCGCACCAGGCCCAGATACGGTGACAGCACCAGCGGGAACAGCAGGGAAACGGCCAGCGCGCCCAGGTAATCGAAGGTGAGCACGCGGCTGACCAGTTCGGAAAATTCCGTCTGGCGCGTGTTCAGGGCGCGCATCACCAGCGGCACTTCCATGCCGACCAGTGCGCCGATCAGGAACACCATCACATACAATAAGGTGCGAAATGGCGCCGCCATCCACGAAAACGTCATGAACAGGATGGCGGCCGACAGGCCGCCGATCAGGCCCACGGCCAGTTCGATGTCGACAAAGCGCGAGAGCACGTCGTCGTCCTTCACGTACTTGGAAAAGTGCGCGCCTACGCCCATGGCAAACAGGTAGCAGCCGATGATGGTGGAAAACTGCAGAATGGAGTCGCCGAGCAGGTAGCTGGACATGGCGCCAGCGATCAGTTCATACGCGAGGCCGCAGGAAGCAACCACGAAGACGGACAAAATCAGAATCTTTTTGTTCATTGGACTTTTTTTTGTTCTAATATGCGTTGACGTTATCAAATACTCATTGCGAGGAAAGCCGTGCCCGCCATCCTAAACTATCTGATCCATCTTATACTGGCCGCCGCGCTGCTGATTGCCTTTTTTATCATCTACACGCGCGTCACGCCGTATAACGAAGTGCTGCTGATCCGCCAGGGTAACCAGGCGGCGGCCCTGTCGCTGGGCGGCGCGCTGCTGGGCTTTTCCGCCACCATCGCCTCGTCCCTGATGCATACGGCCGACTACCAGCAATTCTTCGCCTGGGCCTTCGGCGCCATGGTGGTGCAATTGCTCGCCTATGTGGTGACCACGCGTTTGCTGCGCATGTCGAAGGACCAGATCGAATCGAACAACAGCGCTTTCGGCGGCCTGCTGGGTGCCATTGCCCTGTCGATCGGCGCCATCAACGCCGCCTGCATTTCCTGACACCGCTTTATCTTTTTCAAGGACATTCATCATGAGCCTCGGCAGCTTTATCAAGAAGCAGTTTATCGACGTACTGCAGTGGAACGAAGAGACGGAAGGCGTGCTGGCCTGGCGCTTCCCCATGCAGGATTTCGAGATCCAGAACGGCGCCATCCTGAATGTGCGCGAATCGCAGGTCGCCGTCTTCGTCAATGAAGGCAAAATCGCCGACGTCTTCGGTCCCGGCACGCACAAGCTGACGACACAGACCTTGCCGCTGCTGACCAACCTGAAAAACTGGGACAAGCTGTTCGACTCGCCCTTCAAGTCGGACGTGTATTACTTCAGCACGCGCGTGCAGACTGGCCGCAAGTGGGGCACGCCGCAGCCGATCACCATCCGCGACAAGGATTTCGACATGATCCGCGTGCGCGCCTTCGGCATGTACTCGTACCGCATCGCCGACGCGCGCACCTTCTTCACGGAGATCAGCGGCACGCGCGAAGTCTATACGCGCGACGAGGTGGAAGACCAGTTGCGCGGCATTTTGATGTCGAGCATGGCCAGCTCGCTGGGCGGCGCGAACGTCCCCTTCCTCGACATGGCGGCCAACCAGGCGTTGATGGCGCAGGAAGTCAAGGATGGCCTGGCGCAGGCGTTTGCCCGCTATGGCGTGGGCCTCGATGAATTCAACGTGGCCAGCATCAGCCTGCCCGAGGAATTGCAGGCGGCGCTCGACGAACGCATCTCGGCCGGCATGAAGGGCGGCCTGGGCGCCGACAAGATGAGCGGCTACACGAAATTCCAGGTGGCCAATGCGATCCCGCTGGCGGCGCAGAACGAAGGCGGCATGGCCGGCATCGGCGCGGGACTGGGCGCCGGGCTGTCGATCGGCCAGGTGATGGCGCAAAGCATGGGCGGCGCGCTGCAGCAGCAGGCACCGGCGCCGGCGGCGCCGCCAGCCCCCGCGGAAGAACCGATCGAGGCGCGCCTGGAAAAACTCAAAGGCTTGCTGGACAAGGGTCTCATCTCGCCGGCCGACTACGACGGCGCCAAGGCTGAACTGCTGAAAAAACTGATCGGCTAAGCGCGACTGCATGCAAACTGTTTCCTGTCCCAGCTGCGGCGCGGAAGTCCGCTTCCGCTCGCACGCTTCCGTGCTCGCCGTCTGCGAGTACTGCCACAGCACCATCCTCAAGGACGCCGATGCCGTCAGGGACGTGGGCAAGATGTCGGCCGTCCTGGAAGACTATACGCCGATCCAGATCGGCACGGCCGGCGTGCACGATGGCATGCACTTCACCGTTGTCGGCCGCATCCAGCAGCGCTACAGCGCCGGCACGTGGAACGAGTGGTATCTGCTGTTCGATGACGCCAACACGGCGTGGCTGGGCGACTCGTCCGGCCTGTACACCCTGACACGCGAGCGCAGTACGCAAGATACCTTACCCGTCTTTGGCGAGCTGGCGTCGGGCAAGCGCTACACGATCTGCGGCGAGCCGTACACGGCGGCCGAGATCCGCAACGCCGAATGCATCGCCGGCCAGGGCGAATTGCCGTTCAAGGTGGGCGCAGGCTGGCGCATCCAGGTGGCGGACTTCCGCAACTACGCCAGCTTTGTCACGCTCGACTACACGGATGGCCCGCAACCGGTCGTCTACCAGGGCGTCGCCGTCACCCTGGACAGTTTGAAGTGCCAGTTGCTGCGCGACGACGACGCCATCGCCAAAAGCGCCGGCAAGTACCGCGGCAAGCTCGATGCGCTCGACTGCCCTTCCTGCGGCAACGGCATCCACTATGTGCCCGGCGCGGCGGCGCAACTCGTGTGCCCCGCCTGCCACGCGCAGCTCGACGCCAGCGGTCCGGAAGCGCAGGTGCTGGCCATCGGCAAGCAGGTGCACGACAACGCCGACATCTCCCTGGAACTGGGCGCCAGCGCGAAGATCAGCAATGTGGACTTCACGGTGATTGGCATGATGCGCCGCGCCGACGACGAAGGCAGCGAGTGGAACGAATACCTGCTGTACAACGCGCGCGCCGGCTTCTTCTGGCTGGTGGAGACGGACGATGGCTGGTCGCGCTCGAACGTGCTGCCGAACTGGCCCAACTGGGCGTCGCTGGACGCCGATACCTGCACGCTCGATGGCGCCACCTACCGCAAACTGTATGACTACGGCTCGCAGGTCGTGTATGCGGCGGGCGCCTTCAACTGGAAGGTGGCCGTCGGCGACAGCACGCATGTCCATGAATTCGAGCAGGGACAGACCAAACTGGCGGCCGAGATCACCGGCGAGGAAATGACCTGGTCGCGCTCCGTGCCCGTCGCCTATGACCAGATGGCCGCCTGGTTTGGCGCCGCCTTCCATGGCGGCGACCAGGTACGGAATATCCAGCTCAGTCACCGCGGCATCGCCAAGGTCTTCATCGTCATCGTGCTGGTCTTGAACGCGATCCCGATGTTCGTCTCGTTCTCCAGCACCTTGATGTGGAGTTTGCTGGGCTGCCTGGCGCTGTTCCTGCCCGCCGCTTTTCTCGACAAGAATGCAAAGAATCCCCCATGAGTAAATACGTGATCTATGCCCTGATGGTGACCTTCAGTGTCACGGCCGCCAACTGGGTGCGCATGTTCAAGGTGGCCGGCAGCAGCAGCGGCAGCAGCTGGAGTTCGCGCACGGGCAGCGGCGGCGGCAGCTATGGCGGCGGATCCAGCGGCGGGAGCCACAAATAAGCATGGCGTCCACACCGCATCTGCCCCTGGGCACCCATCTGCTGGCCGACCTGTCGGGCATCGCGCAAGAAGCTCTGCGCGACTGCGCCGCGCTCGAGCGCCTGCTATGCGACGCCGCCATCGCGGCCGGCGCGCAAGTGCTGCACGGCCATTTCCACAGCTTTGGCCCGGGCCAGGGCGTCACGGGCGTGCTGCTGCTGGCCGAATCGCACATCTCGCTGCATACCTGGCCCGAGGTCGGCTTTGCCGCCGTCGACATCTTCATGTGCGGCGCGGCCCGGCCGCAGCTGGCGCTCGACATCATCAAGGAGGCGCTGCAGGCCGCGCATTGCCAGCTGCAATCCATACGGCGGGCGCCGCCCGGGCATTCCTAGCGCCGCTGGTGGATCGCGTGGGGATCGCTTACACTGTCGGCTCATTTCCCCAACCGTGACTCCCATGCGCCGTTCCGCCCTCCTTGCCCTGCCCCTGCTGCTGCTGGTTTCCGCCTGCGATGACTACACGGCGCCCAGCCTGTACCAGGCCACCACGCCCGAGTGCAAGACGTGGACGGAGGGCTCGCGTTTCGAGCTGCCGCGCGGTATCAGCATCTACGCCACGCCGCCCGTCACCCTGAAGGAAGGCGGCACGGAGCTGGCGCTGATCTTTACCTTGCCCGTCGGTACCCAAGCCAGTTTTACGCGCCTGTCCTTCCTGCTGGAAGAACCGAAACAGCCACCCTTCGCGCAAGCCAAGATACTCACCATTTACCAGCGCGGCATGAACCAGAAGGCGGAGATCGTCGACGTCATCGAGCAGCTGCCCATCATGTTTTCCGCCGTCGGCAATAGCAAGGAAACGCAATGGCGCCTGCGGTTGCAACTGCCGCGCCAGCTGCCGCAGCGCTTCGATCTGTCGATGCCCGACATGCTCGTCGGTGGCAAGCGCTATCCAGTGCGCACGTTTACGTACCGCTATTTCCCCGAACGCCAGGCTTACGGCATGTGCAGCTAAGCCACACCCTCTGTTGACGGCGGCGCAGGCCGCTGGCACACTGGTGTTTTCCATCACACAACAGGAGTAGACAACATGCGCCATTCGGATACTGCCGTGCTGTCGGCTGCCTGATCACCGTTTTTCCCCGCTAAGTTTTTTAGCCCGCACTTCCCCATACGCTGATCGCGTAGCCGACTTCCCCTTCTTTCGTGCCAGTCATCGCGACTGGCGGTGCCTGCACGCGCAGGCTACACGTCCGCACGCGGACGACAGAATCTGGAATCACGCTACCATGATCGCATTCGATTTTGCACAACTACGCCTTATCGGGCTGCAGCAGGCCATCGCCAGCGCAGCCACCCAGCTCGACATCTCTTCCCCCGCCGCGCAGCTGATGCGCGTTTGCGCCGTGCACCGCGACAGCATCGGCGTGCACGACGGCATCCTGGAACAGCCAGCGCAGATCCTGCCGCGCCTGCTGCACGAACTGCAGGCACAGGACACCATCCTTGCCATCGGCGACTGGGTCGCCGCCGAAGCCGACGGTCACGGCGCGCTGTGGATAACGGCGCACTTATCCCCAGTCACGCAGATCGCGCGGCGCGGCAATGACGGCCGGCGCCAACTGCTTGCCAGCAATGTCGATACAGCACTGCTGGTGATGGGACTGGACGAAGATTTCAATCCGCGCCGCCTGGAGCGCTATCTGGCCATCGTGCTGGCGGCCCAGGTCAGCCTCGTGGTCGTGCTGAGCAAGGCCGACGTGGCCGACGACGTGCCGGGCAAGCTGGCGCAGCTCAGACAGCGCCTGCCGCCCCACGTGCCCCTGTTTGCCATCGATACGCGCCATGCGTATGACGTGGCCATCCTGGAACCCTGGTTGAGCGCCGGCCAGACCTTGGTGCTGCTCGGTTCATCGGGTGCCGGCAAGTCCAGCCTGACCAATACCTTGTGCGCGGCGGAGCAGGCAACCAACGGCGTGCGCCATGGCGACGGGCGCGGGCGCCACACGACGACGGCCCGCTCGCTGCACCTGTGCGCCAGCGGTGCGTGCATCATCGACACGCCGGGGCTGCGCAGCTGGCGCGCCGATGCCGATGCGGAAACGCTGGCCGCTACCTTTGACGACATCGCGGTGCTGGCGGCGGCGTGCCAGTTCCGCGATTGCCAGCATGCGAGCGAACCCGGTTGCGCCGTACGCGGCGCCGTCGATGGGGACCGCCTGCGCAATTATCACAAGCTGCTGCGCGACGCGCGACGCAGCGAGGAGACGCCGCTCGAGCGAATCGCCGCGCGCGCCAAGTGGAAGACGATACTGAAGGCGGGACTGGAAAGGGGCAAGGACAAGCGCCGCTAATTTTTACTGAAATTCGTTTGCTGAAAAAAAAGGCAGCCCGAAGGCTGCCTTTCTTGCGCGGCGCAGATTGATTACATCTTGCGCAGCTTCTGGATCGCTGCCAGCTGCGCAATCGCGCTGGCCAGCTCGGCTTGCGCTTGCGCGTAGTCGATGCCCGAATCCTTGTTGTGGATATTTTCTTCCGCCAACTTCTTCGCTTCCAGCGCTTTCGCTTCGTCGAGGTCGTGACCGCGGATCGCGGTATCGGCCAGGACGGTCACGGTATCCGGTTGCACTTCCAGCAGGCCGCCGGCGACGAAGACGAACTCTTCTTCAGCCTGGCCGACTACCTTGATGCGGACCGCGCCCGGACGGATGCGGGTAATCAAAGGCGTGTGGCGTGGGTAGATACCCAGCTCGCCCTGTTCACCCGGCAACGCGACGAATTCTGCTTCGCCTGAAAAAATCAGTTCTTCAGCGGAAACCACGTCAACGTGAATTGTGTGTGCCATGTGTGTCCTATCGGGTTGAAGAACCCCGCCTTCTGAGGGGCGGGGTTAGGCCCAGACTTAACTTAGTTAAGTTTCTTGGCTTTTTCGATTGCTTCTTCGATCGTGCCGACCATGTAGAACGCTTGTTCCGGCAGGTGATCGAGTTCGCCCGAAGCGATCATTTTGAAGCCCTTGATCGTGTCTTTGAGCGAAACGTATTTACCAGGCGCGCCGGTAAAGACTTCAGCGACGTGGAAAGGCTGCGACAGGAAACGCTGCATCTTACGTGCGCGGGCGACCAGCAGTTTGTCTTCCGGTGCCAGCTCGTCCATACCCAGAATCGCGATAATGTCGCGCAATTCCTTGTAGCGTTGCAGGGTCGTTTGCACGGCACGCGCGGTGTCATAGTGCTCTTGACCAACGATCAACGGATCCAGCTGACGCGAGGTCGAATCCAGTGGGTCCACGGCTGGGTAGATACCCAGGGAAGCGATGTCACGCGACAGCGCAACGGTCGAATCCAAGTGAGCAAACGTGGTAGCAGGCGACGGATCGGTGTAATCATCGGCTGGAACGTAGACGGCCTGGATCGAGGTGATCGAACCGGTCTTGGTCGACGTAATACGCTCTTGCAGACGGCCCATTTCTTCAGCCAGGGTCGGTTGGTAACCCACAGCCGACGGCATACGGCCCAGCAGTGCCGAGACTTCGGTACCAGCCAGCGTAAAGCGGTAGATGTTGTCGACGAAGAACAGAACGTCCTTGCCTTCATCACGGAACGATTCAGCGATCGTCAGGCCGGTCAGCGCAACGCGCAGACGGTTACCTGGCGGTTCATTCATCTGACCGTAGACCATCGCGACTTTGGAGTTCTCCGGGTTTTCCAGATCGACCACTTTCGCGTCAGCCATCTCGTGGTAGAAGTCGTTACCTTCACGAGTACGCTCACCAACACCGGCGAACACGGACACGCCGCTGTGCGCTTTGGCGATGTTGTTAATCAGTTCCATCATGTTCACGGTCTTGCCTACGCCAGCGCCGCCGAACAGACCGACTTTACCGCCTTTTGCAAACGGGCACACCAGGTCAATCACCTTGATGCCGGTTTCCAGCAGTTCTTGCGATGGCGACAGTTCGTCGTATGCAGGAGCGGTGCGGTGGATCGACGCGATCTGCTCGTGCGACACGGGGCCGCATTCGTCGATCGGGTTGCCCAGCACGTCCATGATGCGACCCAGGGTTGCTTTACCGACTGGCACCATGATAGGTTTGCCGGTGTTCTGGATCATCATGCCGCGACGCAGGCCATCGGACGAGCCGAGTGCAATGGTACGGACAATGCCGTCGCCCAACTGCTGTTGTACTTCCAGGGTCAGTTCCGAGCCTGCCATCTTCAAGGCATCAAATACCTTAGGCATCGCGTTGCGGGGAAACTCAACGTCCACCACAGCGCCGATACACTGAACGATTTTGCCATCAGCCATGTTCGTTCCTTCAATATAGTTAAATTCGTTTAAACCGCAGCCGCACCGGCGACGATTTCGGAGAGTTCTTTGGTAATCGCAGCTTGGCGGGTCTTGTTGTAGATCAGCTTCAATTCGCCGATCACACTACCCGCGTTGTCGCTTGCAGCTTTCATCGCGACCATCCGTGCCGATTGCTCGGACGCCAGATTCTCCGCGACTGCCTGGTACACCAGCGCTTCTACATAGCGCTCCAGCAATTCGTCGATGATGCTTTGTGCATCCGGCTCGTAGATGTAATCCCACGAGTGAGCACCCTTGTCGGCGACCATTTTGTCGGCCGTCAGGGGCAGCAATTGCTCCACGACTGGTTCCTGTTTCATCGTGTTGATGAATTTGGTGTAGCACAGGTACACTGCATCGATCTTGCCTGCCTGGAACTCTTCGAGCATGACCTTGACGGGTCCGATCAGTTTGTCCAGGTGGGGCGTATCACCGGTCTGAATGGCAGAGGCGACGATCTTGACGCCGATGCGATTCAAAAAACCCAAACCCTTGTTACCGATGGCAACTGCTTCAACCCGGTTGCCAGCTGCTTCCAGCTCGCGCGACTTCGACGTCACCTGGCGCAGGATGTTGGTGTTCATGCCGCCGCACAGACCCTTGTCGGTCGTGACAACGATGAAACCCACTGCCTTCGCTTGCGTACCCTGGGCAGCTGCCAGGAACGGGTGCGTGTATTCCGGATTGGCATTCGCCAGATTGGCGGCGATATTCCGAATCTTGTCACTGTAGGGACGAGCGGCCCGCATCCGGTCTTGCGCCTTGCGCATTTTGGACGCGGCGACCATTTCCATCGCCTTGGTGATCTTCTTCGTATTCTCTACGCTCTTGATCTTGCCTCGTATCTCTTTGCTTGATGCCATGAGTCCTTACTCCTTCTGCGCGTAGGGCGGCGCCTCACTCGAGGTGGGCGCCGCCTGGCCGCTTAATATGCGCCGGATTTCTTGAAATCAGCAATGGCCGCCGACAGAGTTGCTTCGCTGTCTTTGTCGAGTTGCTTGGTTTCTTCGATCTTGGCCAGCAGAGCAGCTTGCTTGGTCTTCATGTAAGCGTGGACACCAGCTTCGAACGACAGCACTTGCTTGACTGGCACGTCGTCCATGAAGCCTTTGTTCACCGAGAACAGCGATACGGCCATCAGCGAGATCGACAGTGGCGAGTATTGGGCTTGCTTGAGCAATTCCGTTACGCGGGCACCACGGTCCAGCTGCTTGCGGGTCGATTCATCGAGGTCCGAAGCGAACTGCGCAAACGCGGCCAGTTCACGGTACTGCGCCAAGTCGGTACGGATACCGCCGGACAGGTTTTTGATGACCTTGGTCTGGGCGGCGCCACCGACGCGCGATACGGAAATACCGGCGTTAATTGCAGGACGGATACCGGCATTGAACAGCGAGGTTTCCAGGAAGATCTGACCGTCGGTAATCGAAATCACGTTGGTTGGAACGAATGCGGACACGTCGCCAGCTTGCGTTTCAATGATCGGCAGTGCCGTCAGGGAACCGGTCTTGCCTTTGACGGCGCCGTCGGTGAACTTCTCGACGTAGTCGGCGTTCACGCGTGCTGCGCGTTCCAGCAGGCGGCTGTGCAGGTAGAACACGTCGCCTGGGTACGCTTCGCGACCTGGTGGACGGCGCAGCAGCAGCGAGATTTGACGGTATGCAACAGCTTGTTTGGACAGATCATCGTAGACGATCAGTGCATCTTCACCGCGGTCACGGAAGTATTCGCCCATGGCGCAACCGGAGTACGGCGAGATGTATTGCATGGCGGCCGATTCCGAAGCGGAAGCGGCGACAACGATGGTGTATTCCATCGCGCCGTGCTGTTCCAGCGAGCGCACGATGTTCTTGATCGACGAGGCTTTTTGGCCAATCGCGACGTAGATACATTTCATGCCTTGGCCTTTTTGATTGATGATCGCATCAATCGCCACAGCCGACTTACCCGTTTGACGGTCGCCGATGATCAGTTCGCGCTGGCCGCGGCCAACTGGAACCATCGCATCGATCGACTTCAGGCCGGTTTGCATCGGTTGCGAAACGGATTCACGGGCGATCACGCCCGGTGCGATTTTTTCAATCGCGGCCGTCAATTTGGTTTCGATGGCGCCTTTGCCGTCGATCGGCTGACCCAGCGCGTTGACAACGCGGCCGAGCAGCTCAGGACCGACTGGCACTTCCAGAATGCGGCCGGTGCATTTCACCGTGTCGCCTTCGGAGATGTGCTCGTAGGCACCCAGAATCACGGAACCGACGGAGTCGCGTTCCAGATTCATTGCCAGGCCAAACGTGTTGCCTGGGAATTCCAGCATCTCGCCTTGCATCACGTCCGACAAACCGTGGATGCGGCAGATACCGTCGGCGACGGAAATAACCGTGCCTTGATTACGCACTTCAGCGCCGCCGTCAAGACCTTGGATCCGGCTCTTGATCAACTCGCTGATTTCAGATGGGTTGAGTTGCATACTAACTCCTAAAAGTGTTTCTCTCAGCTTGCGCGAGGGGTAAGGGTCTGTCTAAGCTGGCCTGCCGAAGCGCGTGTCTTACGACACCAGTGCAGCGTGCAGTTGCTGCAACTTGGCGCGCACCGAGGTATCGAGCACCTGGTCGCCAACGACCACGCGCACGCCGCCGAGCAGCGATGGATCCACTGTGACGGCAGGGTTGAGCTTACGACTGAATTTCTTTTCCAGCGTTGCGACCAGCTCGGCCGTTTGGCCTTCGCTCAGATCGAAAGCGCTCGTGATCTCGGCGTCAGCCGCACCTTCCAGGCCATTTTTCAAGGCATGGAATTGCGCGCCGATTTCCGGCAGCAGGCTGATGCGGCCATTTTCGATCAACATCGTGACGAAGTTTTTCACTTCCTCATTGAGCGGCGATTTCAACAACGACAGGATGGTGGCGGCGACGTCGCTTTCCGAAACTTTCGGATTGCGCGCGTACGCCTGTACCTCGGGGTGGCTACCGATCTGTGCCAGTTCGGACACCAGCTCGGACCACGCCGCGAGGTTGCTTGACTCCTTACCAGCTTGGGCTACGCGGAACAAAGCTTCCGCGTAGGGACGGGCGACGGTTGCGAGTTCTGCCATGATTACAGCTCGACAGCAAGACGCTGCAACATTTCGGCGTGAGCCGTAGCGTTAACTTCACGCTTCAAGATCTGCTCGGCACCCTTGACAGCCAGGTCAGCCACCTGAGCGCGCAATTGTTCGCGTGCTTTCGACAGTTGCTGTTCGGCGTCCGACTGGGCTTGCGCAATGATACGCGCAGCTTCAGCTTGTGCATTTTGCTTGATCTCTTCAGCAACCAGCTGCGCGCGCTTTTCAGCGTCCGCAACGCGTTGCGACGCTTCTTCACGTGCACTGTTCAATGCCTCTTGCGCACGCTTTTCAGCGACTGCCATCGAAGCTTGACCTTGATCGGCCGCAGCCAATCCATCCGCGATTCGTTTGGCACGCTCATCCAGCGCATTGTTCAGCGCTGGAAATACGAACTTCATCGAGAACCAGACCAACACCGCGAAGGTGATCATCTGGCCGATGAGCGACATATTGATGTCCATACCTTTGCTCCTAACTAAAAGTTTCTCCTAGGGTTGGAGCGAATTACTGAGCAACAGCCGTCAGAGCGGACAGGAACGGGTTAGCGAACGTGTACAGCAGAGCAACACCAACGCCGATCATCGAAATAGCATCCAGCAGACCAGCGATAACGAACAGTTTGGTTTGCAGTTGTGGCATCAGTTCTGGTTGACGTGCCGAAGCTTCCAGGAATTTGCCACCCAAGATAGCGAAGCCCAGAGCGGTGCCGATTGCGGCCAGGCCGATGATGATTGCTGCTGCCAGAACGGTCATGCTTTGTACTTGTGCGATCAGAGCTTGCATAAAATTCTCCTAAATTTAAAAACGAAAGATACTAAAAAAACAAAATATAAAGTTAATGATTAATGTTTCTCAACCGCAAGGCTCAGATACACAACCGTCAACGCCATAAACACAAAAGCTTGCAAAGTTACAATCAAGATATGGAAAATTGCCCATGGACCACCCAACGCCCACTGTGCCCACCAAGGCAACAACGCGATCAAGATGAAAATCAGTTCGCCGGCATACATATTGCCGAACAGTCGCAGCGACAGGGAGATCAGTTTTGCAACCAGCTCAACCATTTGCAGCAAGAAATTGACAGGTGCCAGGGCGATCGTGCCGATCAGGCCGCTCGCATGGAACGGTGCCGTGAACAGTTCCTTGATCCAGCCGCCCAGGCCCTTGGCCTTGATCGAGAAGGCGATCACGCACAGCACGACCGACAGCGACATGGCGAAGGTGTGGTTGACGTCGGCAGTCGGCACGGCGCGCAGTTTATGCACGCCAAACCAGCTCAGAATCTTCGGCAACAGGTCAACCGGCAGGAAGTCCATCGCGTTCAGCAACCAGACCCACACAAAAATTGTGATGGCCAGCGGCGCGATGACCTTGCTTTTCGCGTGGAAGGCCCCATTAATAGTGTCATTGACGATTTCCATGACCATTTCGACGAAGTTTTGCAACTTGCCGGGGACACCAGCCGTCGCACGGCGCGACGCCATATAGAAAACAGCCAGGAAAACAAAGCCCAGAATGGCCGAAATCCAGAACGTATCCAGATTGATCATGCCGTCGGCACTTCTCAGGTGGGCCAGATGGTGACTGATGTATTCTGTGGCGTTGGCCGGGGCAGCATGGCCCGCTTCAATAGCGTGTTCTGTGGTCATAATGAATTTAGATTTGTCGTTTCAGAGCTCAACAGGCCCCAAAACCAATGATTAAACAGCGAGCAATGAAAACCAGTATGCTAAGGTTGCCACCGCGAAACCCAAGATCAGCCATAACCAGGCGGCCGACTGAAACAACACCAGTGCCAATATAAACAGCACCGCTGTGATAAATATTTTCACCACTTCTGCGCGCAAATGCGCCCGGAATGCCTTATTGGCGTCGCTAGAACCGCGAACTACCAACAGGGCATACACCAGGCTACCGATGACTGCGATAGCGCCGCCGTATGCGGCGGACCAGCCTCTGACACTGCCACCGAAAAACAGGGTGACCGTGGCAAAACTGATAGCGATTGCTAGCTGCAAGGCAACTACTTTGTAGACTGGCTTGGCAATACTTTGTTGTGAATCACTCAATTGCCAAGTTCCCAGAAAAATCTACACACGCAAAGACACGGGATTATAGTTGGCTTTGATCTATAGAGTCAAACGTTGCTGCACCGCAGCAGGGCAATTGCTGCGTGAAACTGACGCTTTACCGACTATTCGCCGCCATTTGCACCACTATATGGCAAAGCCGCTTGTCTGGCCGCTCCCAGCCGTGTTATCAAGGAATCACGTGGTGCATCCGGAAAGCATGGCCCGATTGTCCACACCCGCATGGCCCCTGTCTTTGCAGCTTGCTATTTAACCACGCAAGCGGGTCAACAAACCATCCAGTACGTCAAGATCGGCAAAATCAATCACCAATTGGCCACGGCCCTTGTTGCCCATCTTGAACACCACGGGCGTGGCCAGCGCATCGGACAGCTCTTCTTCCAGGCGCGCGATGTCGCCCGACTTTTCCTTTTGCCGCGGCTCGACCGGGTTGGCCGCTTCCTCGACTGTGCGGGTAACGAGCTTTTCCGTTTCGCGCACGGACAGGCGCTTGGCCACAACCTGATTGGCCAGGGTGATCTGGCTGGCCGCATCGACGGCCAGCAGCGCGCGCGCATGGCCCATGTCGATATCGCCGGCCATCAGCATGGTTTGCACGGGAGCGGCCAAGTTCATCAAACGCAACAGGTTCGACACGGCGCTGCGCGAGCGTCCCAGCGCAGTGGCCGCTTGCTCATGCGTAAAACTGAAGTCGGCGATCAGGCGGTGAATGCCCTGCGCTTCTTCCAATGGATTGAGGTCTTCGCGCTGGATATTCTCGATCAGCGCCATGGCCGCGGCGGCCAGGTCGTCCACATCGCGCACCAGCACCGGCACTTCCGTCAGGCCGGCCAGTTGCGAGGCGCGGAAACGGCGTTCGCCGGCGATGATTTCATATTTGACAAGTCCGCTCAAGGTGTCTTGCCCGATCGGGCGCACCAGGATCGGCTGCATCAGCCCTTGCGCCTTGATCGAGGCGGCCAGTTCGTTCAAGGCCCCCTCGTCCATGCGCGTGCGCGGCTGGTATTTGCCCGCTTGCATTTGCGACACGGGCAAGTTCGATGGTTGATTTGTGTCCGGACTGGCGAAGTCGCCGCCACCGCCGCCCAACAGGGCGTCGAGTCCGCGACCCAGTCCTTTTAATTTTTTCGTAGCCATGCTGTCCTAATCGTGTTTTCAGAGTAAGCGCTCACACCATATTGTGCAGACGCTCGCCCCTTGTTTACATATGTTTGATGCGTTCGACCATCTCGGCGCCGAAGGCGATATACGCCTGCGCACCTTTCGAGCTCGGGTCGAAGGTCACGCCGGGCAAGCCGTACGACGGCGCTTCGGCCAGGCGGACGTTGCGCGGGATGATGGTGTTGAACACCTTGTCGCCGAAGTGCTGTTCCAGCTGGGCCGACACTTGTTGCGATAATGTCATGCGTGGATCGAACATCACGCGCAGCAGGCCGATGATCTTCAAGTCCGGGTTCAGATTGGCGTGCACCTTCTTGATGGTGTTGACCAGGTCGGACAAGCCTTCCAGCGCGTAGTACTCGCACTGCATCGGGATGATCACGCCATGCGCCGCGCACAGGCCGTTCAGGGTCAGCATCGATAATGCCGGTGGGCAATCTACCAGGATGAAATCGTATTCGCCGTCCACTTCGGCCAGCGCATCCTTGAGGCGGCGTTCGCGGTTGTCCAGTTCGACCATCTCCACTTCCGCGCCGGCCAGCTCGCGGTTCGACGGCAAGACATCGAAGCGCCCCGCTTCCGAACGCTGGCGTGCCGTCTTGACATCGGACTCGCCCAGCATGACTTCATAGGTCGACGCCTTCAGGCCGGCCTTGTTGATGCCGGCGCCCATGGTCGCATTGCCCTGCGGGTCGAGGTCGACCAGCAGCACGCGCTGGTTCAACTTGGCCAGACCGGCGGAGAGGTTGACGCTTGTTGTGGTTTTACCAACACCACCCTTTTGATTTGCTACACAAAAAATTTTGGCCATGTATCTTCTAGTTGTAAAGAGATGCAAACTTCATCATGCGCCCCGGCATTTGGCCGAAACGATTTATACTGTTTATTTCATTTATACGATATAAATCGTTTATACGGTTTATATAATTTATACCGTATAAACTGTTTATATCATTTATTTTCGACTTTTAAATTCTTGCTATAAAGACCAGATGACGCTCTGCATTTAGCCCTGGCACCTGGATAGCGCGTAATTCCCTCACTTTCCAGTCTGCCGGCAATCGCTCTCTCTCGTCTGGCGGTGCCACCCCTTTCAAGGCGATATATTGCCCGCCCTCGGCCAGCACGTGGTTCGACCAGTTGACGAAGTCGGACAGGTCGGCAAAGGCGCGCGAGGTGATCACGTCGAATTTCTGCTGCACTTCCAGCTGTTCCACCCGTTTCGTGTACACGGTGACGTTGCTCAGGCCCAGTTCGGCCTTCACTTGCGTCAAGAATGCCGTCTTTTTATGCACGGTATCGATCATCGACACCTTGATATCGGGCCGCGCGATGGCCAGGACCATGCCCGGCAAGCCACCGCCGGCGCCCACGTCGAGCACGTTTTTCGCGTCCGCAAACGCCGGCACGGCGGCCAGCGAATCGAGCACGTGCAGGGTCAGCATCTGCATAGGATCGCGCACCGACGTCAGGTTGTATACGCTATTCCATTTGGCCAGCAAGGCCAGGTAATCGAGCAGTTTTTCCGTCTGATCCACGCTCAGGTCCAGCCCCAGCGCGGCGATGCCTTCATTCAAAATGGGGGCCAATGCGGCCCGGTCAAACTGCTTCATTCAACAACCTCGTCCTTTAAAGTGGTGGTCTGCGCGGCGCCAAAGCCACGCTTTTTCAGGTGCACCAGCAGCAGCGAAATGGCCGCCGGCGTCACGCCCGAAATGCGCGAAGCCTGGCCCAGGGTTTCCGGGCGCTGCTTGTCGAGTTTTTGCCGCACTTCGACCGATAACGCGCCGATATCCAGGTAATTGAAACCTTCTGGCAAGGCCAGGTTTTCATAGTGTTCGTGGCGCTCGATTTCCTTGCTCTGGCGCTCGATATAGCCCGCGTATTTGAGCTGGATTTCCACCTGTTCGCGCACGGCCGCATCCTCCACGCCGGGGCCGGCCAGGGCCTGGCCCTCCATGCCCGTCATGCTCATCAAGGTGTCGTAGGCGACGTTCGGGCGGCACAGCAGGTCCGCCAGCGAGTACTCGCGTTCGATGGCCTGGCCGACGATACGTTCCGATTCGGCGGCCGCCAGGATGCGCGGATTGACCCACGTGGAACGCAGGCGCTGCAGTTCCAGCGCCACCGCTTCGCGCTTGGTCTCGAACGCTTGCCATTGGGCGTCGCCGACGCAGCCCAGAGCGCGGCCGATTTCCGTCAGGCGCATGTCGGCATTGTCTTCGCGCAGGCTCAAACGGTACTCGGCACGGCTGGTGAACATGCGGTACGGTTCCTGCACGCCCTGGGTGATCAGATCGTCGACCAGCACGCCCAGATAGGCCTCGGAGCGGCCCGGTACCCAGGCTTCCTTGTCCTGCGTCAGCAAGGCCGCATTCAGGCCCGCCAGCATGCCTTGCGCGGCCGCTTCTTCGTAGCCGGTGGTGCCGTTGATCTGGCCGGCGAAGAACAGGCCGGCGACGGCCTTCGTTTCCAGCGACGCTTTCAAGCCGCGCGGGTCGAAATAATCGTATTCGATGGCGTAGCCGGGACGCAGGATATGGGCGTTTTCCATGCCCTTCATCGACTGCACCAGGGCGATCTGCACGTCAAACGGCAGGCTCGTGGAGATACCGTTCGGATAGAACTCATGCGTCGTCAAGCCTTCCGGCTCGAGGAAGATCTGGTGCGATTCCTTGCCCGAGAAACGGTGGATCTTGTCTTCGATCGAGGGGCAATAACGGGGGCCGACGCCTTCGATCACGCCCGTGTACATGGGGCTGCGGTCCAGGCCGGCGCGGATGATGTCATGCGTCTGGCTATTCGTGTGCGTGACCCAGCACGGCACCTGGCGCGGGTGCATGGCCGTGTTGCCCATCACAGAGAACACAGGCACGGGATCGAGGTCGCCCGCCTGTTCCTGCATGACGGAAAAGTCGATCGTACGGCCATCGATGCGCGGCGGCGTCCCCGTTTTCAAACGGCCCTGCGGCAGCTTCAGCTCTTTCAGGCGGGCCGACAGCGAGATGGCGGGCGGGTCGCCGGCACGGCCAGCCGAATAATTATTCAAGCCCACGTGGATCTTGCCGTCGAGGAAAGTACCGGCCGTCAGCACGACGGCGCGCGCAAGAAACTTCAAGCCGATCTGCGTCACGGCGCCGACGACCCGGTCGCCTTCGACGATCAGATCATCGACCGCTTGCTGGAACAGCCACAGATTCGGCTGGTTTTCCAGGCGCGTGCGGATGGCGGCCTTGTACAAAATACGGTCGGCCTGGGCGCGCGTGGCGCGAACTGCCGGGCCTTTCGAGGAGTTCAGGATGCGAAACTGGATGCCGGATTCGTCGGTGGCGATCGCCATCGCGCCGCCCATGGCATCGACTTCCTTGACCAGATGGCCCTTGCCGATGCCACCGATGGAGGGGTTGCACGACATCTGGCCCAGTGTCTCAATATTATGCGTGAGCAATAGCGTCTTCTGCCCCATGCGGGCGGAAGCGAGGGCCGCCTCGGTACCGGCGTGACCACCGCCGACAACGATGACGTCGAATTCTGTAGGAAATAACATGATAAATAGGTAACAGTGCAAGTAAAAATGCGGGAAGAGAGCTCCGATTATAGAGTCTTTTTGCAAGCGCAACCTTGCACGGGCCAATTTTTGCTTAATTTTTACTCAGCACGGGCAAGTCAACGGTGATTTTTGTTTCACGTGGAACACGCAGCGGTGCCAGGACAGGGCCCGCGCTGGGGCTGCAGCGGCCGGCAATGTTTGCTACAATTGCCGCATCGTTCGCATCCGTGGCCACGCCTGTGGCCATCGTGACGATCATCCAGGAGGACGGCCTCCCCCATCATGGGAACACACCGGGACGGCCCGCTCTGTATAAGGAGCCGCCATGGCCTGGATACTGTTACTTATTGCCGGCATGTTTGAAGTCGTGTGGGCATATTCGATGAAACTCTCCGAGGGTTTCACCAAACTCGCTCCCTCCGTCATTACCATCGTCATGATGATCGCCAGCTTCGGCTTGCTGTCGCTGGCCATGCGCACCCTGCCCCTGGGCACGGCCTATACGATCTGGACGGGCATCGGCGCCGTCGGCGCCTTTATCGTCGGCATCGTTTTTCTGGGCGAGCAAGTCAACACCATGCGCGTGTGCGCCGCCGTCCTCATCGTGTGCGGCATCGTGCTGATGAAACTATCGTCGAGCCACTGAGAGGAATTCCCATGCTCCTCGAAAACTATTTTCCCGTCGTCCTGTTCATTCTGATCGGTATCCTCGTCGGCATCGTGCCCATGCTGCTGGGGCGCGCGCTCGGTCCGCACAAACCGGATGCACAAAAACTGTCGCCGTACGAATGCGGCTTCGAGGCATTCGGCGACGCCCGCATGAAGTTCGACGTCCGCTTCTATCTGGTCGCCATCCTGTTCATCCTGTTCGATATCGAGGTGATCTTCTTGATGCCGTGGGCGGCCAACGTCAACGAACTGGGCCTGGTCGGTTTCTGGGCCGTCATGGGCTTTCTCGCCGTGCTGATCATCGGACTAGTGTACGAGTGGAAAAAAGGCGCGCTGGACTGGGAGTAAGAGACGGATCTGGTTCCACGTGAAACAGGCGCGGGACTGGAAAGCGGAGTAAGCTTGGCTTCTGTCCTCACTGTCAGGAGTCTGCATGTCCGCCTTCCAGTTTCGCACCGTGCCCCATCTGATCGTTGAACCGGGCGCCGCCGCCCAACTGGGCACGCACATCGCCCACCACTTCCCCAGCGTGCGCCGCGCCCTGCTCGTCACCGATGCGGGCTTTTTGCGCACGGGTCTGGCCGATGCCTCCCTGCACAGCTTGCAGGCGGCCGGCATCGAAGTCCACGTCTTTTCCGACGTGCAAGCCGATCCGCCCGAAGCCGTCGTGCTGGCCGGTGTGGCCCAGGCGCAGATGTTTCACGTGGAACTGATTATCGGCCTCGGTGGCGGCAGCTCGCTGGACGTGGCCAAGCTGATCGCCGTACTGGCGCCAGGCCACCAGGAACTGGCGCAACTGTATGGCATCGGCAATGTTCACGGCCCGCGCCTGCCCCTCGTGCAATTGCCGACCACGGCCGGCACGGGCTCGGAAGTGACGCATATCGCCATCGTCACCACGGGCGCCACCAACAAGATGGGCGTGGTCGCGCCGCAACTGTATGCGGACCTGGCCATCCTCGACGCCAGCCTGACCCTGGGTTTGCCGCCCGCCGTGACGGCCGCCACCGGCATCGACGCCATGGTGCATGCGATCGAAGCGTACACCAGCCGCCTGCTGAAAAATCCCTTGTCCGACATGCTGGCCACCCAGGCGCTGTCGCTGCTGTCGAACAACCTGGTCACCGCCTGCCGCGATGGCAGCAACTTGCCGGCGCGCCAAGCCATGCTGCTGGGCGCCATGCTGGCCGGCCAGGCGTTTGCCAACGCGCCCGTCGCCGCCGTGCATGCGCTCGCCTATCCCATCGGGGGACTGTTCCACGTGCCACATGGCCTGTCGAATGCGCTGGTGCTGCCGCACGTGCTGCGTTTTAACTTGTCCCATGCGGCCCCGCTGTATGCGCAACTGGCGGCCATCCTACAGCCCGGCATCGTGGGCAGCGAGGAGGCAAGGGCCGTGGCCCTGATCGAGACCATGCAGGACATTGCCGTGGCCACCAGCATCGCGCGCACCCTGCGCGAGGTGGGCATCGCAGCCGGTGACTTGGACCGCCTGGCCGATGAAGCCATGCTGCAGACGCGCTTGCTGGGCAACAATCCCCGGCCCGTTACCCGCGGCGACGCGCGCGCCATCTATGCGGCCGCACTGTGAGCCAGCAGACGGAGTCCGCCACCCCACCCTGCTACACTGCCGCCATGACGCCTCCCGACATCCCCATCCATCCTGACAGCACCAGCTTTCCATACGGTGCCTGTGCCGGCTGCCACGACAGCGCGCCGCTGCCGTTCGCCTTCGAGTATGCGTATCAGCCCATCGTCGAGCTGGCCACGCGCAGCATCTATGCGCACGAGGCGCTGGTACGCGGCCCCAACGGTGAAGGCGCGGCCAGCGTGCTGGCGCAAGTGAACGACGACAACCGCTACCGCTTCGACCAGGCGTGCCGCGTCAAGGCCGTGGCCGGCGCTGCCAGGCTGGGCATGCAGGGATTTCTGTCGATCAACTTCCTGCCCAACGCCGTTTACCGTCCTGAAGTGTGCATCCGCAGTACCCTGGAAGCGGCCAAGCTCCATCGCTTCCCTACCGACAAAATCATCTTTGAAGTGACGGAGGGCGAACGGGTGCAAGACCGTCCGCATCTGGTCGAGATCTTCCGCGCCTACCGGCGCTTCGGCTTCCAGACGGCCATCGACGATTTCGGCGCCGGCTATGCGGGCTTGAACTTGCTGGCCGAATACCAGCCTGACATCATCAAGATCGACATGGATTTGGTGCGCGGCATCGATACGCATGCGCCGCGCCAGGCCATCGTGCGGGCCATCGCCAGCCTGTGCCATGAACTCGGTATCCGCGTGCTGGCCGAAGGCATCGAGACGCGCGCCGAGCGCGATTTTCTTTCCGGCTGCGGCATTTCCCTGATGCAGGGCTACTGGTTTTCCAAGCCCGTCTTCCAGGGACTGGGCGATATTGCCGATACGGCCTGGGAATAAAAACGGCCACGTGAAACGTGGCCGCAAGTTCCACAGACGATACAGCCTAGTTGGGAATATCGACGACAGTCCCCGTCACGCTGATGACATTGCCGGGCGCCGGCGCCGTGGCAATCGCTGGCACGTTGACATTCGTGATCAGGGTCGACGCATCGGCGCGCGTCACCGTGCGCACCACCTGCGATGGCGGCAGAGCTTGCTTTGCATTCAGATGCGCATACATGGCGTCGAGTGCCCGGTTCAGGTACACGTGCAGCGGCACGACCAGGGTCGGCAAGGCATTGCTGAAGGAATCGAAGTGGTTCGCATTGGTCACCTCGATATAGCGCAGCTTGCTATTACCCCCTTCCACGGCGGCGTTCAGGCCCAGATAGGCACGCGACGCGTGATTGACGGGAATCAGGGTATCGCTGCGGCCGTGCACGATGATGGCCGGCTTGCCGTTCAATTTGCCGCTGGCCGCGACCTCGGCCATGCCTGCCCGCACGCGCACGCTTTGCGTGGCCAATGTCCCTTGCAAGTTGGCGCCGCTGACGGTGTCGCGCCCCGTCGCCAGGCTGCGCAGGCACAGGAAGCCGTCGAGCGACTGGTCCGCCAGGCTGTTCGACGGCGACACGCCAGCCGTGTACACCTTGGCGCCGCCCACGCTGTTCTCGTACACGACATTGCCGAGGATGCCGTTTTGCGCGGCAAAGCTGGCCGCCTTTTGTGCCGACGTGAACGCGATCGGATTGCCGCTGCCGTCCGTCTGCGCAAACGTGAAACCGCACACTCTATCGGTCACGGAGAATTTTCCATAGGCATACGCATACGTGACGGCCACGAGGATGTTCGTGCCCGCGTGCGCTGCCTGCAGCGGATCGGAATCAAGCAACCAGCCATACGCGCGCAAGCGCTGCTTGGCGTCCGCCTGCTGCGCCGCCAGGTCGGTGCCGTTCAATAAGCCCTTGGCGACGAGCGCCGTGCAGCGTCCCGCATTGCCGGCCACGGAAGCGATGCACGGCTGATACAGGGCAGCATAGGTGGCGTAGTCGAACAGCGCACGGCCGGGATTGGCGACCGCCGCCCCGCCCTGGCGCACGGTGTAGGCGCTCGATGCCGCCGGCTGGACTTGCGGCTCGCTGGCCGCCACGCCGCTGATCAAGCCCTTGCTATCCTGCTCCGCCGCTAGCAAGGCCGAGCCGGCGCCGTTGGAAATGCTCGAGGCGATCGTGATGGTGTTCTTCGGCGTCAGGCGCACGATGCGCGAACTGCCGTCGCGGGCCAGCACGCCATAGCGCTCGTTCAATACGTAATACGCCATCTCGACGGCCTGCAAGGTCACCTTACCCCAGTCCTTCTCGGGATTTTGCTGCGAGTGCGCATGCTTGAAAGCGATGCGGTTCGGGTTGGTGCCAGCCCAGGCCAGCCGCTCGGCGTCGTTCAAGTCCGGCGCGAAGAGCGCATTCTTGCCTGCGGCCACCCTGCCTGCCCGCAGGCCGTTCTGCAGGTTGACGCTGTCGTCCTCGAACACATACAAGCCCGTGCCGGAACCCTTGTCGGCATACGCCACGGCGCAGCCTTTTTTCAAGCCCCATTCACCGGAGCTGCCGATGGCGCCGTAGATGCCGCGCGAGCCGCTCGACGTGCCCGTGACGATGCAGGCATGGTCGGGGTCGAAGCTGGCCGGCACCTGCACCATCAAGGTGACGTTCTTCTTGCCCGTGCCATCGTCGGCATAGGCGATGTATTCACTGCCCGCAACCAGGCCCTCGCCCGTACCCACGTTCCCGGACGCATCCACGTTCGGTCCGTACAGGGTGCCATAGCCGCTGTTGGCGGTAATGTCGAGCACGGCACGGTAATTGGCGTAGATGGCATTGCGGCGCAGTTCGAGCGGCGTCGGCTGTTCCACGTTCGCATACGCGGGCGCGGCGCCCGCCAGCCCCGTCTTGCCGAGGCCAGCCGTCAGCAGATCGTTCGTCTTGCCGTCGTAGTCGGCCCGCGTGATGGTGCCCAGGTAGCCGGGCATCTGGTTCAGTTCTTCCGGCGCATGGTTGCTGCCACAGGCTGCCAACGCCAGCACGGTGCACAGACTGCTCCCCGCGCGCATGATCGTCATTTGCATGGTGGTACTCTCCGTTGAAGTAACAGTGGACGCACAATGAAAAACGCCGGACGATCCGTCCGGCGTTGCTTGAAAATCAGACCGCGGCTTTGGCAGCCCTGCCGCCGAAGCGCGCGATGGCTTCGCCGACAATACCACGCCGGAACATCAGCACGCAGATGACGAAGATCACGCCCGTCACCATGCCCACCGATTCGCCCAGGGTGCCGAACCACTCGATGCCCGTGTGCGTGGCCAAATAGGTACCGACATCGCCCAGCTTGTTTTCCAGCGCAATGATCAGCACCGCGCCGAGGATGGGGCCGGACAAGGTGCCCATGCCGCCCACCAGGGTCATCAGCACGACCAGGCCCGACATGCCCCAGTACACGTCGGTCAGCGTCTCAAAGCCCAGCACCAGCGTCTTGGTGGCGCCGGCCAGTGCGGCCAGGGAAGCGGACAACACGATGGCCATCAGCTTGTACTTGTTGACGTCGTAGCCGAGCGAGATGGCGCGCGGTTCGTTTTCCTTGATCGCCTTGAGCACCTGGCCGAACGGCGAGTGGATGGTGCGCACGATCAGGGCGAAGCCGGCGACAAAGATGGCCAGCACGACGTAGTACAAGACGGTGTCGTTGCCCAGGTCTATCGTGCCGAGCAAGGTTCCACGTGGAACACCTTGCAAGCCATCCTCGCCACCCGTGAACGGCAGTCGCAAGGCCAGGAAGTACACCATCTGCGCCAGCGCCAGGGTGATCATCGTAAAGTAGATGCCCTGGCGGCGGATCGCAAGGCCGCCGATCACCAGGCCCAGCAAGGCCCCCGTGGCGACGCCAGCCAGCAAGCCCAGTTCCGTTGGCCAGCCCCAGGTGCGCAGCGCGTAACCGGTGACATAGCCGGCGCCGCCGAAGAAGGCCGCATGGCCGAACGACAGCAAGCCCGTGTAGCCAATCAGCAAGTTGAACGCGCAGGCAAACAGGGCAAAGCACAGCAACTTCATCAGGAAGACGGGATAGCCGTAAAACGGGGCCGCCAACGCCAGCAGCAAGGCAATGGCGTAGCCTACATTCTTATTCATCGTGGTAGCTCCAATACATGACTGATGAGGATTACTTTTCTTTGCCGAACAGGCCGGCGGGACGCAGCAGCAGCACGATGACCATCACCACGAACACCACGGTGGCCGAGCCTTCCGGGTAGAACACGCGGGTCAGGCCCTCGATCACGCCCAGGCCCAGGCCCGTCAGGATGGAACCCATGATGGAACCCATGCCGCCAATCACCACCACGGCAAACACGACGATGATCAGGTTCGAGCCCATCAGCGGCGAAACCTGGATGATGGGCGCCGCCAGCACACCGGCGAAACCGGCCAGCGCCACGCCGAAGCCGAACGTCAACGTCACCATCAGCGGCACGTTGATGCCGAACGCTTCCACCAGTTTCGGGTTTTCCGTGCCGGCCCGCAGGTAGGCCCCTAATTTGGTTTTCTCGATGACGAACCAGGTGGCCAGGCACACGGAGAGCGATGCGATCACCACCCAGGCGCGGTAGTTCGGCAAGATCATGAAACCGAGGTCCGTCGCGCCGGCCAGCGCTTCGGGCACGGCATACGGCTGGCCCGAGACGCCATAGAACGAGCGAAACACGCCTTCCATGATCAGGGTGATGCCGAAGGTCAGCAGCAAGCCATACAGGTGGTCGAGTTTATACAGCCAGCGCAGCATGGTCTTTTCGATCAGGATGCCGACCAGGCCGACGAGGATCGGGGCGATGACGAGCATGGCCCAGTAATTGATGTCGAAATAGCTGAGGCCCATCCAGGCCAGGAAGGCGCCCATCATGTACATGGCGCCGTGCGAGAAATTAATAACGTTAAGCAAGCCGAAGATGACGGCCAGACCGAGGGACAACATGGCATAGAACGAGCCGTTGACGAGACCCAGCAGCAGCTGGCTCATCATCGCTTGTATTGGAACGCCGAAAATTTCCATGGCATCACAGTATAAAAAGCACCGCCGGATAGCGGTGTGGTATCAAGGGAAACGCGTCGCCGCAAACGGGTGCGGCGGCGCAAGGCGAACCCTGCGGGCGAAGCATGCAGGACAGAGCGCCCGCGCGCAGGCGGGCACTCTGTGGAGGTTGCTACAGCATTACTTCCACAGCGAACACTTCGACTCGGCCTTGGTCACATACGCTTGCGCGCCGGGCACGGTGGCGACCACCTTGTAGTAATCCCATGGGTATTTCGACTCGGACGGTTTCTTCACTTCCATCAAATACATATCGTGCACCATGCGGCCATCGGGACGCACTTCGCCATTCTGCGTGAACATGTCGTTGATCTTGGTCTTTTTCAGGTAGGCCATGACCTTCTCGGTGTCATCCGTACCGATCGCCTTGACGGCTTTCAGGTAGTTGGCCGCCGCCGAATAGTCGGCCGCCTGCAGCATCGATGGCTCCTTCTTCATCTTGGCGAAATAGCGTTTCGACCAGGCGCGCGTGTCCGCATTCAAGTCCCAGTACCAGCCATCCGTCAGGTACATGCCCTGCGTCAGGTTCAGGCCCAGCGAATGGATGTCGTTGATGAAGATCAGCAAGCCGGCCAACTTCATGGACTTCGTCAAACCGAACTCGTTGGCCGCCTTGATGCTGTTGATGGCGTCGCCACCGGCATTCGCCAGGCCCAAGATTTGCGGCTTGGACGATTGCGCCTGCAGCAGGAAGGAAGAGAAATCCGAAGCGCCCAGCGGATGCTTGACGCTGCCCAGCACCTTGCCGCCGGCCGCCTTGACGACCTCGGCCGTGTCTTTTTCCAGCGAGTGGCCAAACGCATAATCTGCCGTCATGAAATACCAGTTCTTGCCGCCCTGCTTGACGATGGTGCCGCCCGTACCGCGCGCCAGCGCCACCGTGTCGTAGGCGTAATGCACGGTGTACGGCGTGCACTCTTCATTCGTCAGGCGCGAGGAGCCGGCGCCGATGGCGATGAAGATTTTTTTCTTTTCCGCCGCGACCTTGGCCATGGCCAGGCTGGCGCCGGAATTGGTGCCGCCGATCAGCATGTCGACGCCCTGCTGGTCGAACCATTCGCGCGCTTTCGAAGCGGCAATGTCGGCCTTGTTTTGATGGTCGGCGGAAATGAATTCCACCTTTTTGCCGGCCAGTACGACGCCGGCATCGGCAATCGCCATCTTGATGGCTTCCGCGCCGCCGAGGCCGTCGACGTCGGAATACACGCCCGACATGTCGGAAATAAAACCGATCTTGATGGTGTCGCCCGATACCTGGGCGTGCGCGGCGGCGGACAAGCCCAATGCACAAAGAGTGGCGGTGGCAATGGCGATAGCGTTACGTTTCATGGTGTCTCCGTTGGGATTATTGTTTGCTATTCAGTCGATTGCTGACGATGGACGCTTACAAGATATACGCGTACTACAAGGGGACTACACGCCAAGCAGCTCGGTCAATACCGGCATCTTGGCCTCCAGTTCGGATGCAGCAAAAGTCTCGACGATCTGACCGTGCTCCATCACATAAAACCGGTCCGCCAGCGGCGCGGCAAACCGGAAATTCTGTTCCACCATGACAATGGTGTAGCCCTTCGCCTTCAGGGTGGTGATCATGCGCGCCAGCCCTTGCACGATGACGGGCGCCAGGCCTTCGGAAATTTCATCGAGCAGCAGCAAACGCGCGCCCGTGCGCAGGATGCGCGCCACGGCCAGCATCTGCTGTTCCCCGCCCGACAGGCGCGTTCCCTGGCTGTGCCGGCGTTCCTGCAAGTTCGGGAACATGGCGTAGATTTCCTCCACCGACATGCCCTTCTCGCCGCTGGCCAGGGTCGGCGGCAGTAGCAGGTTTTCCTCGGTCGACAGCGAGGAAAAAATACCGCGCTCTTCGGGACAATACCCGATGCCCAGGTGGGCGATTTTGTGCGTGGCCAAACCTATCGCTTCGACGCCGTTGACTTTGATGGAGCCTGTACGGGCGCCCGTCAGCCCCATGATGGCGCGCAAGGTCGTCGTACGGCCGGCGCCGTTGCGGCCCAGCAAAGTGACCACTTCGCCCTGCGCCACTTTCAGGTTCACGTCGTGCAGGATGTGCGATTCGCCATACCAAGTGTGCAGTTGCGTAATTTCCAGCGCGGGTGCGCCGCCATTCACTTGTGTCGCCATCAATGCGCCCCTTCCAGTTCCGCGTGGGTGGTGCCCATGTACGCTTCCATCACTTGCGGATTGCGCGACACTTCCGCATAACTGCCTTCGGCCAGCATGGCGCCACGCTGCAGGACGGAAATCTTGTCGCAGATGCCAGAGACCACGCTCATATTGTGTTCCACCATCAAAATCGTGCGGCCAGCCGACACTTTTTTGATCAGTTCCGTCACGCGGTGCACGTCTTCGTGGCCCATGCCTTGCGTGGGTTCGTCGAGCAGCATCATTTCCGGCTCCATCGCCAGGGTGGTGGCAATTTCCAGCGCCCGCTTGCGCCCGTACGGCATGTCGACCGTAATGGTGTCGGCAAACTCCGTCAGGTCGACTTCGGCCAGCAAGGCCATGGCACGGTCGTTGAGCTGGTTCAATGCGCGTTCGCTTTGCCAGAAGTGGAACGAGGTACCGAGCTGGCGCTGCAAGCCGATACGCACATTCTGCAGCACGGATAAATGGGGAAAGACGGCGGAAATCTGGAAGGAACGGATCACGCCCATGCGCGCGATCTGGGCCGGTTTGGCGGCCGTGATATCTTTCCCATTGAACAGGATCTGTCCGGAAGTGGGGACCAGGAATTTGGTGAGCAAGTTAAAACACGTGGTCTTGCCGGCGCCGTTCGGACCGATCAAGGCGTGGATATGGCCGCGCTCTACCTTCAGGTTCACGTCGCTCACAGCGGTGAAACCCTTGAATTCCTTGGTCAAATTTCTTGTTTCCAAGATTACGTTTGACATCGTGTCTCCTAGTTGTACTTTTTGTACTACTTAGTCATTTTTATAATACACAACTTAAATTTAACGCACAATACAGTATAACTACGGGGATTTTTCGCCGGCCCGAATGGCGCAAACTCGCACGTTTGCCCCGCTATTTCCAGGCCGCATGTATCATTTGCGCCGCTTTTTCCGCGATCATCACCGTGGGCGAGTTCGTGTTACCAGAAGTAATGTACGGCATGATCGAGGCATCGACGACGCGCAAACCGGCCACGCCGATCACGCGCAACTGGCTGTCGACCACGCTTGAGGCCTCGCTGGCCAGGCCCATGCGACAAGTGCCCACAGGATGAAAAATGGTGGTGCCGATCTGGCTGGCCGCCTGCGCCAGTTCTTCCTGGCTCTGGAATTGCACGCCAGGCTTGTATTCTTGCGGCGCAAATTTTTTCAGGGCTGGTGCGGCGGCGATGGTCCGCGTCAGGCGCAAGGCGTCGGCCGCCACGGCGCGGTCCTGCTCCGTACTGAGGTAATTGGGCATAATCTTTGGCGCCGCATAGCTGTCGGCCGATGCGATCTGCACGTGACCACGCGACGTGGGACGCAGATTGCAGACGCTGGCCGTAAACGCGGGAAACGCGTGCAAGGGTTCGCCGAATTTGTCGAGCGACAAGGGCTGCACGTGGTATTGCAGGTTCGGCGTGGCTTGCTGCGGATCGGACTTGGCGAACGCCCCCAGCTGCGATGGCGCCATCGACATGGGCCCGCTCTGAAACAGCGCATATTGCAAGCCGATCTGCATCTTGCCCAGCATATTGCCCGCCATGATGTTCAGCGTTTTCACGCCCTGGACTTTAAAGACCATGCGCAGCTGCAGGTGGTCCTGCAAATTGCCGCCCACGCCAGGAGCGTCCAGCACGGGCGCGATGCCATGCTGCTGCAGCAAGGCGGCCGGGCCGATGCCGGACAATTGCAGCAATTGCGGCGAGCCGATGGCGCCCGCCGTCAGCAAGGTTTCCCGCTTGGCCGTCGCCTGCCACTGCGTGCCGCCGCCCGTAAACACGATGCCCGTGCAACGGGGGCCCGACTCCGAAGTCTCAAGCAACAGGCGTTCCACGTGGCAGCCCGTCATGATGGTCAGATTCGGGCGGCGCGATGCCGGTTTCAAAAATGCTTTCGAGGTATTCCAGCGGATGCCGCGGCGCTGGTTGACGTCGAAATACGCGCTGCCGCTATTGTCGCCGCCATTGAAATCGCTGGTTTTCGGGATGCCGACTTGCTGCGCCGCATCGCGGAACGCGTTCAGGATATCCCATGACAGCCGCTGTTTTTCCACGCGCCACTCGCCGCCCACACCATGGTTTTCCGAAGCGCCGCCGTAATAATCCTCGCTTTGCTTAAATAGCGGCAAGACCTTGTCCCAGCGCCAGGAAGCGTCGTCCGTCAGGTCGGCCCAGTGATCGTAATCGCCGGCCTGGCCCCGCATATAGATCATGCCGTTGATGGAAGAACTGCCGCCGAGCACCTTTCCGCGTGGATAGATCAGGCTGCGCCCGCCCAGTCCCGCGTCCGCCTGCGTGGAATACAGCCAGTCCGTGCGGGGATTGCCGATGCAATGCAGATAGCCGACGGGGATGTGGATCCACACGTAATCGTCCTTGCCGCCCGCTTCCACGAGCAAAACATTGGCGTCCTTGTCGCGTGTGAGCCGGTTGGCCAGCACGCAACCTGCCGTACCGCCGCCCACGATGATGTAGTCGTATTCGCCTGCCGATTCCAATGAAGCTCCTTTCGGTATGCCATCAAGCTGTCACGCGGCGTGTCTCCCCGCCGCGTTCCGCTACCAGAGTCTGTCTTTCTTCATGCATGCATAGCTGCTGAGCCGCCTTGAGATTACCACCAGTGCCGAACCAGGGCGACATTAATCGTTGCCTGGGATACGAACAAGCGTCACGGCAAGGTAAAAAAGCATCAAACCAGGGGCGGCAAGCTGTGGATAACCGTATGGATATCCACAAGGACGATATGTGTGTAAACGAAAAATTTTTTCAGCGGCTTTTTTTTGTCCAGAAACCGTCCCAGGCAGATACAACCCTTACTCAGCGCTTATCCGCACGCCAAGCGATTGTTTACAAGGATAAATCGGGACTTATCCACAGAAGATGCCGCCGTTAACTACTATTACTATTCTTGTATACGAACTTGTTAAGGTAAACCCGACAACGCACGCTTTGCCTGCCGTACGCCTTAGCGAACCTCCGCAAGCCTGTCTTCAAAAAAAAGCTGGGCAACAGCGTTGGCTGACAAAAAAAATCGAGCCGACAACTGAGCGACGAAAACCGGCACGGCCGGCATCACGCAAACAGCACTGCCAAACCGTTTTGCAAAATGGAAATGTCAACAGACCTGAGCAGGCACAGTGCCAGCAGGCGGTTCGATGTCGAAAAAAGGGGAAATTTGAAACGATTGTGGATAAGTCATTTGATATCCACAGGATGACTTGTGCGTAAACACGAACTTTTGCACAGGCCCGCATTTTATACAATTTTGCTCCTCGCGTGATACAGCGATTATGCACGCTTTATTTTGCGTGTAAACGATTGATCCTGTTGAAAAAAAGCGACTTATCCACAGAAAAAAACGCGTTTACTATTACTACTATTTTTATATATAGATCTATTGTAAACCGACAAAAAAAGCGGAAATCCGGGGATATTTCCAAAAAGTACGCCAAACCGTCAAAAAAAAAGCCAACGGCAACATCGCGACCCACTACCAAACCGTCTTCCAGGAATCAACTGGACGCTCACGTCGGTGAAAGAACAACGCTCGTGCCCGCTCACTGTTGATTGGCAGACATGGGCCTATGCCAACGAAACACGTTAAACATGCCACTACAGCAAGAAAAAACACGATTTTTGCGTACTGGTGTGGATAAGTGCCTGCATATCCACAGGATGAGATGTGGGGAAAGTCGATCTTTGTCCACAAGCCAATTTTTATCCCAAACAAGTCCTCCGTGGATACAATGCTTGTGCGCCTACTTTTTTGTGCGCTAAGTCGATGATTTTTCGATGGTATACCGACTTATCCACAAAAAAATGGCCGTTTACTATCACTACTATTTTTATGTATACATCTTTATTTAAAACACAGAGACAAACGCGAACAGTGGAAAAGTCGCCGAAACGGCTGTTTTCACCATGTAAACCGTTTTGCCATTCAAAAAAACTGTAAAAGCAGCATGCAAACACATAAAAAAATGCGTTTAGGCATCATCAGTGCCTTGCACGAAGAACAGCAGGGGCTGGTAGAAGCCATGCAAGGCCCCCAGAGGCATTCGCACGGCATGCGCGACTACACCCTGGGAACCCTGTGGAATATCGACGCTGTGTGCGTCCTGTCGCGTCTGGGCAAGGTTGCCGCCGCCATGACAGCTTCTATCCTTGTGGAAAAGTACGGAGTTACCCACATCGTCTTCACCGGCGTGGCCGGCAGTGGGGATAAACGCGTGAAAGTGGGCGATATCGTCGTGGCCGAAGCGCTGTTGCAGCACGATATGGACGCCCGCCCCTTGTTTCCCCGTTTTGAAGTGCCATTGACTGGCCTGCAGCGTTTTGCCACGGACCTGGAACTGAGCACGCAACTGGCTGGCGCCGCAGAAGATTTCCTGCGTGACGATGTGTCCAGCGTGCTCAAGGCGGCCGATATCGCGGCATTTGGCTTGCAGCACGCGCGAGTGCACCGCGGCCTGATCGCCAGCGGCGACCAATTCATCAGCAGTGCCGCGCATCTGAACCAGCTCAAAGTAGATATCCCCGACTTGCTGGCCGTCGAAATGGAAGGCGCCGCCGTGGCGCAAGTGTGTTTTGAACTGGGCGTGCCGTTTACGGTCATGCGCACCATTTCCGACAACGCCAACGAAGAGGCGGCCGTCGACTTCATGCGTTTCGTGCAAACCGTCGCTTCGCCATACGCGTATACGGTGATCCAGCAATTGTGCCAGCGCCTGGCTGGCTGATTTTTCATCCAGCGTGCATAAAAAAAGGGCAGAACCACTGGTTCTGCCCTTCTTATTTCGATACAAAGGAGCCTGAAAAATGTTCAGGGCTAGGCGCCTTGCCGCAGGCAGTACGAATGTACGGCCAGGCAAGGCAACAACGCCATGGACTTTTTCTCAGGTTCCTTTAGACACTGAGCATCATCAGGCTGGCATTCCCACCCGCCGCCGTCGTATTCACGCACAGCGCCCGCTCAGCGACCAGGCGCCACAGGGGGATGGCACCCTCTTGCGTGGTGGCGATGGTGCCCACCAGCGCCCCTTCCCGTGCCGCCAGCAGCGGTTTGAGCTGGCCATCGAGGCTAGGCTCGATCATGGCGATCTGGAAATCATGCTTGACCGACTCCAGGTTGCTGACGATCTGGATGCGGTCCTTCAGCGCGGCCGGCAAGTCGCCCGGGATTAGTTCCGGCGATTGTGCCAGCACCAAGGCCTCGTTACCGGTGGCCAGGACGGCGGCCAGCTGGTTCATCAGCGTGCCCGAGGTCGCTGCCGCGCACAGAATCGTGCCGCGCGCGGCAAAGCTCAGGGTATTGCGCTCGCCTGTCGGGCCTGGCAAGACGGTGGTGCTGCCCAGCAAGGTGGTGCGTGCGTATTCCTGCGCCAGTTGTTCGACCTTGTCGTGGCCATGCATCTTTGCCCACACGGTCAGCGCGTCGAGTGCTGGCGGCGCCTGGCGTTGATGCTGCGCGCCGGCCGGCGCATTGCGCTGCAGGCGTTTCAGGTACAGGGGGCCGCCCGCCTTGGGGCCGGTGCCTGATTTGCCTTCGCCGCCGAACGGCTGCACGCCGACGACGGCGCCGACGATGTTGCGGTTCACATAAATATTGCCTACGTGCGCGCGCTTGGTAATGAAATCGATCGTTTCATCGATGCGTGTATGGATGCCCAGGGTCAGGCCGTAACCGCTGTCGTTGATCGATTGCACCAGTTGCGGCAGCTCGGAGCGCTTGTAGCGGATCACGTGCAGCACGGGGCCGAAGACTTCCTGCGTCAATTGCGCCAGCGACTTGATTTCCAACACGGTCGGGGCGACAAACGTGCCTTTGACGGTCGGCAAATCGAGCGAATAATGGTCGATGGCCATGGTTTTCATCTTGTTGATGTGCGCCAGCAAGTTACCTTGCGCTTCCGCATCGATGACGGGACCGATATCGGTGGCCAGGCGGTCAGGATTACCGACGCGTAATTCCTGCATGGCGCCCTTGAGCATATGGATGGTCTTGTCGGCGATTTCCGTTTGCAGGAATAGCACGCGCAAGGCCGAGCAGCGCTGGCCGGCGCTGTCAAAAGCGGACGACATCACATCTTGCACCACTTGCTCCGGCAAGGCGGACGAATCGACGATCAGGGCGTTCTGGCCACCCGTTTCGGCGATCAGGGGAATGTCGATGCCTTCGGCCACGGCGCGCGCGCTCAGATTGCGGTTGATCAATTGCGCCACTTCCGTCGAGCCCGTGAAAATCACGCCTTTCACGCGTGCGTCATTGCACAGGCCGGCGCCGACGACTTCGCCGCTGCCGGGCAAGAATTGCAGCGCGCCGCGCGGTACGCCTGCCATGTGCAGCAATTGCACGGCGCGGTGGGCGATCAGCGGCGTTTGCTCGGCCGGCTTGGCCAGCACCACGTTGCCTGCGGCCAGGGCGGCGGCCAGCTGGCCCGTAAAGATGGCCAGCGGGAAGTTCCACGGGCTGATGCAGGTGACGGGACCGAGCGCCAGGGTATTCGGCGCGTGTTCCACCTGCGCCGCGTAGTAGCGCAGGAAGTCGACGGCTTCGCGGATTTCCGCGATCGCGTTCGGCAGGGACTTGCCCGCTTCGCGCACGGCCAGGGCCATCAGCTCGATGTGGTGTTCCTCGAACAGGTCGGCCGCGCGCAGCAACGCTTGTGCGCGAATCGACGGCTCCGTGGTTTGCCAATCCATGGCGTACGCGCTGGCGCTGGCCAGGGCCGTTTCCACGTCGGCCGGACCGGCTTCCATGACCTTGCCCACGACATCGTCGTGCTGGGCCGGATTGTGCAGCATATGCGTGGGGCCATTCAGGCTGACGGCGCCATCGATCAGCGGCGCTGCCTGCCATGTCTGCTGCTGCGCCAGGCCCGTGGCCAAGGTGCGCAAAGTATCTTCATTCGACAGGTCCAGGCCGGCCGAGTTCCTGCGTTCGCTGCCAAACATGTCCAGCGGCAGCGGAATCGACGGATGCGGCAAGCCGCCCTGCAGGCGCGCCTGCTCGAGCGGATCGCGGATCAGGCTATCGATGGCCACGCTTTCGTCGACGATCTGGTTGACGAACGAGGAGTTGGCGCCGTTTTCCAGCAGGCGGCGCACCAGGTAGGCCAGCAGGGTTTCATGCGAGCCGACGGGCGCGTAGATGCGGCACGGCTTGTCGAGATTCTCGGGGCCGACGACCTGGTCGTACAAGGTTTCACCCATGCCGTGCAGGCACTGGAATTCATAGTCGGTGATGCCGTCGCGTTTCGCCCAGGTATAAATGGTCGACAGGGTTTGCGCGTTGTGCGTGGCAAATTGTGGATAGATCAGGCTGCTGGCGGCCAGCAGTTTTTGCGCGCACACGAGGTAAGAGACGTCCGTGTAGACCTTGCGCGTGTAGACGGGATAGCCTTCCTGGCCGTCGACTTGCGCGCGTTTGACTTCCGCATCCCAATACGCGCCCTTGACCAGGCGCACCATGAACTTGCGGCCGCTGCGGTGCGCCAGGTCGATCAGGAAATCGATGGCAAACGGGCAGCGTTTTTGATACGCCTGCACCACGTAGCCGATGCCGTCGAAGCCGGCGAGGTCCGCATCGAAAGCCAGTGCTTCCATCAGGTCGAGCGACAATTCCAGGCGGTCCGTTTCTTCCGCATCGATGTTGAAGCCGATGTTGTACTGTTTGGCCAGCAACAGCAGCGCTTTGACTTTCGGCAGCAATTCTTCCATGACGCGGGTACGCTGGGCGCGGCTGTAGCGCGCATGCAGGGCCGACAGTTTCACGGAAATGCCGGGACCGTTGCGGATGCCGCGGCCGTTCGACGCCTTGCCGATGGCGTGGATTGCCGTTTCGTACGAGGCGTAGTAGTTGGCCGCGTCCTGCTGCGTCAGGGCAGCCTCGCCCAGCATGTCGTACGAGTAACGGTAGCCGCGCGTTTCATTCTCGCGGCTGTTTTTCAGCGCTTCCTCGATGGTTTGACCCGTCACGAACTGGTTGCCCAGCATGCGCATGGCCAGGTCGACGCCTTTGCGGATCAGCGGTTCGCCGCCTTTGGCGATGAGCTTGGTCATGGCCGAACCGAGGCCCGATTCGCTGCTGGTACTGACCAGTTTGCCCGTAATCAGCAAACCCCAGGTGGCCGCGTTGACGAACAGCGACGGCGATTCGCCCAGGTGTTTCTTCCAGTCACCCTTGCTGATTTTGTCGGCGATCAAACGGTCGGCCGTCTGACTGTCGGGTATACGCAACAGCGCTTCAGCCAGACACATCAATGCAACACCCTCTTCCGACGATAGCGAGAACTCGTGCATCAGTGCATCGACGCCGGACGCGCGTGTGCGTTTTTGGCGCACGTTCGAGACCAGGCGGTGCGCCAGCGCTTGTCCTTCGGCCATCGTTTCGGTGCTGCTGGGGCGCACTTGTTGCAACAGCCACTGCACCGCGGAAACCTCGTCGCGCCTATAGGCGGCGGTGATGGCGGCGCGTTGTGGAGTCGCTTCGGGCAGGATTTCTGCCTGGAACGCAGCAAAAGGAATCGGGGTAAAAGCCGAGGGGCCTGCAGGGTGCATAAGTGCTCTTTACAAGGAAAAAGGGGACGAAAACTGACGTAATTCTTGCTCTTTTTTGGTGCAAAAAAATACAGAAAGTCGGACGTTAAGATGATTCGATTGTAAAGGGGATTCTTATGGATTAATTCTGGTAATACAGGGGACTAGCAATAGATAGTTTTTGATGCGACAATTTAACCAAATAATATTAATTTGGGGGTGATGGGAATGCTGGACAAGATCAGTAAGAAAATCCTGATGGAATTGCAGAGCGATGGACGCATCAGCAATGTGGAGCTGGCCGCGCGCGTGAACCTGTCGCCGGCCGCCTGCCTGGAGCGCGTGCGCAAGCTGCACGAATCCGGTTACATCATGGGCTATACGGCCCAGTTGAACCCGCAGCTGCTCGACGTGTCGCTGCTGGTGTTCATCGAAGTGGTGCTCGATCGCACGACACCGGAAGTGTTCGACGCCTTCAAGCATAGCGTACAAATCATTCCAGAGGTACTGGAATGTCATATGGTCGCTGGCGGTTTCGATTACCTGGTCAAGGCGCGCGTCAAGGACATGGCCGCTTACCGCGAATTCCTGGGCAAGACGCTGTTGCAGAAAGGTGTGCGGGAAACCCACACTTATGCCGTCATGGAAGAGGTCAAAAACACCACCAAATTGCCAATTAAGTGACCCTGGTGTAGCCGTCCCGTTTTTCTGATTGAGCTATCGGAACAAATGTTGTAGGGTAGAACTACAATTCTGCTATCCGGTAGCCGGCCTGAAAACACGCGCAGACGTTGTGTTCAGGGTGCAAGGTGGGCAATCGTGCCCACCCGCATACGGCCACAGCACGTCCCTCCCGGGACGTGACGGGTTCGCGCAGCGGGGGACAAATGAAGCAGTTGCAGCATCAGCTGGTGCGTTTCTTTGTATTCACGATCCTGGCAATGGCCGTCGCCTGTTGCCTGGCCTATCTGCTGCTGCTGTCGGGCGGCGACCATCCTTATTTGATTGCCTGCGTGGCCGCCGCCATCGGCGCCGCGCTGCTGGCGTTTGCCGGCCGTCCGCGCGGCGAACCGGGCTTGCACCAGTTCGCCGACACGGTGGGCAATGCCATCGATGCCATCATGATCGGTGCTGCGGAAACCTCGTATTTTGTCGATTCCGTCAAACAGAAGGTGGAACTTGATGTCCGCACGGCCAGCGACATTGCCGACAGTTCCGTACAAAATGCCGCGATGACGGAAAAGATCGCCGCCAATGCGGAACGGGCCGCCAAGGTGGCCGCCGGCGTGCGCGTGGAAAGCGTGGCGGCGCGCGCCGAAGTGGACCAAGGCTTGCGCCGCATCAATACGGCACGCGAGGAAGCGCAAGGCGCGTCCAGCACGATGCTGAGTCTGCAGGAAAAATCCAAACGCATCACGGGCTTCACGGAAGCCATTTCCGATATTTCCGCGCGTACCAATTTGCTGGCGCTGAACGCCGCCATCGAAGCGGCCCGTGCCGGCGAACATGGCCGCGGTTTTGCCGTCGTGGCCGGTGAAGTGCGGCAATTGGCGCAGCGCACCAAGGAAGCTTCCGATGAAATCAGCGTGATGGTGCGCGAAATCAATGAACAGTCGGAAAAGGCCGCGCGCGGCATGAGTTCGCTGGCGGCCGGTGTCACGGAAGCGGCGCGCAATGTGGAAAGCGTGCATGCCTCGCTCAGCCATATTGAGCAATCGTCGGGCGAGTCGGAAGACGAGATCGGGCAAATCGCCCGCGCCTCGCGCGAACACGTCGACACGACGCAAGTGATCGCCGACGCCATCCTGCAAATCCGCGACAGCATGCTGTCGACGAATGCCGAATTGCCGCGCGCCACGCAATCGGCCATGGCCTTGGCCGAGCGGGCCGAAGTGATCGCCGGCGCCCTCGGTGAATCGAGCGTGGCCACGCCGCACGACGAGATCCGCGAGGCGGCCCAGCGCGCCGCGCGCGAGGTGGGCAAACTGTTCGAGCAAGCGATCGCATCGGGCCGCATCACGCGCGAAGCCCTGTTCGACCGCCACTACCGCCCGATTCCGAACACCAATCCGCCCAAGCACAACACGAAGTTCGACGCTTTTACAGACAAGGTGCTGCCCGACCTGCAGGAAGGCGTGCTGGCCGCCCTGCCCCACCTGGCGTATGCGGGCGCCGTCGACAACAATGGCTATTTTCCGACGCACAACAAAAAGTTTTCCCAGCCGCTGACGGGCGACTACGCCACCGATATGGTCAATAACCGCACCAAGCGCATCTTCAGCGACCGCACGGGCAAGCGCTGCGGCAGCAACACCAAGGCCTTCCTGCTGCAGACGTATAAACGCGACACGGGCGAGGTCATGCACGATTTGTCCGTGCCCATCCACGTCGAAGGCAAGCACTGGGGCGGTTTTCGCATCGGTTACCGATCCAGCAATCATGCATAGCAAAACGCCTGATGAGAGATCATCAGGCGTTTTTTCTTGTGCCGGCGACGCTTATTCGATATGGGGCTTGGGCGCCACGCCGCCGCCGGCCGCCGTGGCCGTGCGCAGGGTGGGCGTGTTCATGCTTTCCAGATGATTACGCAGCCATTTGTGGGCGGGGCTGCGGGCGTCGCGCTCGTGCCACAGCATGTCCAGGTGGACGGCCGGCAAGGTCAATGGCAAATCCTTGTACAGCAGGGACTCCGTCATGCCCGTCGAGGCGATCAAATGGCGCGGCAAGACCGTGATCAGGTCGGAATTGGCGACCACTCGGCCTGCCGTGAAGAACTGGTTGACCGTCAACAGGATGCGCCGTTCGCGGTGGATCTGCGACAGGGCTTCGTCGATCAAGCCATGCGCGCGGCCGGAAAAGCTCACCAATAAATGGTTGGCTGCGCAGTAGTTATCCAGGGTCAATTCTTTGTCGGCGAGTGGATGGCCGCGCCGCATCACGCACACATACTTGCCGGAATACAAGCGCTCGTGGCGGATGGGCGAACCCGTTTCGCTCGACAATTGCGCTGCCACGCCGGGAAAGAAGCCCACGGCCAGGTCGATGTCGCCGCGTAGCAGCATGGGGCGCGGTTCGCGCGTCGTCAGCGGCATCATGCGCACGTTGACGCCCGGTGCTTCCCGTTCGATCGAGCGCATCAGCGAGGGCAGCCAGAACGCGGCCGTCGCATCGGCCATCGCCATGCGGAAAGTGGCGTGGGTCTTCGACACGTCGAAGGTTTCCGGCGTGACGGCCGCTTCGAGGCTGGCCAGGGCCGAGCGCACGGATGGCCATAGTGCTTCGGCGCGGGGCGTGGGTTTTACGCCATACGCCGTGCGGATCAGCAATTCGTCACCGAGGCTCTCGCGCAGGCGTTTGATGGCGTTTGATACCGCCGGCTGCGTCATCGCCAGGTGGCCGGCTGCGCGCGTCAGGTTTTGTTCCGTCATGACGGCGTCGAAAACACGCAGCAAGTTCAGATCCAGCGTCAGAAAACTCATGGAAAGCCCAAGATAAAAGTTGAATTGATTACTTAAAATTGATTACTTAGGAGTGTAAACCGCGCCGGGCGCGAATATTTTCACTCGTTAAAAAATATTACAGTTTTCCATTCACGATTCATATAATTGGTATCAAGAAATGGAATTAGATTTATATGTTGCACTGCACTATAGTACTGGCAAATTCTATAATGCACTGGAACACTATGTCTACCTTCGCCTCCGCCCTGTACGCAGTATCCGCACCCGTGCTGGAGATTTCTCTGCTGAACGCCCTGCAACTCGTGCTGGTGATCGTCGCCGTGGGCGCGTTCGCCCTGCTGTTCAAGCCTTTGCTGGTGGGGATCGCCCGCGCCATGATGCTGGTGGTGCGTCCCAAGCTGAGCCGCGAAGAGCGTCTGGCGCGCCAGCAGATGCGCGAAGCGCAAGCCTTGAAGCGCACTTTGGGCAAGATGGATGGCGTGTCGCCAAGCAACGCCGCCGAATTGCGCGCCCTGTCGACACGCGCATAAGCTCGCTGTTGCAGATGACAAGCCGGCATGCGCCGGCTTTTTTTACGCCCGCGTTTTGCTTCAGGCCATATCGCCCAGCAAATGCGCGCGCAACAAGGTGTCGGCAGGATGGGCGCCGATCCAGATTTTCAGCAGCGCATTGTAAAAGGCCAGGTCCGGCACCATGTCGCCCACCTGCTTGCCGTTCAGTTTGCACAAGGTTCCCTCTTCCGGCAGCCAGTCCACGGTGAGAATGTCGCCCTTTTTCAGGCCCGGTACCATTTCGAACATGGCGCCGAACTGCATCGTCTGGCTCAGCAGGCGCGTGCGGTCGGCCTGGTCGGAACTGCGCTTCAAGCCCTGCATGAAGGCTTGCCCCAGCTCGTCGGAAGTGATGTCGCGCAGCATGACGATTTCCAGGCGGCGCGGTCCGGGCAGCGCCAAAATGTCGGCCAGCTGGGTTTTCTTTTCCGGCAGGTACAGCGCGATCGTATAGACCTTGAAGATGACCTTGTAGCGCACGCCGGCGCCGTTGAGTTTCAACTCGCGGCTGGCCAGCTGTACCGTGTCGTCCAGCTTGACGCCGCCCACCTCGACGGCAAGCGCCGTTTGTGCCAGGCAGGCGCACAGGCAGGCGGCAGTGAGGGAACAGCCGAAACGGGATGTGCGTATTTGCATCTTCTACCTCCGTGGAAACCATGGGCTGTGGATAAGTCAGCACACAGTGTAGAACAGTTGGCAGAAGCTGGCGCCACGCAGAAGTGGTCCAGAAGTGGCGCGGGGGAAATGCTTAAGGTTTGGCAGGCAGTTCCGCCTGCAGGCGTTCGTACTTGGCCATCAATTGTTCCGGGCTTTCGCGCCAGGCGGGATTGAAGGGGATGCAGCTGACGGGGCACACTTGCTGGCATTGCGGCTCGTCAAAGTGGCCCACGCATTCGGTGCACTTGTTGGGATCGATTTCGTAGATTTCCGCGCCCATGTAGATCGCGTCATTCGGGCACTCGGGCTCGCAAATGTCGCAATTGATGCATTCGTCGGTGATCAGTAATGCCATGATTTCACTCTTACTTATTGCGATGAGGCAGCATTGGCGGCAATCTTGTTTTGCAGCCAGCGGTTCACCGAGGGGAAGACAAACTTGGAGACGTCGCCGCCCAGTGCCGCGATTTCGCGCACGATGGTGCCCGAAATGAACTGGTACTGGTCGGACGGCGTCAGGAACATGGTTTCGACATCGGGCAACAGGTAGCGGTTCATGCCCGCCATCTGGAATTCGTATTCGAAGTCGGAAACGGCGCGCAAGCCGCGCACGATGACACGCGCCTCGTGCTTGCGCACGAAATCCTTGAGCAAGCCGGAAAAGCTTTCCACTTGCACATTCGGATAGTGGCCAAGCACTTCGTTGGCGATTTCCAGGCGTTCGTCGAGCGAGAAAAACGGTTGCTTGTTCTTGCTGTCGGCCACACCGACGATCAGCTTGTCAAACAGACCCGATGCGCGGCGCACCAAATCTTCATGACCACGCGTGAGCGGATCGAATGTTCCTGGATAAACGGCTACAACCATTGCGGCTCCCTGACGATGCACCAATATAGACGCGCATTATGCCTGAAATTGGTGCTGCGCCTCGGGCCAGGGAGCCTTTTTGCCTCATTTATAGGCAGATTCAGGCAGTTGCCGGCACTTTGTTGTAAGTTAGCAAATGATAATAAACGGTGCCCGCCTTGTCGGCGCGGATGACTTCCCACGGCGCCATCCATTCCGGCTTTTCCAGTGCGCTCGCTTCATCGAAGACCAGCGGCAAGCCCGATTCGGCATACACCATGCCGCCTTCCTTGAGCAGATTGGCGCACAGCGGCAGCACTTTTGCGAGGAAATCCTGCTGGTAAGGCGGATCGAGGAAGATCAGGTCGAAGCGCTGGCCGCGCGCTCCCAGGCCCTGCGCCGTCAGCAGGGCGTCGCCGCGCAGCAGCTGGACATTATCAGCGCGCAATTTCGTCTTGTTCTCTTCCAGCTGGCGGATCACGGGCGTGTGCGTGTCGACCATGGTGACGGACGCGGCGCCGCGGCTGGCCGCTTCGAAACCCAGCGCGCCGCTGCCGGCGAACAGGTCCAGCACCTGGGCGTTGGCCCAGTCGCCGTCGCGCAAGTGATTGATCCAGTTAAATACGGTTTCGCGCACGCGGTCCGGTGTCGGGCGCAAACCGAGTGCCTGCAAAACAGGCAGCACGGAGCGTTTCCACTGGCCGCCGATAATGCGCACCTGGTTCGGTGGCGGCGCGTGGTGGACAGGGACTTTGGCGGGTTTTTTAATCTTCTTTTGCATGGGGATTTCTTCAATTCGATGGCGGCCACTATAGCATATGGCCCCCTCGCCCCTGCTGGCGCTGCCTCTCTATTTGGGTTGTGTGGCCAGGGAATTGAAATCGTCGATCCAGCCCTGCATGCGCTTGACGGCGTGGGCCTTTTGCGCCGGCGTGGCGATTTTGATCACCGTCAAGACCATCTGCGCCGTGCTGCTTTCGTAGGCATCGAAGAAGGCCTTGCGCTCCGAATGTTCGAGGCGCTCGAAACTGTCCTTGATCAGGGTCGTGATCAAGCCCACGGTGGCGTCCTTGCCGAGTTTTTCCTGGTGAACCTTCTTGACCAGGTTCAACACATTCTGCTGGCGCCGCATGCGTTCGTCGAGCCAGATCTCATTGTTCAGCGGACGCGCGTCGGACGCCTTGCGGATGATGGCTTCCTGCTCGCTGCTGAAGCTGCCGAACCACAGTTCGAATTGCTCCATGGCCTTCTTGTAGCGCAGTTGCTGGCGCTTCTCCTGGTCGCCGCTCAGATATTTCTTGCGGTAATCATCATTGTTCGACTTGAACTTCTTTTCCATCTGCGCGATCTGCTCGGGTTTGAGCGAGCGCGCCAGGTCGGCCAGTTCGGGCGCCGCTTTCAGCAGCAGCGCCTGGGTGCGCTGCTTGATCTCGCTGTAATCGGCCATCAGGTCCGCCTGCGTGATATTGCCTTGCAGCTGCTTCTGGCCCGTGCGCAGGATTTCCACGTAATCCTTCAATTGCGTCTTGCGGTGCCAGTCGAACAGCTTGTCGATATCCTCGCGCACCCAGCCCTTCTGGTCGCGGTCGAGGTCGACATACGCGTTCAGCCACCAGTACAGCACGGTATCGCCATTGTTGTAGGCCAGGCGTAAGCCGCTGCAGCCTGCGACGATAATGAAAAGCATGGCCAGCACGGCGTAACGAAAGCGGCTGGAGAACGGGGCCTGCGTGTTAAACTTTTTCATATTCTTAACTTATAAAATTACGGTCTATGAACGTTGTCATTCTCGCTGCCGGTATGGGCAAACGCATGCAGTCGGCACTGCCCAAGGTATTGCACCCGTTGGCGGGCAAGCCATTGTTGTCGCACGTCATCGACACGGCGCGCGGCCTGGCGCCGTCCCGATTATGCGTGATTTACGGGCATGGGGGCGCAGCGGTGCTGAAGTTGCTCGACGGCTACAAGGTGAACCATGCCTTGCAGATCGATGCCGCTGAGCAGGCGCAGCAGCTGGGCACCGGCCATGCCGTGCAGCAAGCGCTGCCTTTGCTGGACGACAGCGTGCCGACCCTGATCCTGTACGGCGACGTGCCGCTGACCAGTACCGCTTCCCTGCAACAGCTGGTGCAGGCGGCTGGTAACGATAAGCTGGCCATTTTGACCGTGGAACAGGACGATCCCTTCGGCCTGGGCCGCATCGTGCGCGAGCACGGCGCCATCGTGCGCATCGTCGAGGAAAAGGATGCCACGCCAGTAGAGCGCGCCATCAAGGAAATCAACAGCGGCATCATGGTCGCGCCCACCGTGCAACTGAAGCAATGGCTGTCGGCCTTGTCGAATGACAATGCGCAAGGGGAATACTATTTGACCGATATCGTTGCCCAGGCCGTCGCCGACGGCGTGGCCGTCACCTCGGCGCATCCTGCCGCCGTGTGGGAAGTCGCGGGCGTCAACAGCAAGGTGCAGCTGGCCCAGCTGGAACGCATCCACCAGAACAATATCGCGCAAGCGCTGCTCGGGCGTGGTGTGACCCTGCTGGACCCGGCCCGCATCGACGTGCGCGGCGAACTCATTTGCGGCCGCGATGTCACCATCGACGTCGGCTGCGTATTTGAAGGCAGAGTCGAACTGGGCGACGGCGTGCGCGTGGGCGCCAACAACGTCTTCATCAACGCCACGGTGGCGCCCGGCGCGCACATCAAGCCCTTCTGCCATATCGAGGACGCCATCGTCGGCGCCGCTTCCATCATCGGCCCGTACGCGCGCCTGCGCCCGGGCACGGTCCTGGCGGAAGACGTGCACATCGGTAACTTCGTCGAGGTGAAAAACAGCCAGATCGCCGCGCACAGCAAGGCCAACCACCTGGCCTACATCGGCGACGCCACCATCGGCTCGAAGGTCAACATCGGCGCCGGCACGATTACCTGCAACTACGATGGCGTGAACAAGTTCCGCACGGTGATTGAAGACGACGCTTTCATTGGCAGCGACAGCCAGCTGATCGCGCCCGTCACCGTCGGCAAGGGCGCCACTCTGGGCGCCGGCACGACCTTGTCGAAAGATGCGCCGGCCGGCAAGCTGACCGTTTCGCGCGCGCGGCAAGTGACCATCGACGGCTGGACGCGTCCCGTGAAAATCAAGAAGTAAGCGCACCGCCCTCGGTACGCATGACGCCGTCAGCCTGTCCGGGCTGACGGCGTTTTTTTACGCCTGTGGATAATCCTGTGGAGAGTTGGCTGACAACCCGGGATAAGTCCGACCATTTTTCCCATCCCGTATTTTCTCCGTATTGTTGTATGTGGATAAACATGTGAACAAGCATGCGGACAAGTGATGGATAAGCCCGGTATAAGCTGCGTATAAACGGTCAAGAACCTGTGGAAAAGACGGGATAAGTTTTTTGGCCCAGCTTGCCGCTCCAGCATACAAGCCAGTCCGGGCAGACTGAAAAAGCATCGCCGATTTTTTGCTTGCCTGGACTGTGGATAAGCTTGTGTGCAATCTACGGATAAGTGATGAATAACTTATAAGTCATTGTATTGTAAGGATATTCAAGAGTTATTCGTAAGTATGGGCTGTGGGTAAAGCTGTGCAAAAGCCTGTGCTTAAAGCATGGACAAGCGATGGATAAGACGGGATAAGTTTTTACACGGCAGTAGCTACACATTTATTGAACGGCCTCCTGCGAGGCCGGATGTGGCAGCCGTGAAAATCCGCGATTTTTACACTGTGGATAAACTTGTGTATAAGCATGTGAAAAGAGAGGGATAAGCAGGGATAACTGTTCTGTCCGCTTGCTTCATACAGCGATGCGCGTCTCGAACTTGCTGCGGAACGTGGAAAAATAGCTTTTCACGTTGCGCACATTCGCGTGCGCGGCAAACAGCCGGTGCGCCAGCGCGTGGTAGGCGGGCATGTCGGCCACTTGCACCATCAGCACGAAATCGGGCCCGGGCGAGACGCGGTAGCATTGCAGCACGGCCGCTTCCTGCGCCACCAGTTGCTCGAATTCCGCCATGCGCTCCGCCGCCTGTACGTCGAGCGTGATTTCCACGATGGCAGTCAGGCGCGCGCCCACCAGCTGCGGCGCGACGATGGCCACTTGCCGCTCGATGACGCCGCTTTCCCTTAAATGCTTGACCCGCCGCAAACACGTGGGCGCCGAGACGTGCACCGCTTGCGCCAGTTCACTGTTGGTTTGCGATGCATCAATTTGCAAGGCGTTCAGGATGCGACGATCGATTTCGTCGAGGGTAATGTTGTCTTCGCTCATGGTCTTGATGAATTAGATAATATATCGAGTTTAAATGAAATAATATTTCATCATAAAATAGAGGTGAAATATTCAGTCAAATATACACGGATTTAGAAAGCATATTTCACGCGCTCTGCATTAGCATGCATGCATTGATTAAATTTTAGACAGAGGTTTCCATGTGCGGCATCGTCGGCGCAGTAGCGCAACGTAATATCACTCCCATCCTGGTCGAGGGCTTGAAGCGCCTGGAATACCGCGGCTACGATTCCTGCGGCATCGCCCTGCATGCGGATGGCCGCTTGCAGCGCTCGCGCTCCACCTCGCGCGTGGCCGAGCTGGAAAAGCAGATCGCCGAAGAAGGCTTGAGCGGTTTCACGGGCATCGCCCACACGCGCTGGGCCACGCATGGCGCCCCTGTCTCCTTCAATGCCCACCCGCACTTTTCCCCAACGGAAGAGAACGCCCGGGTGGCGCTAGTGCATAACGGCATCATCGAAAACCACGACGAACTGCGCGCAGAACTGACGGCCCTCGGTTATGTCTTCCAGAGCCAGACGGACACGGAAGTGATCGCCCACCTGGTCGAGCACATGTATAACGGCGACCTGTTCGAGACCGTGCAGCAAGCCGTCAAACGCCTCGATGGCGCGTATGCGATCGCCGTGTTCTGCCGCGACGAACCGCACCGCGTGGTCGCCGCGCGCCAGGGTTCGCCTCTGATCGTCGGCCTGGGCAATGGTGAAAACTTTGTCGCGTCCGACGCCATGGCCCTGGCCGGCACGACGGACCAGATCATCTACCTGGAAGAAGGCGACGTGGTCGACCTGCAACTGTCGCGCTGCTGGATCGTCGACGTTGATGGCAAGCCCGTCGAGCGCGAAGTGAAAACCGTGCACGCGCACACGGGCGCGGCCGAGCTGGGTCCTTACCGCCACTACATGCAGAAGGAAATCTTCGAGCAGCCGCGCGCCATCGGCGACACCTTGGAAGGCGTGACGGGCATCATGCCGGAACTGTTCGGCGACGACGCCTATAAAATCTTCAAGCAGATCGACCGCGTGCTGATCCTGGCCTGCGGCACCAGCTCGTACGCGGGCATGACGGCGAAATACTGGATCGAGTCGATCGCCAAGGTACCCGTCAGCGTGGAAGTGGCCAGCGAATACCGCTACCGCGACAGCGTGCCGCACCCGAACACGCTGGTGGTGACCATTTCGCAAAGCGGCGAAACGGCCGACACCCTGGCCGCGCTGAAACATGCGCGCAGCCTGGGCATGCAGCACACCTTGACCATCTGCAACGTGGCCACCAGCGCCATGGTGCGCGAATGCGCGCTGGCCTACATCACGCGCGCCGGCGTGGAAGTGGGCGTGGCATCCACCAAAGCGTTCACGACGCAGCTGGCCGGTCTGTTCCTGCTGACCTTGTGCCTGGCGCAAGTCAATGGCCACCTGTCCGAAGAGCAGGAAGCGGCGCACCTGAAAGCCATGCGCCACTTGCCTGTCGCCATCGCTTCCGTGCTGGCGCTGGAACCGCAAATCATCGCCTGGTCCGAAGAATTCGCGCGCAAGGAAAACGCCCTCTTCCTCGGTCGCGGCATGCACTACCCGATCGCCCTGGAAGGCGCGTTGAAACTGAAGGAAATCTCGTACATTCACGCCGAAGCGTATCCAGCCGGCGAATTGAAGCACGGCCCGCTGGCCCTGGTGACAAATGAAATGCCGGTCGTCACCATCGCGCCAAACGACGCCCTGATCGAAAAGCTGAAATCGAACATGCAGGAAGTGCGCGCCCGCGGCGGCCAACTGTACGTCTTCGCCGACGTCGATTCGCGCATCAGCTCCGGCGAAGGCCTGCACGTCATCCGCCTGCCTGAGCACTACGGCGATTTGTCGCCGATCCTGCACGTGGTGGCGCTGCAATTGCTGGCGTATCACACGGCGCTGGCACGCGGTACGGACGTGGACAAGCCACGCAATCTGGCCAAGTCGGTGACGGTGGAGTAAGCAGGGCGGATGGTGTATTGCTCTGGTGGCGCAATGTCACCAGAGCGGCGGTCGTCGCACAGGATGCTCAAAGGCCTGGGTCGGTACGAGCACGGTATTGCTCTATCCACTTCACCGACTGTACGATGCCGCCAAATGGAAAGAAATGCAGGCTGACCTCGCCATGTGCTGCTGTCAGGCCGGCGGCCAGGCGATCTACAAACAGATCGGGTCCCGCCGTGCCGAACAGCTTGCCGATTGAGACCCCGTACTTTGACCACATCGATGCGCAGGCGCCCACGCCGCATAATGCGGCATAGCGCGCCAGCACTGCGATGCTCGCGGGGCCCGGCACGCCCACGCGCACGGGATGGTTGATGCCACGCGCGCGCAGCGCTTCCAGCCACGTCAACACGATGTCGGCATCAAAGGCGAATTGCGTGACGATCAAGGGCGCCATGCCACGCATCTCGATGCTGTGGCACTTGCGTTCAAGCACCTCCCACTGTTCGGCCTTGCTCATCACCGGATGGCCTTCCGGGTGGCCACCCACGCCGATCACTTTCATGCCCGCGCGCTCGAAAACGCCGGTGTCGATCAGCGCGGCACTGTCGGCAAACGGCCCCACCGGGATCGATGGATCGCCAGCGATGACGAAGCAGCGCTCGACGCCCGCTTCAGCGGCCGCGCGCTGGACGAATAATTCAAACCCGGCAAGCGAAGCGATACGGCGCGCAGACAAATGCGGCATGGGCTCAAAGCCGAGGCTGCGCACGGCCCGCGCTGCGGCCAGCCGCGCGTCGTCATCCTCGCGTGCCAGGTAGGGAATGGCAATGGTGGACCCGAGCAATATCCGCGGCGCCGCCGCGCTCAGCGCAGCAATGTCCTTCGTACTGGCTTCCAGGGAATAGGCGTGCGTGATGTTGCCGGCGGGCCTGGGATTATCGCGATGCATCAACGGTTTTACCTTAGCTTCCTTGCGCCATGGCGATGAAGGCCTTGACGTAGTCGATGGCGGTGTCCGTCTCGCGTGCGCCCAGGAAGATCTGCTTGGCGATGCCGCGCGGACCCAGCCGCACAGGCACCACGTCCATCTTGGCCGCGTATTCCTCGACCAGCCAGCGCGGCAGGGCGGCCACGCCGCGGCCGCTGGCTACCATCTGCAGCATGATGTCGGTCGTTTCGATGGCTTTGTGGCGCTTGGGCGTGACGCCGGCCGGCAACAGGAACTGGTTGTAGATGTCCAGGCGTTCGATGTCCACGGGGTAACTGATCAGCACTTCCTGTGTCAGCTGCTGGGGCTTCACATAGGCTGCCGACGCCAGGGCATGACCCTTGGCCACGACGAGCACCTGCTCGTAGTCGAACACGGGTTCGAATGTCAGCCCCGGCTTGTACAGCGGGTCGGGCGTGACCAGCAGGTCGATCTCGTAGCCGAACAGCGCGCCGATCCCGCCGAACTGGAACTTCTGCTTGACGTCCACATCCACGTCGGGCCACGCGGCCAGATAAGGAGACACCACTTTGAGCAGCCACTGGTAGCAAGGGTGGCATTCCATGCCGATGCGCAACGCGCCGCGCTCACCCTGCGCGAACTGCCCCAAGCGCTCTTCGGCCAGGTCCAGTTGCGGCAGCACCCGGTTCGCCACCGCCAGCAAATACTGGCCGGCCTGCGTCAGGCGCAGGTTGCGCCCTTCGCGCAGCCAGACGTCGGTGCCCAGTTGCTGCTCCAGCTTCTTCATGCTGTGGCTCAAGGCCGACTGGGTCAGGTTCAGTACGCCTGCGGCGGCCGTCAAGGACCCTTGTTTCTCGACTTGCTGGACGATGCTGAGGTGGATGCGTTCAAGCATTGAAATGAGCCATATTCATGGATGTATGAAATAAGACCATTATACTTCATCGATCCCCGCCGTTATCATCCGTCCTCTTGCTGTTGGCATTCTTAGCCCTCGCGCATCACTCCCTATGAAAGCAAACATGACACGTCCACTTCGCTTAGTCGCCGTTTCCGGCGGGCTGCAACGCCCTTCCAAGGCTGCCGCCCTGGCCGAGCACCTGATGGACCTGATCGCTGAGGAAGTGCTGTGCGAACAACGCCTGGTCGAACTGGGGCAGCTCGCGCCGCAGCTGGCCGGCGCAACCTGGCGCTCCCATCTGCCCGAGGCGGTGGAGCGGGAACTCGCGGCGGTCGAGCAAGCGGACATCCTGGTGGTGGCGACACCGGTCTATCGTGGCTCGTACACGGGCCTGTTCAAGCATTTCTTCGACTTCATTGACCAGGACGCCTTGATCGACAAGCCCGTCTTGCTGGCGGCTACCGGCGGCAGCGAGCGCCATGCCTTGATGATCGACCACCAGTTGCGGCCGCTGTTCAGCTTCTTCCAGGCACGCACATTGCCGCTGGGCGTCTACGCGACCGACAAGGACTTTACCGACTACCGTCTGCAAGACGAGGCCCTGATCCAGCGCGCCACCTTGGCGGTGCAGCGGGCCTTGCCCTTGATCGGCTTGACGCGCCATGCGAGATCCGCCACCGCTGAAGAGCTGGTCGCGGCCTGATACGCATCACCACGGTCAATCAACATATTCACCTTTTCGCAGACATCAGGACAGATCACCATGAGCAAAGATTTTGTATTCAGCATCAAGAGCATTGTTTTCGATGAAAACTATCACCCATCGGACAGCACGCGATTGACGACCAACTTTGCCAATCTGGCCAGAGGAGAGCGTCGCCAGGAGAACTTGCGCAATACCTTGAAAATGATCGACAGCCGCTTCAACAGCCTGGCGCACTGGGACAACCCGAAGGCAGACCGCTACTCCGTCGAGCTTGAAATCATTTCCGTCGCGTTGAATATCGATGCCGAAGGCGACAATATTCCATTGATCGAGATATTGAAGCCGAACATCATCGATAAAAAAACCAATGAGCGCATCGATGGCATCGCCGGGAATAACTTCTCCTCCTACGTGCGCGATTACGACTTCAGCGTGCTGCTGCCAGAGCACAACAATAATAAATCCACGTTTGGCACGCCGGACAACTTCGGCGATTTCCATGGCAAGCTGTTCAAGCACTTTGTCAGGTCAGACACCTATAAAGCGCACTTCAGCAAGCCGCCCGTTATCTGCATCAGCGCCTCGAGCAGCAAGACCTATCAGCGCACTGAAAACCAGCACCCCATCTTGGGCGTCGAGTACCAACAAAATGAGTTCTCGTCGACCGATGAATATTTCGAAAAGATGGGGATGCAGGTGCGCTATTTCATGCCGCCGAACAGCTCCGCGCCGCTGGCTTTCTACTTTATCGGCGACCTGCTGGCCGACTACAGCAATCTTGAACTGATCGGCACCATCAGCACGATGGAAACGTTCCAAAAGATCTACCGGCCCGAAATTTACAACGCCAATTCCGCAGCGGGGAAGTTGTATCAGCCCAGCCTGAAGAACCAGGATTACTCCTTGACGCAGATTGTCTATGACCGGGAAGAGCGCAGCCAGCTGGCGGTCAAGCAGGGCAAATATACGGAAGAGCACTTCATCAAACCATACAAGAATATTCTTGAACAATGGTCTGCCAACTACGCGCTCTGATTAAAAAAATAAACGAAAGCATTCAACATGAAAAAATTATTGCCTACTTCCACTGCCGGCAGCTTGCCCAAACCTTCCTGGCTGGCACAGCCTGAAAAACTGTGGTCGCCGTGGAAATTACAGGACGAGGAATTGATCGAGGGCAAACAGGATGCTCTGCGTTTGTCACTGCAGGAACAGCAGCACGCAGGCATCGATATCGTCAGTGACGGCGAACAGACCCGTCAGCATTTCGTCACCACGTTTATCGAGCATCTGAGTGGCGTGGATTTTGACAAACGCGAGACTGTCAGGATCCGTGACCGCTACGATGCGAGCGTGCCGACCGTCGTGGGCGCGGTGAGCCGCCCGAAGCCGGTTTTCGTGGAAGACGCCAAGTTCTTACGCCAGCAAACCAAGCAGCCGATCAAATGGGCCCTGCCAGGTCCGATGACGATGATCGATACGCTGTATGACAGCCACTACAAGAGCCGTGAAAAGCTGGCCTGGGAATTCGCCAAGATCCTCAATCAGGAAGCGAGGGAATTGGAGGCTGCCGGCGTCGACATCATCCAGTTTGACGAACCTGCATTCAATGTCTTCTTTGATGAGGTCAATGACTGGGGGATTGCCACCCTGGAAAGGGCGATCGAAGGACTCAAGTGCGAAACGGCCGTCCATATTTGCTACGGCTACGGCATCAAGGCCAATACGGACTGGAAAAATACGCTGGGCTCCGAGTGGCGCCAATATGAAGAGTCTTTCCCGAAGCTGCAGAAATCGAATATCGACATCATCTCGCTCGAATGCCACAACTCGCGTGTGCCCATCGACCTGATTGAACTCATCCGTGGCAAGAAGGTGATGGTCGGCGCCATCGACGTGGCCAGCAATACGATTGAAACACCGGAGGAAGTCGCCAACACCCTGCGCAAAGCGCTGCGCTTTGTCGATGCCGACAAACTCTACCCGAGCACCAACTGCGGCATGGCGCCCCTGGCTCGCCAGGTCGCAAGAGGCAAGTTGAATGCGCTCAGCGCAGGCGCGGCAATCATCCGGGGAGAGCTTTCCTAGCCGGCTGGTGAAGTTACGCCCGTGCTTAAGCCGGGCGCAAGTGCTCCTCCATCCGTGCCCGCAAGGCTGCGTTCAGCAGCGGCGCCACCTGCGCAAAAGCTTTGTCGATGCGCGCCAGCAGGGCATCGACATCATCTTCCGCCTGTTGGCGTGTGGCGAAGCCGAAACGGGTTACGTCGAGCAGCATGGCGTCGCGCGTGATGTCGCGGCGGCCGGCGGATTGTGGTTTTTAATTGGAAGAATATGAACGCCGCAGTTAATTTTTAAAGTGAACATAAAACTGAATTTAATACGATTAAATTCAATCTTATGTTCATGTGATCCGTCGTCGCGCTATTCTAGAATTCCTCCCACTGTGCCGGCGCGCAGGCGCGTTGCGGTGCCGCTGCCACGGCCACGCGCATTGCCGTACCGGCCGCTGGCCGCGCGGCAGGTGTTGGCAAGGTCGCCGCTGGCACGCCGCCCAGTTTAAATGCGCTCACCACCTGCGCCAGGGTCGCCGCCTGCTCCTGCATGGCCGCCGCGGCGGCCGCCGACTCTTCCACCAGGGCCGCGTTTTGCTGGGTGACGTTGTCCATCTCGCTGATGGCCTGGTTGATTTGCTCGATGCCGGCCGTCTGTTCCGCGCTGGCCGAGGTGATTTCTTCCATGATGTCGGTAACGCGGCGCACGCTGTCGACCATGTCGGTCATGGTGTTGCCGGCTTGATGCACGAGCTCGCTGCCGGCCGCCACGCTCCGGGTCGAGTCGTCGATCAGGGTCTTGATTTCCTTGGCCGCGGCAGCCGAGCGGTGCGCCAGGCTGCGCACTTCCGTGGCCACGACGGCAAAGCCGCGGCCCTGCTCGCCCGCGCGCGCCGCTTCCACGGCCGCGTTCAAGGCCAGAATGTTGGTCTGGAAGGCGATGCCATCGATGACGCCGATGATGTCGGCGATCTTGTTCGACGAGGCGTCGATTTGCCGCATGGTCGCCACCACTTGCGCGATGACGGCGCCGCCGCGCTGCGCCACGCCGGAGGCCGTGTCGGCCAGCACATGCGCCTGACGCGCATTGTCGGCATTCTGCTTGACGGTCGAGGTCAGCTCTTCCATGGATGACGCCGTCTCTTCCAGCGAGCTGGCTTGTTGCTCCGTGCGCGCAGACAGGTCCAAGCTGCCCGCCGCCACTTCGGACGAGGCCGAGGCGATCGTTTCCGTGCCGGCACGCACCGTGCCCACCGTTTGCGCCAGGTTGTCGTTCATGCGCTTGAGCGCCTGCAACAGTTGCCCCATTTCATCGCGCGACTGCACTGTGATGTGGCTGCGCAAATCGCCTGCGGCCACTGTGTTGGCCACCTGCAGCGCCGTGGCGACGGGGCCGGTGATCGAGCGTGTGATGCCATACGCCAAGGCCGCTGCGATGGCCAAGGCCGCCAGCGACATGCCGACCAGCAAGGTGCGCGTGTTGGCATACGTGGCATTGGCATTGTCGCCCGCCGTGTTGGCCAGGGTGTTTTGCAAGCTGATCTGTTCAGCAATCAATTGCTTGTAGACGAGTAAGACGGGGCGCAGCTGGCCGTACAGATAGGCGCTGCTGTCGTCCGGCGTGCCGCTCCTGATCAGTTCAAGCAAGGCCTCCTGCCCCTGCGCGTAGCGCGTGTTGGCATCGTTCATCTTGGCCAGCAGCGCGCGTTCACGGTCCGAATCGAGCATGTCCGCGAGCTTGCCGAGATTGCTGGCCGCCGCCTGGCGCGCGGCCAGGATGGCGTCCGTTTGCTTGCGCTGGTCGGCCGGATCGGCGCTGAGCATCATGTTGCGCAGGGCAATGGCGATGTCGTTGATGTTGGCCGAGACGCTGTTGGCGAGCTCGATCTTCGGCATGCTGTCATGCACGATATGGCCGGTGCCCTGGTTGATCTTGCCCAGCATGGCAATGCCCAGGCAGGAGATGATGATCAGCATGGCGCCGATGGCGCCAAAGCCCACGGCGAGGCGGGTGCCGATGGTCAGGTTGGATAAAAACTTCATGGCGGTCTCAATACGGAGGGAATGGTCAAAAGGTCGGCGGCTGCGGATTGGGGGCCGCGCCGCCAAGCGGAGGACGATCCTAGACCTTTTTATGTGATATTTCCATAGGGCAATATGCCTAGTCGCCCCCTTGGATGCACGCCGGTTCCGCCTGTTCTGCGGCTTGCGCGTGTTTTCAGCTATATTGGCAGGCACCCGCCGGGCGGCAGGCCATGACCGGCGTCGCCGCCGATTCGGCAATTTTTCCCATTTTCAGCCTTAGGTCCGCATGACTTCTTTCCGTCTCCGTTTCTTCCCCTTCCTGCTGGCGTTGTTGCTGGCCTGCTCGCTGGCCCCGCCGCCCGCCTGGTCGCAGCCCGTCGACGACGCCGCCACGGCCGACCAGCGTCTCGATGGCTTGCGCAAGCAGATTACCGGTATCCAGAAGGCGCTCGATGGCGAGGCGGAGCTCGATGACGCGACCCTGTCGCAGATGCGCACCGATGCCTTGGCGGCCAGCGCCGAGGCGGACAAGGTGGCCGATGCGCTCGCGCCTACGCTCACCAGCGTGCAGGCGCGGCTGGCCGAGCTGGGCAAGCCGGCGGCGGGGATCAAAGATGCCCCCGACGTGGCGGCGCAGCGCAGCCAGCTGGACCGCACCAGCAGCGCGCTCGATGCGCAAGTAAAACTGGCGCGCTTGCTGGCCGTGGAAGCGACGCAGGCGTCGGAGCAGGTGTCGACGGTGCGCCGCGCGCAGTTGCAGGCGCGCCTGGGCGAACGCACGGCGTCGATTCTGGCCGGCTCGTTCTGGAAGCAGCTGCATGCGGAATTGCCGCAGAACCTGCAGCGCTTGCGGGCGCTGGAGCTGGAATTGGCGAACGCGGCAAGCGCCACGCCGTGGTCGGCCTGGGGTGGCTTGTTGGCCGCCATCGTGGCCGTGATCGGCGCCAGCGTCTGGATTTCGCGCTATTTGCTGGTGGTCACGTCCACGCGCGTGCCGCATGGCCGTTTGCGCCGTTCGCTGCATGCGCTGGCCGTGCTGGTGCTGGCGCTGGCCACGCCGGGCCTGGTGGCGGAATTGCTGGCCATGGGCTTGCGCTGGGAGGGCGGCCTGTCCGAAAAAACCTCGACTTTCCTCAGCAGCTTGATCGGCATCATCTGTTTTGCCGGTTTTACGGCAGGGCTGGGCCACGCGCTGCTGTCGCCGCGCCGCGTGTCGTGGCGTCTGCTGCCCCTGCCCGATGCGCTGGCGCACCGCATGCGCAATTTTCCATCGATGTTTTCCTTCATCGTCGTGCTCGTGTGGGCGACGGAACGGGTCACCATCGTCATCAATGCGGGCCTGTCGACGGCCGTGGCCGTCAACTGCATCGTCGCCCTCGTGATGAGCACGACCATCGCCTACGGCCTGATGCGGGCCGAGCGCTGCTGGCGCCAGTTGCGCGAGGCCGATCCCGCCACCCTCGTCACGCCGCTGTGGCTGCGCTGCGTCACGGTGCTGCTGTGGCTGGCGCTGGCGTCCAGCGTCATCAGCTTGCTGGTCGGCTATGTGGCGTTCGGCAGCTTTGTCGCCAAGCAAATCGCCTGGGTCATCGTCGTGGTGTGCAGCACGTATCTGCTGACGGTGCTGGTTGACGATATCTGCATGCTGCTGGCCTCCACCCCGCCGCCGCCCGACGCGGCCCATCCCGTGCTGGCCACGCCCAAGGCGCGCGACCAGGCGGCCGTGCTGCTGTCGGGCATCGGCCGCGCCATCGTCGTGCTGCTGGCTCTGATGCTGCTGCTGGCGCCGTTTGGCGAAGGTCCGGGCGAGCTGTTCCAGCGTGTCGGCAAGCTGCAGGATGGCCTGGCCATTGGCGAGGTGGCGATCCGCCCGGCCGCCATGATCCAGGCGCTGCTGGTGCTGGTCGTCGGCTTTATCGCGCTGGGCCTGTTCAAGCGCTGGCTGCAAAACAGTTATTTGCCGACCACCAATCTCGATACCGGCATGCAAGTGTCGTTCATCACCCTGTTCGGCTACATCGGCGGCGTGCTGGCCGTGGCGCTGGCCCTGTCGGCGGCCGGCATCGGCCTCGAGCGCATCGCGTGGGTGGCGTCGGCCTTGTCGGTGGGTATCGGTTTTGGCTTGCAGGCTGTGGTGCAGAACTTTGTTTCCGGCCTGATCCTGCTGGCCGAGCGTCCCGTCAAAGTGGGCGACTGGGTGTCGTTAGGCGGCGTGGAGGGCGACATTCGCCGCATCAATGTGCGCGCCACGGAAATTCAGCTGGGCGACCGCTCCACGGTGATCGTGCCGAACTCGGAATTCATTACCAAGACGGTGCGCAACGTGACCCTGGCCAATCCGCTGGGCCTGGTGCAGGTCAAGCTGCCGCTGCCGCTGGGCACGGATGCGCAGGTGGCGCGCGCGCTGATCCTGTCCGTCTTTGTCGACAATCCCGACGTGCTCGACACACCGGCGCCGAATGTGCAGCTGGACGGCATCGACAATGGCCTGTTGTTGTTCAACGCCACCGGCTTTGCCTCGTCGCCGCGCCTGACGTCGGGCATCCGCAGCGCGCTGCTGTTCGAACTGCTTAAGCGCCTGGACGAGGCGAATATCGCGATCGCCAAGCCCAGCACGATGGTGCTGAGCACCGTGCCGGCGCAGCCCGAGGCGCCGGCCATGTCAGCCGTTGCACCGGCGCCCGCACCGGTACCGCCGCTGACGAGCTAGTCGGCACAAGTCAGCGCACGGTCGACCACAGCAGGGCCGCCAGGTACAGGCCGACGCCGAACGCCGTGTGCGCCATCAGGCTGCGCAGGCGGGCGGCGTTTGGGTGCGGCGTCTTGCTGGCGGCCAGGCCGGCGCCCATGCCCGGCTGCAAGATGCAAAATGGCGCGGCCACGCTCACGAGACCCGCCAGCAGCGCCGGCGCGAACGTCGGCTGGCTGACCCACTCCTGTCCCACCAGCGCCAGCAGCACGGCCGCAAACAGCACGCCGATCAGGTAATGGGCCGTCCAGCCCAGGATGGCTTCATCGCGCACGGGCGCCGCCTGGGCGATATTGGTGTGCGTCACGGTGCCGCGCGGCAGATGGCCGAGCCAGCGCCCCACCATCGCAAAGTTCAGCGAGGGAATGCACCAGAAGCGTTTCAAGGCCACTGCCCACACATCCATCACCGCCGTCGCGCCCACGCCGATTGCCAGCGCATCGAGCCAGAGTATTTGCATTGCCGCTCCTAACATTCAATTGATTGCTTGAATGTTATAAGGGTGCTAGCATCGTGTCAATGAAAAATGCCGATATCGAATTCCTCACCGGTTCCGCCGGGTTTGCCCATATTTTAGGCAGCGCGCCGCGTTTGCGCCTGCTCGAGCAGATCGTGCATGGCGAGTACGCGGTGGAGCAGCTGGTGGAGTTGACGGGCTTGTCCGTGGCGAATACGTCCCAGCATCTGCAGCAGTTGCGGCGCGCCGGTTTCGTGCAGGCACGGCGCGACGGCAAGCGCGTGCTGTACCGGCTCGGCAGCGGACCCATCGTGCAACTGCTGGCCGCGTTGGACGTGTATGCGCAGCACCAGCGCAGCGAGTTGCAGGCGCTGGGCCGGGGCGACCACGTGGAAGCGATCACGGGCGACGAACTGCTCGAGCGCATGCGCGAAGCCAGCATCACCGTGCTCGACGTGCGGCCCGCGCAGGAGTTTGCCGTCGGCCACTTGCCCGGTGCGGTCAATATTCCTATTGATGACTTGCAGCGCCGCCTCGACGAATTGCCCGCGAACGCAGAGATCGCCGCCTACTGCCGCGGCCCGTATTGCGTGCTGTCCGTGCAGGCCGTGGCGGCCCTGCGCCAGTACGGCTTGCAGGCGCGCCGTCTCGGCAGCGGTTACGACGATTGGCAGGCGGCTGGCTTGCCAGTCGTCAAGGCGGCCTGATGGCGGTCCCCAACAGCAAGTCGGAACTGATCGAAGCGATTACCACCACGTATGCGAAACTGGTGCAGGAGCTGGCGCGCGTGCCGCCAGCGCTGGCGCGTGCACCCGTGCTGGAAGGACAAGTGGCGGGTACGCGCATGAGCGTGTGCGATCTGCTCGCCTACCTGGTTGGCTGGAATGAGCTGGTCTTGCACTGGCACGCGCAGCTGCGCGATGGCAAACACATCGAGGACATCGCCTTTCCCGCCGAAGGTTTCACGTGGAACGCTCTGGGAAAACTGGCGCAGCGCTTCTATGCCGACTATGCTGAACTGAGCATGGACGAGTTGCTGCAGCGCCTGGAGCTGGCGAAAAACCAGTTGCTGGCGCTGGTCGACGCGCACGATGACGCCCAATTGTATGGCCGGCCCTGGTACACGCATTACACGATGGGACGCATGATCCAGTTCAACACGGCGTCGCCGTATGCGAACGCGCGCACGCGCTTGCGGGCCTGGCTCAAGACCTTGTAGCACCCGCAGCGGCAGGCTTGCACGATTGCATCAGTACGCTCGGAAAACTTTTCAGGCAGGATAGTGGTTTCAAGCGCAACCAATTGAAGGATCGCCATGCTGACCATCGCCCTCGCCCAGATGAATCCCACCGTGGGCGACTTCGACGCCAATGTCGCCGCCATCATCGCGCGCATGCAGCGCGCCAGCGAGGAAGGCGCGGATCTGCTCGTCTGTCCCGAACTGTCGCTGTGTGCGTATTACCCGGGCGACCTGTTTGAAGATGCCGCCTTCCTGCGCGGCATGCAGCAGGCGCTCGACACCGTGCTGCAAGCATCCACGCGCTGGCCGGAGCTGGTCACCGTCATCGGCACGGCGCGGCCGAACTCCGGCGTCGGCAAGCCCCTGTACAACGCCTTGCTGGCGATGCGCGACGGGCGCATCGTGGCCGAATACTACAAGCAGCTGCTGCCCACCTACGGCATCTTCGACGAGGGCCGCCATTTCGAGCCGGGCCCGCCCGGCGCCTGCACCTTGACTATCGCCGGCTGCAAGGTCGGCTTCATGATTTGCGAGGATGGCTGGAATGACGATGGCCGCGCCTACGCCGTCAACCCCTTCGACGCCCTGCACGCGGCGCGGCCCGACCTGATCGTCAGCATCAACGCCAGCCCGTCCGATATCGGCAAGCGCGCGCAGCGCCACGCCGTGTTTGGCGCCGCCTGCGCGCGCGTCAATTTGCCCCTGCTCTTCGTCAACCAGGTGGGCGGCCAGGACCAGCTCGTGTTCGACGGCGCCTCGTTCGCCATGTCACCGAGCCAGGGCGTGCAATTCGAGGCGGCCCGCTTCGTCGAAGACTTTCCATTGCTGCGCTTTGCCGACGGCCGTTTTACGCGTACCGACGGTGCCGCGTTTCCCGTGCCTGACCCGGACGGTATCCCCGCCGTGGAATTTGCGCGGCGCCAGATCGTGCTCGGCTTGCGCGACTACGCGCGCCGCTGCCGCTTTACGCAAGTCGTCGTCGGCTGCTCGGGCGGCATCGATTCGGCGCTGACCCTGGCCCTGGCCGTCGAAGCGCTCGGTGCCGACAACGTCGTGGGCATCACCATGCCATCCGTGTTTTCCAGCGCCGGCTCCGTCACCGACTCCGCCGCCCTGTGCGCCAACCTGGGCATCGCCCTCTACACGCATCCGATCCGCGACATCGTGGCGCAATATGAAACCGGCTATGCCCAGGCCTTCGACGGCAAGCTGCAGGGACTGCCGCTGGAAAACCTGCAGGCGCGCGTGCGCGGCACGATCCTGATGGAATACTCGAACGCGTTTGGCGCCCTGCTGCTCACCACCGGCAACAAGAGCGAAATCTCGGTTGGCTACTGCACCCTGTACGGCGACACGAATGGGGGACTGGGCCTGATCGGCGACCTGTATAAAACGGAGGTGTTCGCCCTGTCGCGCCACATCAACGCCAGCGCCGGGCGCGAACTGATCCCCGTCGCCGTGCTCGATAAACCGCCATCGGCGGAACTGGCGCCGGGCCAGCGCGACACGGACAGCTTGCCGCCGTATCCCGTACTCGATGAAATTCTCAAATGGCATATCGAGGGACGCCGCCTGCCTGCGGCCGAAAGCGCACAGGCGTTGACCGTGGTCGACCAGCTGCGCGAGACGGACGAAGGGCGCGCCCTCGTGACGCGCATCCTCGGCATGGTCGCCCGCAATGAATACAAGCGGCGCCAGGCGGCACCCATCATCCGCGTGCGTTCGCGCGCCTTTGGCAGCGGGCGTCAATTGCCGATCGCCGCCCACTACCCCACCGGAGACGACGCATGACCCCATCCTACCCTGCCGACGCGGCCATCCTGATCGGCCGCTTCCAGCCTTTTCACAATGGCCATGCGGGCTTGCTGCAAAAGGCCCTGACGACGGCCGCGCAAGTGGTGGTGGTGCTCGGCTCGGCCTTCCATGCGCGCAGTCCGAAGAACCCGTTTACGTGGCAGGAGCGGGCCGCCATGATCGCCGCGACCTTGCCCGAGGCGCAGCGCGCTCGCGTGCATTACGTGGCCGTGCGCGACTACTACGACGATGGCCTGTGGGCCGACGCCGTGCGGCACGCCGTGGCGGGCGCCGTGCCGAAGGCGCAGCGCGTGATGCTGGTGGCTTGCTTCAAGGACGCCACCAGTTACTACCTGCACCACTTCCCCCATTGGCAGCTGCTGAACCTGGAGATCGACCCTGGCGCGCCCATCGGCGCGACGGCGATTCGCAACGTGCTGTTCGAGGCGGAAGACGTGGACGTGTCGCTGAGCGCCGTGGCGCAGCTGCTGCCGGCGGCCATCGGCCAGTATGTAAAGGCGTGGACCTTGCTGCCGTGGTATGCGCCGCTGGTGCAGGAATACCGCGCCATCGAAGCGTATAAAGCGCGCTGGCGCGCGGCGCCGTATCCGCCCATCTTCACCACCGTGGACGCGCTGGTGCAGACGGGCGGCCACGTGCTGCTTGTGCGCCGCGGCGGCTATCCGGGCAAGGACTTGTGGGCGCTGCCCGGCGGCTTCCTGGAGCCGCGCGAACGCCTGCTGCAGGGCGCATTGCGCGAACTGGCGGAGGAAACCCAGCTGGGCGTGCTGGCGCCCACCCTCGTCGAGGCCTTGGTCGGGGTGGCCGTGTTCGACCACCCGGACCGCAGCCAGCGCGGGCGCACCATCACGCATGCGCATTACTTCGATTTGAAGACGCGCCAGCTGCCGGCCGTGACGGCGGCCGACGATGCGGCGCTGGCGCAGTGGGTGCCCGTGGCCGCGCTGCCGGCCATGGAAGAGCAATTCTTCGAAGACCATTTCCACATCCTGAACCACTTCCTCAAGCTCACGCACGAGGGGCGCTGAGAGGGGGCATCCCCCTCCCCGCGCGTCAGGACGTTACGCGTTCCCAGCCATGCCTGACGGCCGCCTTGAACTTGTCCCACGCCGATTGCGGATACGTGTGCTCCCACGTGGAACGCAGGTCCGCTTCCACGTCGTCCCATGGGCGGCCCCGGTAGCTGTCGCTGTTCGCCATTGAATGGCCATAGCGGTAGGCGGGATCGTAGTCCTCGAAGCGCGCGCCGGTGGCGATATAGGTGGCGCTCCAGTGGCTGCGGTAGTACTGCTCGTCGTCGTAGTTGGTGCCGGGCAGGTTGTCGGCGCTGGGATAGCGGCGCACGTTGGCGCCCGCGCTGGACGGCGGCGGGGCCATGTCGCTGGCAAACTGCTGCGACCCTGGCGCCTCGTTCATGCTGCCCTGCTGCGATGAGGTATCCGACTGCATGCTGGCGCCCTGGCGCATTGCGCTGGCGTCTTGCGGCGCGCCTTGCCAGCCGCCGGCGCGCCAGTGGTCGGCATGCGCATCGATGTCGAGCGGCGCATAGCGTTCGACGATGTCGGTGGCGCGCTGGATATCGGCGTCGCTGGCCTCTTCCAGGGTCAGCACGACATGCCCGCGCCGCACGGCTTCCGCATAGATGTGGCGGTCGGCGTGGCTGCCGAACAGGTCGGTGAAGAAATGCTTGACGCTGTCGAGCAGGCTGTCGCTGTCGTCGCGGCGGATGTTTTCGGTGGCGGAAAAATCGTCACTGCCCGCATCATGCAGGCGGATGCTGGCGCCGGGGAAGCCAGCCGTGATCAGGTCGTGCCGGGCGCGCTCGGCCATATCGCGCACGGCGAAAACTGCTGCCAATGTATGTGCCATGATGGTCTCCAATCGGTGAACAACGTCCTTCCAGTGTAAGCCGGGAAAAACGAAAGTGGCGCCCGTTTGCCCCTTGGAAATCGTTGTATTCAACAAATATTGACGACGTGAAACCTCAGTCCGGCGTGCCCACGAAGGCGCGCAAAAAGTCGATAAAGGCGCGCACTTTTTCCGCGATATGCTGGGTGTTCGGATACACGGCATACACGCCCTGTTCCGGGAAGACGACGTCGGGCAGCAGCCGGCGCAGGCGTCCTGCGCGCACTTCCCCCTCCACCTGCCACTGCGGTAGCAGGGCCACGCCGCAGCCGCCCAGGGCAAAGCCCAGCAGGGCCGAAGCGGAGTCGGAATGGATGGCGGCGTCGTCCTGCGCCGTGAAGGCGGCGGGGCCGTCTTGTGTCTGCACGTCCCAGCGCAGCGGCGCGGCCAGGCGGCTGTGCGCCAGCCAGCGCGCGCGCTGCAAGTCGTCCAAGGTGGCGATGCCCTTCGCAGGCAGGCTGGCCAGGTAGGCGGGCGAGGCGACGGGCCAAATCGCGTACGGTTCGATCAGCGCGGCGCGGTAGCTCGAATCGTTGAGGGAACCCATGCGGATGGCCAGGTCGTAGCGACCCGAGATCAGGTCTTCGTGCGAGGATGACGACGAGTGCTGGATCTGCAGCTGCGGGTGGGCGGCGGCAAAGGCGATCAGCGCGGGGATCACCGTGCGGCTGCCGTATTCGACGGTGGTGGTCAGGCGCAGGGTGCCGCGCAAGCCCTGGTGGCCCTGCCGCGCTGTTTCGATGGCGCCCTGCGCTTCGCTGAGCACGCGCTGGCAATCTTCATAAAAGCGCCGCCCCACGTCGGTCAGCGCCAGGCTGCGCGTGCTGCGTGTGAGCAGAGACACGCCCAGCTCCGCCTCCAGCTGTTTCAAATTAAAACTGACGACGGCCTTGCTCTGGCCCAGCACGGCGGCGGCCGCCGTCAGCGAACCGGCATCGACGATGGCGATAAAAATACCCAGGCGGTCAAGACTGATCATAGATAAAAATAAGAAGAGATGCGGGTTACAGGGCTTTGTCAAAATAGGTTTGACAGTGTAATCGGGGCTGGCCCGTTACGCAAATGGCGGTTGGCGCTTAAGCTGGCCGTTTGCCATTCGGAGCACCATGGACTATCGCAAAAAGGTCGCGGCCATCTATCTGCTGGGGTTTTTCGTTGACCTGATCAACATGTTCATCACCAGCGTCGCCTACCCCGACATCGGTCATGCCCTGCACGCTTCGGTGGCGCAGCTGGCCTGGATCAGCACCGCCTACATCCTCGGCCTGACCATCGTCATCCCTGCCAGCGCCTGGCTGGCTGCCTATTATGGCAGCAAAACCGTGTTCATGGCATCGTTGCTAACTTTTTTAGTCGCCAGCATCGGCGCCGGCCTGGCGCCATCGATCGAGGCGCTGATCGCCTGGCGCTGCGTGCAGGGCCTCGGCGGCGGCTTGCTCATTCCGCTGGGGCAAAGCATGACCTACCAGCTGTACCAGCCTGCCGAGCGGCCGGGACTATCCTCCGTCATCATGCTCGTGGGCTTGCTGGCGCCGGCCCTGTCGCCCGCGCTGGGCGGCGTCATCGTCGACAGCCTGTCGTGGCGCTGGATTTTTTATTTGAACGTGCCGTTTGCCGCGCTGGCGCTGCTGCTGGCCGCCTGCTGGCTGCGTCCCGACCCGCCGCGCGGGGCCGTGCCCCGTCTCGACGTGAGCGGCCTGCTGGCGGGCAGCACGGCGATTTTGCTGCTGTTGCTGGGCTTGACCATGCTGGGCACGCCGGACGAACTGCTGGCCGGCGCCGGCGTGCTGGCGCTGGGCGCCGCCTGCACCTGGGGCTATGTGCGCGGCGCCCTGCGCAAATCGACGCCGCTGCTTAACCTGCGCCTGGCCAGTGAGCCGCTGCTGCGCATCGCCATGCTGATGTATCTGCTGGTGCCGGGCGTCTTCATGGGCGTGAGCCTGCTGGCCATGCTGTATCTGCAGGGCGTGCTCGGCATGCCGGCGTCCACGGCGGGCGCGCTGATGCTGCCGTGGGCGCTGGCTTCGTTTGCCGCCATTTCATTGACCGGCAAAAGCTACCGCCGCGTGGGTCCGCAACCGCTGTTCATCGCGGGCGCCCTGTTGCAGGCGGCGGGCATGCTGATGCTGCTGCGCGTGAATGCGGCCGATCAGCTGTTCTGGCTGGCCGGCGCATATGCCGTGATGGGCTTTGGCGGCGGCTTGTGCAGCAGCACGGCGCAAAGCACGGCCTTCTTGCGCACGCCGGACGCGCAGCTGAGCCAGGCCAGCGCCGTGTGGAATATCAACCGCCAGCTGGGCTTTTGCCTGGGCGTGGCGCTGCTCAGCGTACTGCTCAATGGCTTGCTGGCGGCGCAGGGCATCGCATCGCTGGACGACCCCGCCCAGCATCTGCGTGCGGCGCAGGTGTTCCACTGGTGCTTTGCGCTGGCCGCCGCCTCGTGCGTGCTGCCTTTGGCACTGTGCCTGCGCATCGACAACCGCGCCGTTCTCGACCTTTTACATCACCATGGAGTAGCAAAAAAATGACTGCAACGAATCCCTATTTTGACGACGTTTTATCCACGCATGTGCTGATCCGCGCATGGCTCTCTGGCGAGGCGGCGGCGGAAAGCTGCGCACAATTGCTGGCGCGTTTTTCGCCCGGCTTTACGATGGTGGCGCCGAGTGGAATGCGGCTCGATCACTTTGGCTTGACCAGGTTTTTCCAGGGCGCCGGCGGCAGCCGCCCGGGCCTTGCCATGCGCATCACGGACTTGCAGCTGATTCAGGAAAGCGCCGCCGGCGCCACCGTCTCCTACCGCGAATTCCAGTCGCTGCCGGGGGCGGAAAACACCGAGCGCTGGTCCACCGTCGTGTATGACAAAACGCCCGATGGCGCCTTGCTGTGGCGCCACCTGCATGAAACGTGGGCGGTGCGGGCGGATTGATCCTACAACGTGGCGGCGGGCGCGCCGATGGACAATGGCGCCATGGCGGCTAGGCTGACAGGGTTCCCTCGTTCATCAGGAGCGCCTCATGACCAAGCAAAAATCGCAGGCCGGCCAGAACCGCCAATCGGCCGGCCCCACGGAAGACAAAAGCAGTAGCGACAATGACGTTGGCAAGCGCGGCAAGGATGCGGCCAGCCATACGAAGGCCGGTTCCGGCAAGGGTGCCGGCGGCGGCAAGAAGCAGGGCCGCAAGCACTGACGCAAACCCGGTGATGCGTGTTCAAGCCGGCTTGGCCGTCATCAGGTAAAACACGACGATGAGGGCGAAGAAGGCGGGCACGCCCAGCGTCGTCCAGATGCGCAGGTAGCGCCAGTACAGCGCCGGCAAGGCTAGCCCGTCGCGCGCGCTGGCCTGCGCCATGTCGCGCATGCGCATCTGCAGCCACACGACGGGCAGCCAGCAGGCGCCCGCCACCAGATACAGCACCACGGACCAGACGATCCAGCGGCTGCCCAAGGGATAACCGGCCAGGTGGGCCAGGTAAAAGCCGCTCAGCGGCTGGAACACCACCGTCGTGGCCGTAAACAGCCAGTCGGCGCGCACCACGTGGCGGCTGATGACGGCGATGGCGCGCACGTCGCGGCTCAGGCTCGTGAACAGCAGGTAGAAGGCCGAGCCGATGCCGGTGCCGAACAGCAGGGTCGACGAGACGATGTGCAGCCATTTGACGATCAGGTATTCCATGGATGTTCCTCCAGTTGGTACAGCAGCCACAGGGCCGCCAGCATGGGCAGGTTTTTCGTCAGGGGGCCGTATGGATGCCAGAGGAATTCCGGCAGGAATACGGCGATCCAGACGGTATAGAACACGATGAGCGCGGCTTGCAGCGGCCATAGCCAGCGCCGCCACGGCGGGCGCAGCGCCAGGGTGGCCATGCCCAGCAGCAGGTCGAACAGGCAGGCGCCGGCCAGCAGCGGCGGCGCCCAGGCTGGGGGCACGCTGCTGCGTTCGAGCAGGTCATAGCTGTCTTCGACTGGATGGATGCCTGCCGAGACGATGGCCGTGGCGATCCATACGATGGCAATCGACAGGCGCAGCACGGGCAGCAGCCAGTCCAGCTGGGCGCGCACGGCCGCGCCGCGCGCGTCGCTGATGAACTGCGCCACGGGCCGCGGCGCGCGCCCCAGCAAACGCCGCGTGAGCCCCGCATCGGCTGTATTGCCCCGTTCGAGCATGCCCAGGGTGGCGCGGTCCGGCATGGCAAAGCCCAGCAGCCTGGCCAGCAGCAGCACGGGCGGCATCAGCCACCGGGGCAGCGGCACGACGCGCAGCCGTCCCAGCCCCATGGCCGCGCGCAGGGCCGCCAGGTAGGCCGCAAACGGCAGCGCCTGCGGCCCCACGACAGGCACGCGGCGCGTCTTCTGGCCGCCCAGCGCGCCCGCGCCGCGCACCAGCGCGACGATAAGGTCGCTTAAGTCGTCCACGTGCACGGGTTGCACCAGCTGCGGCGCGCGGCCGAAGCGGGGATACACGGGCAGGCTGGCCAGCATGCGGAACAGGCACGAGCTTTCGCCATCGTCGCCATACACGAGCGAAGGCTGCACGATGACGGCGCGCAGCGGCAGGCTGGCGAGAAAATCGTCGGCCGCCTTCTTGCTCAGATGGTAGGGCGAGACGGCGCCTTCGTCGGCGCCCAGGGCCGACAGCTGTATCACCAGTTGTACTTCGCTCTCGGCGCAGGCGGCGAACAGGGCGCGCGGCGCCTGCGTGTGCAGGGCCGCAAACGTCTGCGCGCCATGCTCGGCGATGATGCCGACGCAGTTGATGACGACGTCGATACCGTCCAGGCGCGGCAGCCACGCGGCCTTGGCCGTGTCGCGCGCAAAATCAGCCTCGATCAGGCGCACGCGCTGCCCATCGCCGCTGCGCGCGCGGGGCGGCGCGCGGCGTGTCGTGCACGCGAGCTGGAAACCTTCGGCCAGCAGCGCGGTCGAAACATGCGTTCCAATGAAACCGCTCGCCCCCGTCAGCAGTATGCGCATCGATGCCCTTTCCTGATGGGAGTTGGATTCGTCTTTTGCGTTTCAGTTCATTGCCGCATCACCATAGGAGATCACCATGCCATCCTTGCCTGCCACCCTGCGTCATGGCGCCCTGTCGGGCAGCCTTGCCTCCCTCCTGTCCGCCGCCGCCCTGGCCCTGTGCGGGCGGCGCGAAACGGGCAGCGTGTTCGCCACCGTCAACGCCGTCAGCCACTGGCTGTGGGGCGACCAGGCGGCGCGCCGCGACGACGCCTCGCTCAGGCACACCCTGGTCGGCTATGTCATCCACCATTGCAGCGCCATGTTCTGGGGCGTGCTGTTCGAGCGTTATGCGGCGCGCATCCTCGACCGGCGCCGCGTGGCGTCCACCGTCGCGGCGGCGGCCGGCGCCACGGCCGTGGCCTGTTTCACGGATTACCAGCTGACGCCGCACCGTTTGCAGCCCGGCTACGAGATGCGCCTGTCGCGCCCCTCGCTGCTGTTGGTGTACGGCGCTTTCGGCATCGGCCTGGCCGCCGGCGCGCTGTGGCTGCGGCGGCGCTGAGGCGCTGCGCGAGTCACTTTCCTACACGCCGGCCCGCCGCGCGCCTATCTTGCCGGCCGCTGCGCGCCAGTAGCATGGAACTTCATCCACTACCCGAGGAGAAGCGCATGCAGGAAAAACACGGTAATACGCCCCAGCACCCCACCGACCAGGGCCGCAACACGCGCATCGACAAGACCGATGCCGATAAGGCCAAGGGCGATGCGTATGCGAACCAGGGCGGCGGCAAGCTGGCCAGCGGCAATGCCAACAGCGGCCACTGGGCCAACGACGTCATCACGCCGCAGGGCGGGCTTGACCCGGTGGAGCAGGAAAACCTGCCCACCCTGACGCAGCCCGATGGCAACGCCCACGTCAAGGGCGCGGCGCAGCGGCCGCAAAGCGAAGCGGGCAAGCTGGCCGACGACCGGCCGGGCCGCAACGAGTCGAAAGACATCCACAGATCACTGAATCAGCACGAGTAGGCCGGCGTGCTGCGAACGAGGAGAGCACCATGTTTGCACACAACAAGCGACTGCAATACACGGTCAGGGTGGAGCAGCCCAATCCCGGGCTGGCCAACCTGATGCTGGAACAATTCGGCGGCCCGCAGGGCGAGCTGGCCGCCGCCTGCCGCTATTTCACGCAAGCCTTGTCCGAGGACGATCCGGGCCGCAAGGACATGCTGTTCGATATCGCCACGGAAGAACTGAGCCACCTGGAAGTGATCGGCAATATCGTCGTCATGCTCAACAAGGGCGCCAAGGGGCGGCTGGCCGAGGGCGTCGACCAGGCGGCGGAGCTGTACCGCAATATCACGGGCGCGGGCAACGACAGCCATGTGACGCAGGTGCTGTACGGCGGCGGCGCGCCTCTGGTCAACTCGGCCGGCGTGCCGTGGACGGCCGCCTACATCGACACCATCGGCGAACCGACGGCCGACCTGCGCTCGAATATCGCCGCCGAGGCGCGCGCCAAGATCGTCTACGAGCGCCTGATCAACCTGACGGACGACCCGGGCGTGAAGGAAGCGCTGGGTTTCCTGATGACGCGCGAAGTGGCGCACCAGAAGTCGTTTGAAAAAGCCCTGTATTCGATCGAGCCCAATTTCCCGCCGGGCAAACTGCCGGGCGACCCGCAGTACGCGGACGTGTATTTCAATATGTCGCAGGGGCCGGGCGAGGAACGGGGACCGTGGAACCAGGGCGGCAAGTGGCAGTACATTTCCGACCCGCGCCAGCAGATGGCCGTCGATGGCGGCACTGGCGAAGCAGAAGTGAAATTGCCGCAGGACGAACTGGCCACCGTGCAGCAGATGGCTGCGCGCACGGCGTCGAATCCCGATGCCGACCCGCTGACGGGCGCGGAGCTGGGGATGCGGCCCAACGGGCGCGATGGCGGCACCTCGTCCATGCCCTTGTAGCGCAGCTGGCCGGGCACCACCAGCGTGAATACGCCGCGCGCGCTGCAGGCCCTGGCCAGACACTGGTCCTGGCCCCAGGCACTGGGCTTTGCCTTGTGCGGCGGTGGCGCGCTGTGGTTGCTGTACGCGCTGGCGACCGAGCTGGCGCTGCGCCATGCCCATCTGGAGCCGGCCCTGATCGGCGGCAGCATGGCGGCAGCCGCCACGGCGTTGGGGACCGTGCCGGTGCTGCTGTCGCACAAATTTTCGCAGCGCAACTACGACTGCTTCCTCGGTTTTGGCGCCGGCGTGATGCTGGCGGCCACCGCGTTTTCACTGGTGCTGCCGGCGCTGGCGGCGGCCAGGCAGCGCGTGGCAACGCCCATGCACGCCAGCCTGCTGGTGGCCTTTGCCATGGGCCTGGGCATGCTGCTGATCGTGGCGCTCAACCTGGTGGTGCGCGAACGCGTGCAGCACGGCGCGCCCGTCGCCGCCAGCAGCCTGAAAAGAGTGTGGATTTTTGTGCTGGCCGTCACTTTGCACAACCTGCCCGAGGGACTGGCGATCGGCGTCGGCTATGCCGGCGTGGAGTTGGAACGCGCCAATGCGCTGGCGGCCGGCATCGCCATCCAGGATGTACCCGAAGGCCTGGTCGTGGCGCTGGCGCTGCGCAGCGTGGGTTACAGCCGGCGTCTGTCGGTGGCCATGGGCGCCGCCTCCGGCCTGGTTGAACCCGTGGCGGCGCTGGCGGGCCTGGCCCTGATCGGCCTCTCGTCCGCCCTGCTGCCGTGGGGACTGGCGGCGGCCGCCGGCGCCATGCTGTTCGTCATCGTGCACGACGCCATTCCCGAGGCGCAGCGCAGCGGCAATGGCGGTTTTTCCAGTATCGCGCTGGTGTTTGGTTTTCTCCTGATGATGGTGCTCGATACGGCCTTGAGCTGATGGCGCTGTGCGTGTGCGCTGCCGGAAGCACGATGTGCGTATCATGCGGTTCCTGCATTCGGAGAAAACAAAGATGCGCATAGACACGACATCGGACTCGCCAAGCTGGACCAAGGTCTTTGACATTGGTCATGAACTGCGGCAGCTTGGTCCCTTGATGGAAGAAAAATATCCTGCCCTCGACTGGGAATTGTTTGTGTGCCTGCGCTGCGTGCCGAAAGACTTGCAGAGAAAAACCTTTTGCCGTTACTACGCCAGCGACAACATGTTCGGCCTCGATATCGCCATGGACGAGGAAGACTTCGTGCCGGTGAAAAAAGACACGCCGGGACAACGCAAATTGATCGGCGCCGCTTTCTTCACTTTTTTTGCAGCCAGCATCCGGAAATACGAGAAAAAACTCCCGGGACTCCAGCCGGTTTCAGCACAATTGACCGCCGACGTGCGGCAATGGTGTGTCGAGAATCAGTGGCTCGATTCCGCCGCCTGATCAACCACGCACACACGGCCACTCAACTGAGATCGTGCAAGTCTTTTTGCAGCGCCGGGCCGGTGGAAAACTGCGAAAACACGACTTCAAGTCCAGCGCGTTCCGGCGTGCAGCACATGGGGCCGACGAGGTAGCGCGATGCCACGGGAAACGGCGCCAGGCGCAGCAGCGGCCACAGCTTGCCATCGGTCGAATACTGCACGCGGATGGCGCCTTTTTCCACCGTCACGCGCAGCCAGAAACCGTCCGGCATGGCGGGCGCCAGGCTGACGGCCCAATCGGATGTGTCCACCGTCAGCACGGTGCTCAATAGCAGCTGGCCGTCGGAAAATTCGACGCCGCACTTGATCCAGTTTTCCGCATCGATGCGCACCATCAGGCCCGCCTGGTCGTACAGCGCTGCGTACTGCGCCGCCACATGCAGCTGCGCCGTGAAATCGCCCTCGATGCCGGTGCCGAAAAAGTGGCCGCTGTCGCGGATAAAACCATACGAGGTCTTGCGCCAGAAATCCGTGTTGGCGTCCGTCGTCACGCGCAATTGCGCACCGTCGGCGGACCAGTTTTCCGGTGCATTGAGCCAGCTGCCTTGCGTGAACATCGTCTCTCCTTTTGATCGAAAATACTACATAGTTTGCCCCCATCCCAGCGCCTTGTACAGGGCAATCGCATCGATGTAGGACGCCGTTTCCGCCAGCAGCGCTTCGCGCCGGATATCGTACAAGGCGCGCTGGTTTTCCAGCACGGCCTGGTAGCTGCCGGAACCGCCGTGATAGCGCGTGCTGGCAATACCGAGGGCCGCGTTGCCATGGCGCGCCGACTGCAGCAGGGACGCCAGTCGCGTCTGGTTTTCCGCCAGTTGCGTGACGGCGTTTTCCACGTCTTCCTGCGCCAACAATATCGTCTGCTCATAGCGCGCCAGCGCGCCCTGCGCTTCTGCCTGCATGCCGCGCAAGCGTGCCTTGACGCTGCCCAGGCGGAAGGCCGGATAGCTGACCGATGGCGCCACCTCGAACGCGCGCGCGCCGCCGTCGAATACACCGCTGCCGCGCAGCGCAAAAAAGCCGAGGAAACCGCCCAGGCTCAGGCGCGGATACAGGTCGGCCGTGGCGGCCCCCACGTCTTCGCTGGAGGCGGCCAGCAGGCGCTGGGCGCGCACCACGTCGGGACGCTGCTTGATCAGGCGGTTCACGTCGCCGAGCGGCAGCTGGCCCGCCAGCGGCGCCTGTTGCCGCGGCGTGGTGGCCAGCGCGATGGCCCCCGGGGTTTGACCGCTCAACACGTCGAGCCGGTACTGCGCCTGGAGTAAACCCGCTTGCAAGGGCGGCAGCATCGCTTCGCTGCGCGCCAGGTTGGCCAGCGCATTGTGGCGCTCTTCCGGCAAGCCGCTGCCGGCGCGGATGCGCGCATCGGTCAATGCCACCGTATCGCGCCAGCTTTGCACCTGCGCCTGCGTCAGCGCCAGGTTTTGCTGGTAGCCCAGCGCCTCATAGTAATTGCGGGCCACTTCGGCGGCGATCGTCAGCTGCACCTGCCGCAAGTCCGCCTGCGCCGCGTCGGCGCGCGCCTGCGCCGAGCGGCTCATGTGCGCGAGGCGGCCGAACAGGTCGATCTCCCATTGCGCATCGAACCCTACGCGCGTGCTGGCGCTGGCGGCGCGGCTGTCTGGCGTGTCTTGCCGCACTTGGCGCTGCCAGCCCGCCTGGCCCGTGACGGTGGGCAGTTCATCGAGCCGGCGTTCGTCGAAAATGGCGCGCGCTGCCAGCAGATTCGCCTGCGCCTGGGCGATATCGAGGTTGTGTTCGAGCGCGCTGGTGATCAGCCGCGACAGGCGCGCATCGTCGAAAAACGTCCACCAGGCGGCCTCGCTGACGGCACTCGCGCCGGGTGCGAATTGCGCTTGCTGCGGACTGGCCAAATGGATGGCGGGCGTGCCCGGCGTAACATAGGCGGGGCTGACGGCGCAGCCGGCCAGCACGGGGAAGAGGGCGACAAAAAGGGAGGCTAGATAGCGGTAATTTTTCATACGGATTCCTTCAGCGCCTGCGACAAATCGCGCGCACGCGGCGTGGCATGGTCGGCCGTGTGGCGGCGGGCCAGAAAGGTGTACACGGTGGGCAGCACGAACAGGGTAAAGAAGGTGCCGATCAACATGCCCGAGACGATCACCACACCGAGGCCGAAGCGGCTGTTGGCGCCCGCGCCCGAGGCGAACAGCAGCGGCACCAGGCCCACCACCATGGCGGCCGTCGTCATCAAAATCGGGCGCAAGCGGATCTGCGCCGCCTTGCGGATGGCCGTGATGCGGTCCAGCCGTTCATGCACCTGCAATTCGTTGGCAAATTCCACCATCAGGATGCCGTGTTTGCTGATCAATCCGATCAGGGTCACGAGGCCGATCTGTGTGTAGATGTTGACGGTGGCGTAGCCGAGGGCCAGCGGAATCAGCGCGCCGCAGATCGACAGCGGCACGGTGATCAGGATGATCAACGGGTCCGTCAGGCTTTCATACTGCGCCGCCAGCACCAGGTAGATGACGACGACGGCCGCGAGGAAGGCCAGCAGCAGGGCATTGCCTTCCGTGGCGAACTGGCGCGCATCGGACTGCCAGTCGTAGCTGAAGCCCGGCGGCAGGGTCTTGGCCACGCCATCGAGGAAGGCGACGGCGTCGCCGAGGGTCACGCCCGGCGCCGGCACGCCCTGGAAGGTGGCCGCATTTTGCTGGTTGAACTGCGTCAGCATGTTCGGCTCGATCTGTTCCGTCACCGAGACAACGGCGGACAGGGGCAGCAGGCTGCCATCGTCGGAGCGCACGTACTGCTGCGTCAGGGCTTGCGCCGTGAGCCGCTGTTCGCGCGGGCTTTGCGCGATGACGTCATACGCGCGGCCATCCATGCCGAAGCGGTTCAGGTAATTTTCACCCACCAGCACGGCCAGCGACTCGCCGATATCCTGCATGCGGATGCCCAGGCTGTTCGCCTTGGAGCGGTCGACGCGCACTTTGACCACCGGGTTGTTGTAATCGAGGTCGCTGTCGACGACGGCAAACAGGCCGCTATCGCGCGCGCGCTGCTTGACGTCTTCCATGGTGCGGAACAGGGTGGCGTAATCCTGCGCGCTGCGCAGTACCATCTGCACGGGCAAGCCGCCGCTCGATCCCGGCAAGGGCGCCAGCTGGAAGGCGAAGATGCTCGTGCCTTCCACGTCGCCCACGGCGTGCTGCAATTCGGCCTGGATGACGGCCGCATTGCGCGCGCGTTCGGCCCACGGCGTCAGGTTGATGCCGCCGATGCTCGATGCCGGCCCTTCGCCGCCGTTGATGATCCAGCGCGAGTCCGTTTCCGGGATATTTTTGTAGATGGCATCGAGCTTGTACGAAAAGCGCTCGACGTAATCGAGGTTGGCGTGCTGCGGCGCCTTGATCGCCGTCAGCACGCTGGCCTGGTCTTCCGCCGGCGCCAGTTCGCGCTGCGGCAGCAGGTATAAAAACGGCAAACTGACCATCACCAGCGCGGCGAAACCGGCACTGAGCCAGCGGTGGTGCAGCGAGCGGTCCAGCAGGCGCGCATAGCGGCTGGTGAGACCTTCGAAGAAATGCTCGGCGGCGCGCGCCATGCGTCCTTCCGATTGTTTGGGCTGCAGCAGCAATGAGCTCATCACGGGCGACAAGGTCAAGGCCACCACGCCCGACACCACCACGGCGCCGGCCAGCGTGAGCGCGAATTCCTTGAACAGCGCACCCGTGAGTCCCCCCATCATGCCGATCGGCGCATACACGGCGGCCAGGGTGATCGTCATGGCGATCACGGGGCCGGCCACTTCGCGCGCGCCGACGAGGGCGGCCGCCACGGGCGTCTTGCCTTCCTCGATATGCCTATGGACGTTTTCCACCACGACGATGGCATCATCGACCACCAGGCCCACGGCCAGCACCATGGCCAGCAGGGTCAATAAATTGATGCTGAAGCCGAAGGCCAGCATCAGCGCCGCCGCGCCCAGCATCGACAACGGGATCGTCACGACGGGTATCAGCACGGAGCGCAAGGAACCCATGCACAGGTAGATGACGATGACGACGATCAGCAGTGCTTCGAGCAGGGTATGCGCCACCTCGTCGATGGACGACTGGATGAAGCGCGCCGTCTCGAACGCCAGTTCGACTTTCACGCCCGGTGGCAGGGTTTTCTGGATTTCGGGCAGCAGTTTTTTGATGCCGTCGACGATCACCAAAGGGTTGCCGCCCGGTGTGGGCGACAGGCCCAGGTACACGGCCGGCACGCCATCCATGATGCCGCTCGTCTCCGTGGCCGCCGCGCCCAGTTCCACCGTGCCCACGTCTTTCAGACGCACGAGCGACGCGCTGTCATCGCCGCCCTTGCGTATGACCATGTCGCGGAACTCCGCCACGCTGGTCAGATCCGTGTTGACGCTGATGTTCGAGACGACGAATTGTCCTTTGACTTTGCCGGGCGCCGCCTGGTAGTTATTGCGCCGCACGGCGTCGGCCACATCGGCCGCCGTCAATCCGCGCGCCGCCAGTTTCGCCGGGTCGATCCACAAACGCATGGCCAGTTGCTGGCCGCCATACACGTCGACCTTGGCCACCCCGTCGATGGTGGCGAACATCGGTTGCACGACGCGCGCCAGGTAATCCGTCAGCGCGGGCGCGGACACGCTCTCGCTGGCAAAGCCGACATAGGCGACGGCCGAGGAATCGCCGGCCGAGCGCTCGATGACGGGGTCAAAAGCGCCTTCGGGCAGCTTGTAGCGCACCTGGTTGACCTTGGCCATCACTTCCGTCAACGCCTGCGTGGAATCGCGGTTCAGTTCCATGCGCACGGTCACCGTGCTGCTGCCCTGCACCGACGACGAAGTGAGGTAATCGATGCCTTCCACCGACGATACGGCTTGCGCGATCGGCTGCGTGACAAAGCCCTGCATCAGTTCCGCCGAAGCGCCCGGATACGTGGTTTTCACCGTGATGGTCGACGATTCGAGCATCGGGTATTGGCGGATCGGCAGCTGCAGGATGGCGACCACGCCCAGCATCAGTATCAAGGTGCTGATCACCAGCGCCAGCACGGGGCGGCGTACGAATAAATCGGTAAATTTCATGGTGATGTCTTTCCTTTACGAGCCGGCCTTGGGCGCGGCGCGTTTTACTTCGTCCAGGGTATTGGCCACCGCTTGCACGGCCATGCCGTCGGCCAGTTTCAGCTGGCCCGAAGCGACCACGCGCTGGCCTTCGCGCAAGCCGTCGAGGATGGCGATCCGGCCCCCTGCCCGCTCGCCCAGTTTCACGCCCACGCGCTTGACGGTGAGCGGCTGTTTTCCTTCCTGCTGCGCGACGAAGACCGTGTCGCCATACGCGCTGTAGGTCACGGCCGTTTCCGGCACCGTCAGCTGCTGGCCCGCCTCGCGCGCCACGCGCACGTTCGCGTACATCCCCGCTCTGAGCGCGCCGCGCGGATTGGCGAGCACCGCCTGCACCTGCACCATGCGCGAACGGGCGATCAGCGGGTCGATGGCGTTGATCTTGGCCGTGAAGATGTCATCGGGATAGGCGTCCACCAGCACTTGCACGGCCTGGCCTGGCGCCAGCTTCGCGCTGCTCTGTTCATCGAGGGCGAAGTTCACCATCAGCGACTGCGTGTCGATCAGGCTGGCCACCGTGTCGGCCGCGTTCAGGTACTGGCCCGCGTGCACCTTGCGGATGCCCAGCTGTCCGGCGAACGGCGCGCGGATGGTCTTTTGCGCGATCAGCGCCTCCGTCTGGCGCACGTCGCCCAGCGCCGCATCGCGCGCGGCCAGCGCACTATCGAGCTGTTCCTGCGTGGCCGCCTTTTCCTTCACCATCTGCGCGGTGCGCGCATGGCTGCTCTCCGCGTTTTTCAGTTGCGCGCGCTGGCGCAGCAGGGCCGCCTGTTCCGGCGCATCATTGAGCTGGACCAGCACGGCGCCGGCCGCCACGCTTTGCCCCGATGCGAAGCGGATCTGCGTGATGCGCCCGCCCGTTTCGGCCGCCACCTGCACCTGGCGCGCCGCTTCCAGTTCGCCTACGCCAGCGAAGTAGCGCTCCTGCGTGCCCAGCACGACGGGCACCAGCGCCACCTTGGTGGCGGGGTAGGCGGCGGCATCGGCCGCATGCGAGTCCGCGCGCGGGGTCAGCGCGGCGCCCGCGACGGCCAGGGCGATGGCCAGCGCGCAGGCGCCGACGATTTTCGTATTCATGATGAAGTCCTTTACAACTGGGAAGAAGAGGCGCAGCGGAGGCTGATCAGGTCCGCTGCGCGTTGAAAAGAAAGAACAGGCCGATGGTCCACAGCAGCAGCACCAGGTGCGTCGTCTGCAAGCCTTCCTGTGCGATCCAGTAGCCGAACCACAGGCCGCCCAGGTGCATCAGCAGCAAAAAGGCGGCCATGGCGCACAGGGCCAGGTTCAGCCAGGGCAGCGCCTGCGTCAGCGAGGCGCCGAAGAACAGCGCCACGCCCGTCCAGGCGGCGATGGCGGCCAGCAGTTGCAAGGTCAGCACCACGCCCAGCGACAGCCGGTGCAAGGTCAAGGACGTGAGCGCGCGGCGCAGCAGCGGCGTCTGGATGGTCGGGTCCTGGCGCAGCGGGTCCATGCGCATGGTGTTGCCGATGGCCCAGACGGAGCCGTGGAAGGCGTGCAGGTTGTTGATGGCGGCCAGGGTGAGCCAGATGGCCAGGCCGGTAGCGAGGATGGCGTGAAACAGCCAGATCGAGTGCTGCAGCTGCATGGGATTCCCGTCCAAAGAGTGTCTTGCTGGCATACGTACGTGGAAACTCCTCGACAGCGGGGAGCTACCGGCCTATTATGCAAGCAATTAGTTGGTTAACTGGCCCCATGATAGTTGAGTGAAATGAATTACACAAGTAAACGTTTGGATAATAGCGAGGCACCGCAAACGACGGAGCGCATCCTGTATTTCATCAAGACCAAGGGACCCGTCTCCACGGCGATCCTGGCCAAGACCCTGGATATGACGGGCGAGGCGGCGCGCCAGCAAGTGCAAAAGCTGGTGGCGGCGGGTCTCATTGAAGGACGGCAGGAAGCGCAAGCGGGCGCCGGCCGGCCGCGCCAGAACTGGGTCTTGACGGAAGCGGGCAATGCGCGCTTTCCCGACACGCATGCGCAGCTGACGATCAAGCTGATCGGTTCCGTGCGCCAGCTGTTCGGCGAAGCGGGTCTGGATAAACTCATCACGCAGCGCGAAGAGGAAAGCCGCGGCGCATATGCGCTGGCGTGCTCGGCGCCGGACTTGCCCACGCGGCTGCAGCAGCTGGCGGCCGTGCGCGACGAAGAGGGTTATATGGCGCGCGTGGAAGCGGACGGCGGCGACTGGCTGTTGATCGAAGACCACTGCCCCATCTGCGCCGCCGCGCGCACCTGCCAGGGCTTTTGCCGCTCCGAATTGCAGCTGTTCCAGGAAGTGGTGGGGCCGAACGCCAGCATCGTGCGCGAGCAGCACGTGCTGGCCAATGCCATGCGCTGCGTGTACCGGATCCGGGCGCTGTCCTAGGCTTTCGGAAACAGCGGGCGGGCCAGCAGCGCCACCAGCCCCGCCAGCCACCACACGACGGGCCAGTTGCTGGCCGCCAGCAAATGCGGGATGGCAATCGGCGTGAGGAACAAGCCCACGTAGACGGCCGTGTTTGCCATGCCCAGCGCCGTGCCCGCGTTGGCGCCGCCCGCTTCCGTGGCCAGCTCCGTGTAGGCCACGCCATGCCAGGCGGACACGGCGATGCCGGCCAGCACCACGGCGCTCATCAAGACCCAGCCCGGCGCATCGCACGCGGCGGCCATGCCCAGCAGCATGAACGTGGCCAGCGCCACCAGGGCCGAGCCGCGCAGGTAGGCGGGCCGGTTCGCGTGGCGGTCCGTGTGGCGTCCGCTCCAGATGCGCATCACCATGGCGCCCACTTGCAAGGCCACCATCACGGCCGTGATTCCCGCCAGGCCCAGGTGGCCGTCATCGTGCAGGAACACGGTGGCATAGCTGAGCACGGCAAACTGCGGCACGCACAGCAAGCCGATGGCGGCCACCATGCGCCAGACCTTGCGGTTTTTCAGGGGCGATGTTGCCTGGTCTTTCATCAGGCCCGTGGGTGCGTTGTGCGGCCCCGTGGCGGCCTCGGCAGAGAAATCGGGCTCATGCATCCAGCGCCACGTAAAAAACGCCGACAGGCCGCATACGAGGGCCAGGGCGCCAAATACGGGCATGAAGCCATAACGCGATGCCAGGCTGGGCAGGACGAGGGCGCCGAGGCCACCGCCGAACGGCACGGCCGTCTGGCGGATACTCATGGCGAAACCCCGTTCGCCGGCGCCGAACCAGCGCATCACGGCGCGGCCACTGGCGCCATTCACGCTGCCGCCCAGCACGCCCACCAGCGCCAGCCCGGCCGCCAGCGCCCACAGGGGCGGCACGGCGCCGTCAGCGGGCGTGATCCACAGCAGCAAGGTCAACAGCGCCAGCATGGTGCCCAGCAAGCCGGTCAGCAGCACGGGGCGGTCGCCCCATCGGTCGGTGGCCATGCCCCACGGCAATTCGGTCAAGGCCACACCCAAGCCCATGGCGCCCAGCGCCACCCCCAGTTCCGTATTGCTCAGGTGATAGCCGCTGCGCAGCCAGATGGCTGTGGTCGGCATGCCATTGGCGGCGGCGGAAAAGCTGGCATTGGCCGCCACGCCGACGGCCAGCACTTTCCAGCGGTGGGCGTCGCCCGGCGCGGGCACGGTGGCGGAGACAGGAACAGGAACAGCTTGGCAATTGGTGCTCATGGCGGGACAGGAAAGTGGTTGACCCTGACAGTGTTGCGCAGTACGATCATTCTGAATATCAGATAATTTACGTTAAACCATCCCATAAAACCGGACGATTGTATTGATGCCATGAGCTTGCTTAATTTCGACATCGCCTTTCTGCGCAGCTATGTGGCTGGCATCGAGCTGGGCAGCTTTGCCCGCGCGGCGGACAAGGTGGGGCGTTCCACCTCGGCCGTCAGCGCCCAGCTGAAAAAACTCGAGGAGCAGGCGGGCATGCCCCTGTTCCGCAAGGATGGGCGGGGGCTGGCGCTGACGCCGGCCGGCGAAGTCTTGCTTGGCTATGCGCGCCGCCTGCTGGAACTCAATGACGAGGCGGCCGTCGCCTTGTGCGGCGCGGAACTGGAAGGCTGGATCAGGCTGGGCTTGCAGGAGGATTTTGGCGAAGCCTTGCTGCCTGACGTGCTGGGGCGTTTTGCCCGCGCGCATCCGAAAGTGCGCATCGAGGCGCACGTGGCGCGCAACACGGCCTTGATGGAAGGCCTGGCCATGGGGCAGCTGGACCTGGCCCTGCTGTGGGGCGGCGCGTGCATCGCCGACGTGGCCGAGTATCCGCCGCAGCAGCGCCAGCATATCGCCGAACCGGCCATGCGCTGGATCGCCTCGTCCAGCCTGGCCTGGCGGCCCGAATCGGGCGAGCCTTTGCCGCTCATTGCGTTCGACCGCGAATGCCTGTTCCAGCGCTGCGCCACGCAGGCGCTGGACCGGGCCGGCATCGCCTGGCGCACGGCGTTTACCAGTCCCAGCCTGGCCGGACTGTGGGCGGCGGCCGCAGCGGGGCTGGGCGTGACGGTGCGTACGGGTCTGGGCTTGCCCTCGACCGTACGCGCGCTCGATCACGTGGCGGCGGGCTTGCCCGCCCTGCCCCCGCTGTCGCTGGAACTGCTGCGTGCTTCAAGCGTGTCCAGGCCGCCCGTCGAGCGCCTGGCCAGCCTGATCATCGAGTCGCTGCAGCAAGATGTCTCTTAAAACGCCTGCGCCGTCGGGCGCAGCACGATTTCATTGATGCTCACGTCGTCCGGCTGCTCGATCGCATACGCGATGGCGCGCGCCACGGCATCGGCGGGAATGGCAATCTCGTAGAACTCCTTGACGGCCTTGGCGCTCTCGGCGTGGCTGCTGCCCTCGCTCAATGGCGTGTCCACGGCGCCCGGCAAGATGGTGGTGGTGCGGATGGTGCCGCCGCTGGCCGCCAGCTCATGGCGCAAGCCTTCCGAAATGGCGCTGACGGCAAACTTGGTGCCGCTGTAGACGGTGCCGCCCGGGCTGAAGACTTTTTGTCCTGCCACCGACGAGATATTGATGAAATGGCCGCTGTTTTGCGCCTGGAAATGCGGCAGGACGGCGGCGATGCCGTTCAACACGCCTTTGATGTTGATATCGATCATGTTGTTCCACTCGTCGACTTGCAAGGCGCTCATCGGTGCGATGGCCATCAGGCCCGCATTGTTGATCAGCACGTCGACCTTGCCGAACACGGCCAGGGCCGTGTCGATCAGATTCTTGACGTCGGCAGGCACCGTGACGTCGGTCTGGGCGATGGCGGCCTGACCACCGGCCGCCGTGATTTCCTCGGCGATGGTGGTGAGCAAGTCCATGCGGCGCGCACCGAGCACGACAGAAGCGCCCAGCGCAGCCAGATGGCGCGCCGTGGCTTCGCCCAGGCCGCTGCTGGCGCCGGTGATGACAACGACTTTCCCTGCGATATGTAGACTCATGATGGATTCCCTGTGGAGGCAGCGGAGTGCTGCGGATGACATCGATCAATGCTGGCACAGCTTAGCGCATTTGCATCCCTTTTTGCTATAAAAAAGATAATTACCAAATGGTAATTGTTAGGTACGAGCAATCAGCACTTGCACGGGCGCCATGGGAAAATCGCTGGCGCCGTATTGCTCCACTTGCTTCCAGCCCGTGTCGCGCAGCAGCTGCGCCAATTCTCCGTGCCGTGTCACCGTGCGGCCCAGCATGCGCATCGGCAAGTAATACGGCAGCACGCGCGCCGCATCGCCCGGCGCCGGGGCGATTTCCGCCTGCACGCAGACGAGTACGCCACCGGGTTTTAACGCTGCCTGCATCTTGCGCAAGGCAGCCGCCATGTCGGGCACGAAATGCAGCACGGACGAGCACCAGATCAGGTCGTAGCCGCTGCCGATATCGTCGCAGCCCAGATCGCCGCCCACCGTTTTCAGGCGGTCGGATAGTTGCGCATGGGCGATGTTGGCGGCCGCCACGGCCACCGTTTCCGGCCAGTCGAAAACGCAGCCGTGCAAGCCCGCATGGGCTTGCGCCAGCGCAATGGCCACCCAGCCCGGCCCGCCGCCCACATCGAGCAGGCGCAAGGGCGTGCTGCCGTCCGCAAACGGGGCGATCCGTTGCATCACGGACAGGGCCGCGCGCATGGTGACGGCGCGTTGTTCCTGGCCAATTTGCTGCTGCGCGGCGGCGGCCCAGTTGATGCCATTGGCCGTGCTGTACGGCGCTGCTTTGCCGCCGTCGCGCACCAGCGTACTGAGCTGCGTGGCGAAGTGGCGCAGCGCATGCAGCCGGTACAGCCAGGCGTCGCCGCAAAAGGCCACGGAGTTGCGGCAGAAATACTGCAAGGTGGCGGCCGTGCAGCGGTAGCGCTGGGCATCTGCGTCGGCCCCGTCGCGCTCCAGCAGCTGCATGCTCCAGAGCAGTTCCAGCAGCAGGGCCGTGTGCGGCGCATGCAGCGACAGGGTGTCGGCCAGCTGCGCCGGCGTGTGCGGTGTGGCCAGTACATCGAAAATGCCCAGTTCCAGGGCGGCGGCCAGCCCGTCCGCCTGCACAGGCGCGACGGCCAGGTCCCAGTACGGTTGCAAAGTGTGTTGCGACGTGAACGGCATGGTGCTTCCTTTCGGCGAGATGGGCATGGAAGCTATTTTATGCAACAATGAGAATAATTATCATTTGCATTTGTATGCGGCACGGCGCATTTCGTATGCGCGACGGCGCGCAAGGACAGGGAGGAGCGATGATGGAACAGGACAGGGAAGCGGCAGGCTGGACGCGGCGCCAGCTGGACCCGGGGATGGGCGAGTGCCGCGCCGACCAGCGCCAGGTCGATCAGGGCTTGCTGCTTGTGCATTCCGATTACCGCCCGCGGCTGGCGCTCGTCGAGCAATCGAAGCATGACGACGGGGGCGGCATGGTGATCACCATCGGCCTGGAAGGCGCGTCCGCCTACGTCACGCGCGATGGCGAATCATTGCGTTTCCGGGGCGGCCATACGACGGTGACGGCGTTTCGCCACACGAGCGGCGAGCGCCGTTTCGAGGCGAATCAGCGGGCGGCGCAATTGCGCGTGCTGGTGGGTGAAGAGGCGCTGGCGCGCTACTGGCCGGAAGGTTTGGCGTCTTTGCTGCCCGACGGCGGCGCGCGCCAGCTGGCGCATGCGGCCACCACGGCGGCCTGCGCCCTGCACGCGCGCTCGCTGCTGAGCGCGACGGACCCGCTGGCCGTGCATATCGGCGTGCTCAGCCTGCTGGCGGAGCAACTGCGGGCACTGCGGCCGGTGCCCTTTGCCGTGCCGCGCTGGTCCGAGACCGATATCGCCAGACTGGAACGCGTGCACGCGCTGATGCAGGAACAGATGGCGCAGGAACTGACGCTCGATTACCTGTGCGCGCAAGCGGGGCTGAGCTTGTTCAAGCTCAAGCAGGGATGGCGCTACCGCTACAACGACAGCCCCCAGCGCACCCTGCTGGCGCTACGCATGCAGCGGGCAAAATTACTGCTGGAAAATGGTTGCCAGGTGGCGCAGGCGGGCTGGCAAACCGGCTATCGCCACCCGGCCAATTTCAGCGCCGCCTTCAGCCGCTATTTCGGCTACGCGCCGAAGACCGTGGCGCGTGCGAAGGGCTGAATAGCCGGTGTAGAATCGGCGGGCAGCACATACTCATACGACCCACAAGGAGACATGATGGCCCGCAAAATCTTTGTCAATCTGCCCGTCCAGTCGCTGGAACGTTCCGTCGCGTTTTTCACGGCGCTGGGCTTCAGTTTCAATGCCCATTTCACCGATGAAACGGCGACGTGCATGATCGTTGCCGACGACATTTTCGTCATGCTGTTGACGCACGACAAATTCAAGCAATTTACGCCCAAGCAGCTGTGCGACACCACCGTGGCGACGGAAGTGCTCGTGTGTTTGTCGGCAGAGAGCCGCGGTGAAGTCGATGAGCTGGTGGCGAAGGCCGTCCAGGCGGGCGGCAGCATCTACAAGGAGCCGATGGATTTCGGCTTCATGTATGGACATAGTTTCCAGGATCCTGATGGGCATCAGTGGGAACTGATGTTCATGGAACCTAATTCTGTCCCCCAATAGCATCGTAGGTCGGATTAGCGGCGGCACGCCGCGTAATCCGACACGATCCGCCTGCCCAGCTTAAGAAGCCAGCGCCAGCAGATCGACCACTTCCAGCCCGGCCAGGTCTTGCGTCGTATTGCCCGCAAACGCGGCGCGGCTCGGCTGGCCGTTTTTCAGCCAGGTGCGCGTGACTTCCTTGATCTGCGCCAGGGTGCAATTGAGCACGCCGGTGCGGAATTGCTGGCGCACGGCTTCCGTCGTGCCACGCTGCTGCATGTTCCACGCCGTCAGCGCTTCCGCGTACGGCGAGTGCGGCTTGTCTAGGCCCTTGATGACGCAGATGATGGCCTCTTCCACTTGTTCTTGCGAGAAATCGCCGTCGAGGATTTGATCGAGCGTCGTGCCGAAGTCGGCGAACGTGCCGGCCAGGCGCGGATCGCGGTAGGAGCTCAATGTAAACGTGCCGGCGCCGGCCGCATAGCTGGCGCTGCCGCCATAGGCGCCGCCTTTTTCGCGCAGGGCCGTATGCAGCACCTGGTTGGTCATCAGTTCGGCGGCGACGGCCAGGGCCGAAGCGTCCGGATTGTGCACGCCCGGCACGGCCCAGGAAACGAAGCAATGGTTGATCTGGCTTGTCGCATGCAGGGCCGTGTTGGCCAGCGGCAAAGCGGCCGGTGCGACGGTTTCCGCCGGTGCGATGGCATCTGTGCTCGCTGCCGGCAATTCCAGCAAACGGGCCAGGGTGATGCCATCCTGTTCCAGGCCGGCGCACAGCACGGTTGGCTGCTGGGCGATGATGTGCGCGTGCAAGGTGTCGAGTTCGCGCGCGATTTCCTGCAAGCCTGCCGACGTCTTGCTCAGCTGCTGCAAACGGCGGTAGAACGGCAAGGCTGCCGGGCCGCCGACGATGTCGTCGAAGCGGCGCGTGGGCGACAGGGGAGCTGCCGAGGCCAGCATGGCGTAGCGGTTGCCCGATTCGGCCAGGCTGGAGAGTTTGTCTTGCACCAGGCTTTCGATCAGGAAAGCCAGGCGCTCTTCTTCATCGAAGCGGGGCTTGGCGATCCAGGCCGACAGCACGGCGGCAATCGCCGCGTGTTCTTCGCGCAAGCCGCTGGCCGAGAACGACAGTTCCACGCGCATCGCTTGCTGCGGACGGGGAATGGCTTCCAGGCCGATGTGGAACGAGGGCACCATGCTCTGGCGCCAGGCGCTGGCGTCGTCGAACGACATGTCGCCCACGCCCAGTTCCGGCGCCAGGTCCGTGTACAAACGCAGCCATGGCCACGACGCTTCCGGCAAGTTCGACACGTCGTACAGCACGTTGGCATAGCTGATGCCGTTGGAAGCAATGCTGAATGCCACGGCGCCATCGACGGCGGCCGGAATCGGCAAGGCCGGGCGCGGCAAGGCGCTGACGTCGCCAGGGCGAATGCGCGGCAAGACTTCGGAATTCGATGGCAGTTGCTGATGCGCTTCCAGCGCGGCGGACTCGGCCACGATGTGCTCGCGCTCGGCATCCGTCAGCGTGGCTTGCAGGGCCGCCAGCTTGGCGTCTTCCTGCGCGGCGCGGTCCGTGAAGTAGGCGCTGTCAGGCACCACGTGCGTCGTCAGGCGGGTCGGATTGGCGATCAGCTCGCGCACCAGCTGCTTGAAGAAGGCCGGGTCGTCGATCTGCTGTTCCAGGGTTTCCAGGATGGCCGCATTGTCGAACGCGTCCATCACGTCGCCGCCATACATGGCCAGCGGCAAGGCGTGCAGCAGGCGTCCCAGGCCGTAAGGCATGCGGCCGCTGCTGATTTCGCGCTGGCTGTACTTGATGTCGCGCAAGGCCGCGTGCAGCACGGCGGCGGGAATGCCCTCTTCCGCCGTCTCTTCCAGGGCCGTCCAGATGCGCTGGTGCGCATCGGCGATCTGTTCTTTGGTCAACCCTTCCATGCCGATGTGGAACACCATCTGGCGGATGCCCGCGTCGCGGCCATTCATGTCCGATGGGCGGCCATAGCCGGCCGATTCCATGGCCCGCATGACGGGCGCCGACGATTCGCCGAGCAAGCCGTGCGACAGCAGATGTGCGTGGTAGTAGGCGATGGGGTCGCTCGACTCGCCCATCAGCCAGGCGAATTGCAGACCGAACTCATCGTCGCGCGCTTCCTGCGACGGAATCTTGACGATGTTTTCCTGCGGCGCCGTCCACGCGGGCGCCAGCTGCGGCAGGCGGCGTTCGGAGAAACCGCTGAGCTTGGACAGCACGCGCTCGGCGACTTGTTCCTGCACGGCCGACGCTTCGATATTGCCGGCGGTCATGATCACGGCTTGCGAAGGGTGATAGTGGCTGGCGTGGAATGCTTTCAGCATGTCATGCGTCAGTTCGGGGATGTCGAGCGGATCGCCGCCCGATTCCACTTCATACGTCGTTCCTTTGAGCAAGGCACTGGCGATGCCGCTGTCGAGCGCGCGCATGGGGCTGTTGAAAGCGCCCTTCATTTCATTGAAGACGATGCCTTGATACACGAGCTTGTCGCCTTCGAATGCATGGCGCCAGCCTTCCTGGCGGAAATTCAGGTAATCGAGGTTCGGGAAGAAGGCCGCATCGAGGTAGACGTCGAGCAGGTTGAAGAAATCCTTGCGGTCGGTGCTGGCGAAAGGGTACACGGTGCGGTCCGCATAGGTCATCGCATTCATGAACGTGGCCGTCGAGCGGCGCAGCATCGAGAAGAACGGGTCGCGCACCGGGTAGCGCGACGAGCCGCACAAGGCCAGGTGTTCCAGGATGTGGGCGCGTCCGTCGCTCACTTCGGGCACAGTGGGAAAGGCCACCAGGAACACCATCTCAGCCTGCTCGGTATGCATATGGATATGGCGCATGCCCGTTGCTGGCTCGACATATTGCTCGATGGTTGCCTGCAAGACTGGAATGAAGTTGCTGCTGACTTTTTCAAATGTGCTCATGCGGTATGGGATCTCTGCGGTAGGTGATTCGGAGTGTCGGTGGGGCTGCATCACATGTGGGGGCAAAGTGGCGCAATGCCAGGGCTGGGGGCCACTTTGATGCCTGTATGAAGTTTTTCCCTATTGTACTAGGAGTATCTGCGCGCCGCCGCCGACGCTTGCTTGTCGGGCGCAAAAGCAACAAGGTTGTCAAATCGGCTATTTTTGACAGCTGGCGCCCCGCAATGGAGGCTTAGCGTACCATGCGCCTTTTGCATTCCAGACTGAACCGAAGGCGCCTACCTTGTCCCGACTTTCCTTTCGCCAACTGTTATTTGCCGCCTTCATTTTGACGACGGGCATTTTGACGGCCACCTCCGTGCAAGCCCTGCTGACCCTCGAGCACCTGGCGCGGCTGGGGCGCGAGACGGCGGCGCAGGCGATTGCCCTGACGGAACAGTCGCAGCGCTTGTCCGAGCGCACGCTGGCCATGGAGCGTAGCGCGCGTCAGTTCCTCGTGCTGGACGATCCCGTGTTCCGCGAGCGTTTCGCGGCGGCCCGCGACGAAGCGACGGCGGCGCTGCAAGTGCTGAACCGGGCCACGCCCGAGTTCGCTCCCCAGTTGGCCGACGAATGGACGGTGCAGGCGCAATCGGCCTGGGAAGTGTTACAGGCGGGCAAGCGCCGCAAGCGCGATGGCCACGCCGTCGTGTACCGCGCGTTTGCCCGCATGACGCAGATCAATGACAGCCTGGCGCGCGAAAGCAAGACGGAAATCGGCAGCCGCAACGATGCCCTGCTGGCCGAGCTGGAACGCCAGCGCCGCCTGCTGGGCGTGCTGGTGGGCGGCGCCGTGCTGCTGGCGGCCGTGCTGGCCACCTGCTTCGGCTTTCTGTTGTCGCGTCCGCTGCGCCGCATCGAGACGGCCATCGAGCGCCTCGGTGACAAGCGCTACGATCAACCCATCGTCGTCGGCGGCCCGGCCGACACGCGCCGCCTGGGCCAGCAGCTGGACTGGCTGCGCCAGCGCCTGGCCGACCTCGATGCCGACAAGGAACGTTTTCTGCGCCATATTTCGCATGAGCTGAAAACCCCGCTGGCGGCCCTGCGCGAAGGCGTGGCCTTGCTGGAAGACGAGGTGGCAGGCAAGCTCAGCGATAGCCAGCGCGAAATCGCCGGCATCCTGCAGCAAAACACGGCGTCCCTGCAAACCCAGATCGAGGACTTGCTGCGCTACAATACCGCCGCTTTTGACGCCCAGCACTTGGCGCACAGCAAGGTCGATTTGCTGGTCTTGCTGCAAGATGTGGTGGCCGGGCAGCGCCTGCAATGGCTGGCGCGCCGGTTGACGGTCGAGGTGCAGGGTGTATCCCTGATCGTGCAAGCCGACCGCGACAAGCTGGCGACAGCCCTGGCCAATTTGCTGTCGAACGCCGTGCGCTTCAGCCCGGAAGGCGGCACCGTGCGGTTTGCCCTGTCTTGCGCAGGCGGCCGCGTGCGCATCGATTGCATCGACGAGGGCGCCGGCGTGGCGCCCGAGGATGCCGCGCGTATTTTTGAACCGTTTTACCAGGGAGTGCGCCAGGCGGCCGGCGCGCGTAACGGCAATGGCATCGGCCTGTCCATCGTGCGCGAATATATCGCCGCCCACGATGGCAGCGTCACTCTTTTACCGCGCCCCGCCGGCGCGCATTTTCGGATAGAACTGCCCTTATGATGACGAGAATTTCCCTGGCCGCCATGGCCGCCTGCGTATTGCTGTTGGGCGCTTGCGCCGCCAAGCCCCCCGTCCAGACGCCCGTGCTCGTGCAAACGCCGCCGCGCGTCGTGGTGGTGGCCGATCCCCAGCTGACCGAACTGCTCGCGTATCAAAGCGCCCTGCGCCTGATGACGCCGTCGGAACTGGTAAAAGCGCAACTGGACCTGGCAAAAGCCGACCATGCGCCGCACAACACCATACGCCGTGCCATGCTGCAAGCGGCCTTGCGCGGCCCTGGCGACCTGGCCCGCGCGCAAGCCTCGCTGGAACCGCTGGCCACGGCCACGGGCAAGGATGCGCAACTGCTGGCGCCGCTGGCGCAATTGCTGGGCAGCCAATATGCGGAGCTGCGCCGTCAGGAAGAGAGCATCGACAAGCTCAACACGCAGTTGCGCGACGCCCAGCGCCGCATCGACTTGCTCAATGAAAAACTCGAGGCGCTGAAAAACATCGAGCGCAGCCTGTCCGTGCGCCCTGCCGCGGGAGCGCCGAAATGAGCGAGCATGCCCACATCTTGTTGGTCGACGACGATCCCGACCTGCTGCGCCTGCTGACCATCCGCCTGAAGGCGGGCAATTATCGGGTCACGGCCGTGGGCAGCGCGGAAGCGGCGCTGGCGCGCCTGGCCGTGGAATTGCCGGCCCTGGTCATTACCGACGTGCAATTGCCGGGCCGCGACGGCCTGGCCCTGTTCGATGAAATCCGCCGCCAGCATTCGGCCCTGCCCGTCATTCTGCTGACGGCCCACGGCACCATTCCCGACGCCGTCGACGCGACGGCGCGTGGCGCGTTTGCCTACCTGACGAAACCGTTCGACGGCAAGCTGCTGATGGAAAAAGTGGCGTATGCCATCAACTTGTCCACCGTCATGCCGGCGCAAGCGTCCGGCGACGAGAGCTGGCGTGCCGAGCTGATCAGTCGTAGTTCACAGATGGCCGAGCTGCTGGCCGAAGCCAAGCTGGTGGCGGGCTCCGACGCCAGCATCCTGATACGCGGTCCCAGCGGCACGGGTAAGGAATTGCTGGCGCGCGCGCTGCACAACGCCAGCCGCCGCGCCAAGGCGCCATTCATCGCCGTCAACTGCGGCGCCATTCCCGAGCAGCTGCTGGAATCGGAATTGTTTGGCCACGTGAAGGGATCGTTTACGGGCGCCGTCGGCAACCGCGAAGGCTTGTTCCAGGCGGCCGATGGCGGCACCCTGTTTTTGGATGAGATCGGCGACATGCCCTTGCCGCTGCAGGTGAAACTGCTGCGCGTGCTGCAGGAGCGGGCCGTGCGCCCCGTGGGCGCCGACCAGACGCGTCCGGTGGACGTGCGGCTCTTGTCGGCCACGCACCGCGACCTCGACGTGGCGATGACCGAGGGGCAATTCCGCGAAGACCTGTATTACCGGCTCAATGTCGTGACCTTGACCTTGCCGCCGCTGGCCGAGCGCCGCGAAGACATCGCCTTGCTGGCGAATCATTTCCTGCAGAAACTGGCGGCCAAGTATCAAAAACCGTTGAACGGCTTCGCGCCCGATGCCTTGACGGCCCTGGTGGCGGCGCCATGGCCCGGCAACGTGCGCCAGCTGGTCAATGTCGTCGAGCAAGTGTGCGCGCTGGCTACGGCGCCGCTGGTGCCCTTGTCCCTGGTGCAGCGTGCGCTGCGCGTGCCGTCGCTGGAAGCGCTCAGCTACAACGAAGCCAAGCAGCGCTTCGAGCGCGACTACCTGATTCAGCTGCTGCGCCTGACGGACGGCAACGTGGCCGATGCGGCCCGCCTGGCCGACCGCAACCGCACGGAGTTCTACCGCTTATTGCAGAAATACGAGCTGACGCCGGCCCTGTTCCGGGCCGATGGCGACCCTGTCGCTGAATAGCGACAAAAATAAAACGTTAAAAATCAGGGGCTTGGCGTAAAACATTGACGTTCTTGCCACAAGCTGTCGCTGCCAGGCGACAAAAAGCCCCGTTTTCCGGGCCAGATCGCCGCGAAACGGGCTGGAAAAATTGAGATCGAATGTAAGTCATTGATTTTTAATGAAATTTAAAAGCTGGCACGGCGCTTGCTGTATGGGTAGATGTGACGCTTCAAAGTGTTGCTTTATCCAAGTAAGAAGCTTTTAACTTCATTGAGAGGAACTACCATGCAAACTTCGAAACTGTTCAATACCCTGGTTGCCGCTATCGTTCTGTCGGGCGCCTCGATCACCGCTTCGCATGCCGCTGACTCCGCACCAAAAGCACAAGCTCCTGCTGACACCGTCGTGGCCGCCAACGCTGCCGCAGCCGTCCCTGATGAAACCATCACTTCCTCGGCCAAGGCCGCCCTGAGCGCCGATGCGCAAGCCGCCGCCCTGCCAGTCAAGGTAGCAACCCAGCAAGGTGTGGTCGTCCTGTCGGGCGACGTGCCGAGCGCCGAAGCGGGTGACCGCGTCGTGCAGATCGTCGCTTCCGTGAGCGGCGTGAAAGAAATCAAGAACGAGCTGAAAGTCAAAGCCGCCGGTTAATCCCCTCGCGCTGTACTTTACTCCGGGTTGCCCTGTCTGCGGACAGGGCATTTTTCGTTTACACCAGCAGTGCGTAGGTCGGGTTAGCGCACAGCGCGTAACCCGACAACATTGTTGGCCGGTGCCGGTGGTGTTGTCGGATGACGGTCCTGCGGACCTAATCCGACCTGCAAATCGCCCTCCATTGCGCACGGTACGCGGCCAAACCATCCACTTCCATCATGGGCTCCACCGTCGCCTCCATTGCCGGTACCTGGCCCCAGCGATGCAGCATCCAGCCGCCGCACGTCGTGCCGCTGGCGTCTTGCGATACGCTCACTTCCTGCCTTGGCCGCAAGGCCGCCAGCAGGGCGGCGAAATGCGGGTTGTCCGTGAAGCTGCCTTCCACCGTCACGGGTCCCTGTGCGCCGAGGGCATCGAGGCAATAGTCGCTCATCAGCGCGCAATACAGGGTGGCCAGCGCATAGCGTTCCTGGGCCGTACGTGGTGCCGGCCCGACGATGCGCCCCGCCTGCCCGACGAAGGGGCCGCCCGATTCCGCAAAGCAGGGCAGCGCCAGCGTACCCTGGCTGACCAGGCGGGCGATATCGTCCACGCCGCACACTTGAGGTTCGCTGCCCGCCAGCACGGCAAATTCGCGCCCGCCCATGAAGCGCATGCAGGCCACGGGTTGGCCCAGCGCATGCACGTTGGCCAGCATGTCGGCCGTTTCATCGAGCCGGCCGAGGGGCGCGCCGAAGGCGGCGGCAATGGCCCAGGTGCCGGTCGACAAGACCGTGCGCGGCTGGGCTTGCTCTTGCGCATCGAGATAGCGCAGCAGCGAGGCATTGCTGTCATGGATGCCGCACAGCACCTGGCAATCGGGCAGCAAGCCATTGCTCTCGCGCCACTGCGGCAGCACGGGTCCCAGCGCCGTCCATGCCGCTTGCAGTGGGGGAAACAACGGCGCCCAATCCATCGTCTCCACCAGCGACGAATAGGCCCCTTGCTGCGGCCGCCATAAATCCGTATGGCAACCGAGCGAAGTCACTTCGCTGGCGGCCACGCCCGATAGCCGCCAGGCCCAGTATTGCGGATAGGTCAGGATATGGCGCGCGCGGGCAAATTCTTGTGGGTAAGTCCTGGCGAGCCAGAACAGTTGCAATCCCAGGTTCAGGCCGCAGGGCAATTGCGGCGACAGGCTGTCGCCGAACGCGGGCCGCAAGCTGGCATACTCGGCCGCCAGCGATTGGGGCAAGGTCGATTCATAGTCGAGGATGGGCAGCACCAGGCCGGCATCGTCGACCAGCGCCGCCGTGGCGCCGTGCGTGACGGGCACGATGGCGGTGACGTGGGCCAGGCGCGCAAAGGCGGCCAGGCCCGTTTGCAGCCAGTCCCACAAGCGCTCCGTATCGTGGTGCGGATACGGCCCTGCGTGCACGATGCGGTTCGGGCGGCGCTCTTCGGCCAGGATGGCGCCGGCGGCGTCGAGCAGGGTCAGCTTGGCATTCGTCTTGCCGATATCGAGTACTACGGTGGCGTCGATGGTCACGGCCGTCCTTACGCGAGGTGAAATATGGGGGTTAAAGGCACGGCGACGGGCGAGGCATCGGCTTGCGTTTCCATCAGGTCGGCCATGTGCGCCCACCAGCGGCGCATCACGGGATGCTGCGGCAGCGCTTCCATCGTGTGGCCGTCCATGCGGCGCAGCACGGCGAACAGCGCGCCCGTCTCCTCATCGAGAAAGATGCTGTAGTCGCGCACGCCGGACTCCTGCAACAGGCTGGCCAGCTCGGGCCAGATGGCGTCGTGGCGGCGCTGGTATTCGGCGGCATGGCCGGGTTTCAACTGCATCTTGAAAGCGATCTGTTGCATGGTTTATTTCCGTGTGTGCTTGCGGTTCAACAGGCGCGGCAGTGCAATCGTGATCAGCAGCAAGATGCCGACGACAATCGTCATGATGACGCCAGGAATATTGAGCAGCGCCAGGCCATATGTCACCATGCCCAGCAGCAGCACGGCCAGCAGCACGCCGCCGATGCTACCCTTGCCGCCGGCGATGCTCACGCCGCCCAGGATGACCATGGTGATCACTTCGAGTTCCCAGCCCATGGCGATGTTCGGGCGCGTGCTGCCGATGCGTCCCGTCAGCAGCCAGGCGGCCAGGCCCGCCATGGCGCCGGTGGCCACGAACAGGGCGAAGCGGTAGCGGTCCACGGCCACGCCGGAAAAGCGCGCCGCGCCCGGATTGCAGCCGATGGCAAAGATGCGCCGGCCCCAGCTGGTCGCATGCAGCAGCACGGCAAACAGCGCGCAAAACACCAGCAAGATGACGAAGGGGCGCGGCACGATGTCGAAGAAATAGCCTTGCCCCCAGTCGATCAGCAGTTGCGGATAGCCGGTGTAGGCCTGATCGCCCAGGATCACGCTGGCCAGGCCGCGGAACAGGGCCACGGTGCCGATCGTCACGACGATCGACGGCAGGGCGAAGCACGTCACCAGCACGCCGTTCAGGCAGCCGCAGAGGGCGCCCATGGCCAGCGCGACGAACAGCAAGCCTTGCGGCGGCACGCCGTGGTGATGCGCAAACCCCATCGCCACCGAGGAAAGCGCCAGGATGCCGGAGACGGAAATGTCGATCTCGCGGCAAATGATCAGCAAGGCCATCGGCAGCGCGATCAGGGCCTTTTCGCTGAAGTTGAAGGTGCTGTCGGCCAGATTGTAGGCGTCGAGGAAATTCGGCAGCAGCACGCTGTTGGCCGCGAAGACGGCGATCAGCAGCAGCGCCAATAACGCTTCCCAATGGGCGAAATACTGGCCGATGCGGTGCGCCTTGCGGTCGAGGATGGTGTAGCGCGAGCGCACGGGTACGCTGTCCGGCGCTTCGCTGTGCAAGGTGTGTGAGGTGGCGTTCATGCGGCGCTCCTGCGGGTCGAGGGGGCTTGCAGCGTGAGCGGCAAGATCTGGCGGCCCATGTTCCGGGTGCCGCGCGCATTGAGCAGCACGGCCGTGAGGATCACGATCCCTGTCAGCGCGCTTTGCCAGAAGGGCGAGACCTTGACGATGGGCAAGGCATTGTTGATGACGGCCAAAAACAGCGAGCCGAGCACCGCGCCGCCCACCGTGCCGGCGCCGCCGGCGATGCTGATGCCGCCGATCACGCAGGCGGCGATCACGGTAAATTCAAAGCCATACGCGATTTCCGAATACGCCACGGCGTAGCGCGCCACCCACAGATAGCCGCACAGGCCGGCCATCAGGCCCGACAGGCCATACGTCCACAGCAGCCGGCGCGCCGTGGCGATACCGACATAGCGGGCCGCCTGCGGCTGGTTGCCGATCGCATACAGGTCGCGGCCGAAGCGCGTGTAGCGGGCCAGGAAACAGGTTGCCAGGATGGCCGCCAGCGCGATCCACACGAGGTGCGTCACGCCCAGCAGGCGCGCCAGCGGAAAGTCGATGAAGGCGGCCGGCATCTGGTGCGACGACACCCAGGCGCCGCCCGACAGCACGAATACCAGGCCCCGGTACACGCTCATGGTGCCCAGGGTCACGACAATGGGCGGCAGGTCCAGGTAGCCGATCAGGTAACCGTTGATCAGGCCCAGCAGCAGGCCGATGCCCAGCGCCGCCAGCACCACCAGCGGCAGCGGCAAGTGCGGATACTGCACGGCCAGCAAGGCTGACAGCATGCCCGACAGCGCCAGGTTGGACGCCACCGACAGGTCGATGCCGCGCGTGATGATGACGAACATCTGCGTCAGCGCCAGCATGATCAGCAAGGTGCTGTCGGTGAGCAGGTTGGCCAGGCTGCCGGGGGTCAGGAAAACGGGCGAACGCAGGCCCACCAGCAGCACCAGCAGCACGATCAGCAGTGCCAGCTGGATTTCACGTTGCTTCAGATAACGCATGTCAATTCCTCGATCGGATGGCCGCTGCCGGACGCGGCGGCGACGACGTTTTCCGGGGTCGCCTGGGCGCGCGGAAAGACGCGGTGGATATGGCCCTGGTGCATGACCACGATGCGGTCCGCCATGCCCAGCACTTCCGGCAACTCGGACGAGACGAGGATCACCGACAGGCCTTGCGTGACGAGCTCGCTGATGAAGCGGTGCACGGCCGCCTTGGAACCGATATCGATGCCCTTCGTGGGTTCATCGAGAATGATCACGCGGGGCCTGGTGGCCAGCCACTTGGCCAGCACGACTTTTTGCTGATTGCCGCCCGATAGTTCCGACACCATCTGCGTAAAGTGGCTGGCCTTCAATTCCAGCTGCTCGCTCAGGTGGCGCGCGATGGCCGTCTCCTGCGCGCGCCGTGGCCGCAGGAAAAAGCCGATGCTGTCCAGAATCGGCAAGGTGATGTTTTGCACGATGGACATCGACAGGTGCGCGCCCTGGTGCTGGCGGTCTTCGGGCACATACGCGATGCCGTGCCGGATGGCGTCGCTGGCGCAGCCGATGCGCACTTCCTCGCCGGCGATGGTGATCGTGCCGCGCACGCCCTCGGTCAGGCCGAACAGCGCTTGCATCACTTCCGAGCGGCCCGCGCCGACCAGGCCGTAGAAGCCGACAATTTCGCCTTGCCGCACGGAGAAACTGACGTCGTGAAATTCCGTTGCATGGCACAGTTGCGACACTTTCAGCAAGGTTGGCCCCAGGGGGACATCGACCTTGGGAAACACTTGCTGAATGGTGCGCCCGACCATCAGCGACACGAGCTGCGGCTCGCTGATGTCTGCCAGTGCGCCGGCGGCGACGAAATGGCCGTCGCGCAGCACCGTATAGGTGTCGGCGACGGTAAAGATTTCATCGAATTTGTGCGAAATGAAAATCACCGCCGTGCCTGCCGCGCGCAGCTGGGCGATGATGCGGTACAGCTCATGGATTTCGCGCTGCGACAGCGAGGCGGTGGGCTCGTCCATGATCACCACGCGCGCCTCTTGCGACAGGGCGCGCGCGATTTCCACGAAGTGGCGTTGCGCCACGCTCAGTTCCTTCACCTTGGCCAGCACGGGCAGCTGCACTTCCAGGCGCGCGAAGATCTGCTCGGCCTCGGCCGCCATGCGTGGCCAGTCTATGCGCGGCGGGAAACCCGTTTGCGGCTGGCGCCCGATATAGATGTTTTCGGCCACCGTCAGTTCGTCGAACATCATGGTTTCCTGGTGCACGGCGGTAATGCCGGCATCCATCGCATCTTGCGGGTTGGAAAACAGCACAGCCTTGCCGCCCAGTTCCAAGCTGCCCGCATCCGGTTGATAAATGCCCGTCAGGGTCTTGACCAGGGTCGACTTGCCGGCGCCGTTTTCGCCGATCAGCGCCATGACTTCACCGGCGCGTACGGTCAGCGCCACGTCTTTCAGCGCGGTGACGCCATGGAAGTGCTTGCAGATGCCGTGCAGGCGCAACACCGGCGCCGCGTTCTGCGCAATAGGGGGATTCTGTGACATAGCCATTCACACTTGAGAGATATTCGCACGTCGGGTTAGCGCGCAGCGCGTAACCCGACAACATTGTTGGCTTTACCGGTGATGTCGGATTACGGCGCTTCGCGCCTGATCCGACCTACGGCCGTCGGTACACAAACAAATCAGAATATCTTCGAGAACTTGTCGACGTTATCCTTGTTGTAGGTGAACGGCGGCGCCAGCGCCGCTTCGCCGCTGGCATCCAAAGTCAGCTTGCCCATGCGGCCGACGGCGATGCTTTCGCCCGGCTTGCCACTGGCCTTGCCGGTGACGAATTGATGGGCGGCATACGTGGCGGCGTAGCCGAGGTCGATCGGGTTCCAGATGGCAAAGCTTTTCACGGCGCCGCTCTTCACGTGGCCGGCCATTTCCGACGGCAAGCCCAGGCCCGTCACATACACCTTGCCCACGAGTTTCTCGTCGACCACGGCCTTGCCGGCCGCATTGATGCCCACCGTGGTTGGCGCGATGATGGCTTTCAGGTTCGGGTTGCTGCGCAACAAGCCGATGGCTTCGCGGTAGCTCTTGTCGGACTGGTCGTCGCCATACACGGTGGCCACCAGCTTGATCTTCGCATACGCGGGCTGGGCCAGGGTCTTTTTCATTTCGCCGATCCAGATGTTCTGATTCGTCGCCTGCGCCGTGGCCGACAGGATGGCGATGTCGCCCGTGCCGCCGATGGCGTCGGCCGCCATTTCAATCTGCTTCTGGCCGATCAGCGCGGGGCTGGATGGATTCAGCTGCATCAAACGCCCCTCCTTGGCCAGGCCGCTGTCGAAGGAAATGACCTTGATGCCGCGCTGCATGGCTTTCCTGGTGATCGGCACGAGCGCATTGGCGTCGTTGGCGGAAATGACGATGGCGCTGACCTTCTGGCTGATCAGCGAGCTGATGATCTCGATCTGCCCTTCCGCCGTCGCCGTGGTGGGGCCCGTGTAAATGACTTCCACGTCGCCCAGCTGCTTGGCCGCCTCGTTCGCCCCTTCGTGGGCGGCGTCGAAGAAGCCGTTGCCCAGGCTCTTGACGACCATGGCGATCTTGATTTTTTCCGCCGCCTGGGCACTGGCGGCCAGGCAGCCGATCATGCACATGCTCAATGCCGTCACCATCATTTTGTTCAATTTCATGCCGCGTCTCCTTTTTATTGTTGCTGCCGGGGCGGTAGACACCATGTCTCCAGCCCTCTGTTTTTTCCACTGACTAGGTATTGCCTATTGCTCTTGCCATGCCTGCTCCGCCGGCGACAGCGGCGCCGTCATCGCCTCGGGGGCGACAGCCAGTACCTTGACGCCCGACTGCTCCAGCATCTGCACGGCCGCGTCCGAAGCGCCCGTGTCCGTGATGACGCAGGACACGCGGTTCAGGCCGCACAGGATCAGGCCTGCCTTCCTGGCAAACTTGGAACTGTCGGCCAGGACAATCAACTCCTCGGCCTGGCTGATCAGGCGTTTCTCGGCCTGGATCAGCAAGGGATCCGCTTCCATCAAGCCCAGCATCGACAGGCCGTACACGCCCATGAACATTTTTCCCGCGTAATGATGCTGGCTGATGTCGTTGTCGAAGGGACTCAGGATGACGTTTTGCTCGCGATACACCTTGCCGCCGGGCAGGATGATTTCATTCTCGCTGGACATCAGCAGGCGCTCGGCCATCAGGAATGAATTGGTGAGGATTTTCAGCCGCTTGTCGACCAGGAACTCGACCATGCGATAGGTGGTGGTGCCGCCATTGATGATGATGGTGTCGCCATCGGCGCACAGGCCGCAGGCGTGGCGGGCGATGGCGCGCTTTTGCGCGGCGCAGCGGTCCAGGTTGTTTTGAAAGGTTTCGCCCGACAGCGCAAACGTGCGCTGTTTTTTTTGCGGCAGGCTCTCGGCGCCGCCGCGGGTGCGGGTCAGCAAATTGCGCTCGGCCAGCCAGGCGATATCGCGCCGCACCGTCGCCGGCGAGGAATTGAGCCAGCCGACCAATTGGTCGACGCTCGCCACGCTATGCTCGGCGAGTAGTTTCAGCAAGCCTTTGCGGCGTTTGTGATTAACCACGTTGTCTCCTTTTTGAGTCCTCTCCCGTACCAGCTGCCCGGGGACGACTTCTTTATCGGTGAGCCAGCCTAAGCAGTTGAGCAGTGCATGTCAACAATCAATCAATCAACATCGTGATTATTTGGATAGCGCGCAAATGCGTGATCGGAGTTCCAATCAACCTGGTGATTATTTGCGTTTCCCTCACGTTTTTGATTGCTTGTTGATTGACATGATTGGCACGCTGGCTTCTACTGAGTGCTGCCGTCATGGCGTCCCGCACACAGATGCGGCCATGGCGATCCGCACGCATAACCAAGAATGGAGACACTGTATGACCGCCACGATGGATACCACACCACCTGCGCCCATGGCCTCGCTATGGGACGATGCGCACGCCGCGACCTTGAGCGAACCGGAGCTTTTGCTGTACCGTTCCAACCTGCTCGGTTCCGACATGCGCATCACCAATTTCGGCGGCGGCAATACCTCGGCCAAGATCCGCATGACGGATCACCTGACCGGCGACGAGGTCGAGGTGCTGTGGGTGAAAGGCTCCGGCGGCGACCTGGGCAGCATCAAGCTCGATGGCTTTTCCACCCTGTACATGGACAAGCTGCGCGCGCTGAAGGGCCGCTACCGTGGCCTGGCGCTGGAAGATGAAATGGTTGCCTACCTGCCCCATTGCACTTTCAATCTGAACCCGCGCGCGGCCAGCATCGACACGCCCCTGCATGCGTATATCGCGCGCAAGCATGTCGACCATATGCACCCGGACGCCGTGATCGCGATTGCCGCCTGCGCCAATAGCCAGGCATTGACGCACAAGATTTTCGAAGGCGAACTGGGCTGGCTGCCGTGGCAGCGTCCCGGCTACGACCTGGGCCTCAAACTCGAAGCGCTGTCGCAGTCGCAGCCGCATTTGAAAGGCATCATCCTCGAAGGCCATGGCCTGTTTACCTGGGGCGACACGGCCAAGTCCTGCTACGAAACCACCTTGGCCATCATCAAGCGCGCGGAAGACTGGCTGGCCGCCAACACCAAGCAGCCGGCGTTCGGCGGCGCCAAGTCCGCACCCTTGCCGGCGCACGAGCGCGCGGCCCTGGCGCAGCGTTTGATGCCTGTGCTGCGCGGCAAGATCAGCCAGGACGAGTACAAGCTGGGCCACTTCGACGACAGCGCCAACGTGCTCGAATTCGTTTGCAGCGCCGACCTGCTGCCGCTGGCCGCGCTCGGTACCTCGTGCCCCGACCACTTCCTGCGCACCAAGATCCGCCCCTTCGTCATCGACTTCGATCCGGCCTATCCTGATTTTGACCGTTTGGTCGCCGGCCTGGACGAGGCGCTGGCCGCCTACCGCGCCGACTACCTCGCCTATTACACGCGCTGCAAGCACGACAACAGCCCCGCCGTGCGCGACGCCAACCCCATCATTTATCTGATCCCCGGCGTGGGCATGTTGTCGTTCGCCAAGGACAAGGCCACGGCGCGCATCGCCGGCGAGTTCTATGTCAATGCCATCAATGTGATGCGCGGCGCCAATGGCGTCGACACCTATGTGGGCTTGCCGGAACAGGAAGCGTTCGACATCGAATACTGGCTGCTGGAAGAAGCCAAGCTGCAGCGCATGCCCAAACCCAAAAGCCTGGCCGGACGCATTGCGCTGGTGACGGGCGGCGGCGGCGGCATCGGCCAGGCCGTGGCGCGCCAGCTGCTGCAGGAAGGCGCTTGCGTGATGCTGACCGATATCGACGGCGCCGCGCTGGAAGAGGCCGAGCAGAGCCTGCTGAAGGTGGCGGGACGCGACAATATCGCCACGGTGCGGGCGAATATCACGGCCGAAAACGACGTCGAGGCCATCCTGAACGCGGCCGCGCTGCGCTTTGGCGGCATCGACCTGCTGGTGTCGAACGCCGGCATCGCCTCCTCGGCGCCGCTGGAAGAAACGACCCTGGAGATGTGGGAACGCAACCAGTCGATTTTGGTGACCGGCTACTTTCTCGTCAGCCGCGCCGCTTTCCGCATCATGCAGCAGCAGAAGCTCGGTGGCAGCATGGTGTTTGTCGCCAGCAAGAACGGCCTGGTGGCATCGGCCGGCGCCTCGGCCTATTGCACCGCCAAGGCGGCGGAAATCCATCTGGCCCGCTGCATCGCGCTCGAAGGGGCGCCGCACGGCATCCGCGTCAACGTGGTCAACCCCGATGCCGTCATTCGCGGTTCGCGTATCTGGGATGGCAAGTGGAAGGAAGAGCGGGCCGCCTCGAACAAGATCGAGACGGGCGACATCGAGGAATTCTATCGCCAGCGCAGCATGCTCAAGCGTAGCGTGCTGCCGGAAGATATTGCCGAAGCCGTGTATTTCCTCTCCAGCGACAAGGCCGCCAAGAGCACGGGCAATATCATCAATGTCGACGCGGGCAACGCGGCTGCATTTACACGTTAATCTAAAAAAACGACGCAGCCGGCCATGGCGCCGCTGCGCGCAAGGAGACAAGATGCATACCATGATCGATAGCGGCCTGGTGGCCGACCACAATGCCAAGCTGCAAGCGAACCTGGAAGCCGACTATGCGGCCCTGGGCGGCGTGCTTGCCCGCCGCGGCCAGGACATTGAAAAACTGACGGCGCTGGCGCAAACCTTTGCCGTGGCCGTACCCAGCTGGGGCACCGGCACGGGCGGCACGCGCTTTGCCCGTTTCCCGGGCCTGGGCGAACCGCGCAACGTGTTTGAAAAGCTCGAAGATTGCGCCGTCATCAACCAGCTGACGCAAGCGACGCCCGCCGTCTCGCTGCATTTTCCATGGGACAAGGTCAGCGACACGGCCGCCCTGCGCGAGACCGCCCAGGCTTACGGCCTGGGCTTTGACGCCGTCAATTCGAATACCTTCCAGGACCAGGCCGGACAGGCGCAGTCGTACAAATACGGCAGCCTGACGTCGCACAGCGCGGCCGTGCGCGCGCAGGCCGTCGAGCACAATATCGACTGCATCGAACTGGGGCGTGCGCTGGGCTCGACAGCGCTGACGGTGTGGGTGGGCGATGGCGCGAATTTTCCGGGCCAGCACAATCTGCGCGGCGCGCTCGAGCGCTACCTCGACAGCATGCGCGACATCTACGGCGCCCTGCCCGCCGACTGGCAGTTATTTATCGAACACAAGCTGTTCGAGCCGGCCTTCTACGCCACCACGATCGCCGACTGGGGTACCAGCTTCGCCTGCGCCAGCGCGCTGGGACCGAAGGCCAAATGCCTGGTCGACCTGGGCCACCATGCGCCGAACACGAATATCGAAATGATCGTCGCGCGCCTGGCGCAGTTCGGCAAACTGGGCGGCTTCCATTTCAATGACAGCAAGTACGGCGACGACGACCTCGATTCGGGCAGCATCAACCCTTTCCAGCTGTTCCTCGTGTTCAACGAACTGGCTGACGCCGCCGAGCGCGAGGGCGCCGCCTTCAAACCCGCCTACATGCTGGACCAGTCGCACAATGTGACGGACCCTATCGAAAGCCTGATGAGCAGTGCCGTCGAAGTGCAGCGCGCCTTCATCCAGTCCGCGCTGGTCGACCGCGCCGCCCTGCGCCACTACCAGGAAGCCAACGACGTGCACGCCTCGGCGCAAGCACTGAAACAGGCGTTCCGCACCGATGTCAGCGCCATCCTGGCGATGGCACGCCAGCGCTCGGGCGCCGCCATCGACCCTGTGGCCTGCTACCGCGGCAGCGGCTACCGGGAGCAGCGCGGCGTGGCGCGCCCACCCAAGGCGGGCGCCAGCAGCAGCGGCATCGTATAAGGCGCGGTAGCGAGTTGGCGCATTGCTGCTTCCGGGCAAGCCGCCTGGAAGCAGGTAGAATGGCTGGCACTGGCGCCGCTTCCGGCGCCGTTTGTCATCCCCGGCACAGCGTGCAAGGCTGCGCCGTTACCAGGCTACCGCATGTCTTCTTTTTCTCCCGCTGCCCTGCTGCGCAATCTGAAACCCGATAATTTCACCATCGCCCTGCTCGTCACCGTGGCGCTGGCCACCTTCCTGCCCTGCACGGGCCAGACGGCCGTGGTCTTCGGCAACATCACCACCGTCGCCATCGGCGCCCTGTTCTTCCTGCATGGCGCCAAGCTGTCGCGCGAAGCCGTGGTGGCCGGCGCCATGCACTGGCGTTTGCACTTGCTGGTGCTGGCCAGCACCTTTGTCCTGTTTCCGCTCTTGGGCCTGGCCCTGCGCCCGCTGGCGCTGACCTTTCTCACGCCCGACCTGTACATGGGCATCTTGTTCCTGTGCGCGCTGCCGTCCACCGTGCAATCCTCGATCGCCATGACGGCCATGGCGCGCGGCAACGTGCCGGCCGCCATCTGCAGCGCCTCGGCCTCGAACTTCATCGGCATCTTCCTCGCCCCTATCCTCGTCGGCTTGCTGGTGGCCAAGGGCGCGGAAAGCAAGTCGTCCGTGGACGCCGTGCTGTCCATCGTCATGCAGCTGCTGCTGCCGTTTTTGGCCGGCCAGTTCCTGCGCCGCTGGATCGGCCGCTGGGTCGACCGCCATAAAGCCACCTTGAAATACGTCGACCAGGGTTCGATCTTGCTGGTGGTCTACACAGCCTTCAGTGAAGCCGTCAGCGAAGGCTTGTGGCATACGATTTCCGTGGAAACCCTGGTCGCCCTGGGCCTGATCAGCACCTTGCTGCTGGCGCTGGTGCTGGGCATCTCGACCTTCGTCAGCCGCCGTCTGGGCTTCAACAAGGAAGACGAAATCGCCATCGTCTTTTGCGCCTCGAAGAAAAGCCTGGCCAGCGGCGTACCGATGGCCAAGGTGCTGTTTTCCACGCGTTCGCTGGGCATGGTGATCCTGCCGTTGATGCTGTTTCACCAGATTCAGCTGATGATCTGTGCCGTGATCGCGCAGCGTTATGCGCGGCGCGATGAGGGGCAGGATGTGCCGGCGACAACGCTGTGATGGTTATCCTGCTCTAGCCGCAGCGCCTGCCGCAGCCCCGCCACTATGACCGCGTAAGCCTGTTGCCTGCTGGCCGCATCGGGTGCGCGCAGCACATACGCCGGGTGATATACGGTAATCACCGAGCGTCCCGCATGCTCGATCAGCGTGCCGATCAGCGGTGTCATGCTCGCCGCGCCATCTTGCAGCACGGATTTTAATGCCGTGCTGCCCAGCGCCACGATCACCTGTGGCTGGACACGCTCAATCTCTTCTTCCAGCCAGCCATGACAGGCGAGGATCTCGCGTTGGGCTGGGGTCTTGTGCAGGCGGCGCTTGCCGCGTGGTTCCCACTTGAAATGTTTGACGGCATTGGTCAGGTAGATGCTGTCACGCGCCATGCCCGCTTCCTGCATGGCTTGCTCGAGCAGCGCGCCGGCCGGGCCCACGAACGGCAGTCCCGCCAGGTCTTCCTGGTCGCCCGGCTGCTCGCCCACAAGCATGATGCGCGCCTGTGCCGGGCCAATGCCGGGCACGGCTTGCGTGGCGCTTTTCCACAGTTCGCAGCGGCGGCACTGGTCCAGGCTTGTCGCTACCTCGCGCGCCGGCTGGGCGCGCTCGGCGGCAATCGGGATCATGGCCGCGCCGCTGCGCTGGCCCACGCTGGCCGTCTGGCCCGTGCGGCGTTCGCCGTTGGCGGCGCCGCTGAGCATGGCGGGCACGATGGCGCCTTCCGGCAGGTTTTTCCAGAAACGCGAGGGGATATGGCTGTGCAGCAAATCCGCATTCACGCGCGCGGGATTGAAGATGCTGCGGTAGTAGGTCAGCCATAGCGCTTCGCCCGCATCGTCGATGTCGGCCGCGCCTTGCATCAGTGCGGGGCCCGCGTGCAAGGTCGTGCCATCCCACAGCATGCTGGCGGCGGGCGTGGCGATCATCCAGCTGGTAGCTCCCATGCGGCGGGCAAAGTGGCGCGCCACCTGCGGCAGCACCTCGTGCACGGGTTCGAACCAGGCAACAAAACGGGGCGCGCCCTCGCATTCTGGCCGCTCGCGGAAGCGCACATACGCATGCATGTCGTGCTCCTCGCGGTGCACGGCCTTGACCATGGCGTGCAGGCGCGCGCCGTCCGCGTCGGCCGGCGACATCACGTCGTGCTGGCCCTGCTGCCAGCACCACAGCACCTGGTACAAAAAGGCCCAACGGTCAGGCACATTGAAGCAGGCGGCGGCCTGCAGCAGCTCCACCAGGGGACGGGGCAGGCGCAGCCGTGGCGCACTGGTATCCGTCGCATCCGGCGCGGCGGAAAACAGGTCGCCCTCACCGTGTTGACACTGCCAGGCAACGTCGGCAGGTGGCACGCCACGCGCGATCAGTTCGCGTGCCGCCGCGCGCCACTCGTCGAACGACTGCGCCAGCCGCACCACCGTACTCATGCGGCCTGCAGCTCCGGCCACAGATTCATTTGCTGCGGCGCCTCCGCCATGGCACGCCGCAGGTGTTCCGAGGCGGTGGTGTCGCGCGCGGGAAAGTAGTCGGCCGTGATGATGAAGGGAGCGATTTTCTTCATGCTGCAGCGCAGGCGCGACAGATCGGCGTAGCGCACCTGCCGCAGCCTTCGCAGGTCGACGATGCGCTGGGCATTGCGCAGGCCGATGCCGGGCACGCGGGCGATCATGTGCTGCGCCGCGCGGTTCAAGTCCAGCGGAAAATGTTCGCGGTGCGCCAGCGCCCACGCCAGTTTCGGATCGATATCGAGCGCCAGGTTGCCGCCCGTGGCGGGCAGCAATTCGCTGGCCTGGAAACCATAGCTGCGCAGCAGGAAATCGGCCTGGTACAACCTGTGTTCGCGCAGCATCGGCGGCGGCGCCAGCGGCACGCTTTTCGGACTGTCGGGGATCGGGCTGAAGGCCGAGTAGTACACGCGCTTGAGTTTATAACTGCCGTACAGGGTCTCGGCCGTGGAGAGGATCTGCTGGTCGTCGCTGGCATCGGCGCCGACGATCATCTGCGTGCTTTGCCCGGCCGGCGCGAAACGGGGGGCGCGCGGTTCTTCCGCTTTCTCGTCGAGCTTGCGGCGTATCGACCCCATCGCCAGCTTGATCGTATGCACGCTCTTTTCCGGCGCCAGCTTTTGCACGCTGTCCTGTGTCGGCAGTTCGATGTTGACGCTGAGCCGGTCGGCATAGCGGCCCGCCTGCGCGATCAGGGCCGGATCGGCGTCGGGAATGGTTTTCAGATGGATGTAGCCGCGGAACTGGTGCACCTCGCGCAGCTCGCGCGCCACCTGCACCAGCTGCTCCATCGTGTAGTCGGCCGACTGGATGATGCCGGAACTGAGGAACAGGCCGTCAATGTAGTTGCGCAGGTAAAAGTCGCTCGTCAGTTTCACCACTTCGGCCACGGTAAAGCGCGCGCGCGGCACGTTCGACGTGCGGCGGTTGACGCAGTACTGGCAGTCGTACAGGCAGTAATTCGTCAGCAGCACTTTCAGCAGCGAGACGCAGCGCCCGTCCGGCGTGTAGCTGTGGCAAATGCCCATGCCCGAGGTGGCACCAAAGCCATCCTTGCCGATGGAATCGCGCTTGGGCGCGCCGCTGCTGGCGCAGGACGCGTCGTACTTGGCCGCGTCGGCCAGGATTTCCAGCTTGTCCGTCAATTCCATGGCTCACCTCAATATACTGTGTTTATATACAGTATATCAGGGAATGCAGCTTGCGCTGGCTTGACCTGTGCGATGGCAGATCGCTATATATCGGTGTATATTACGGACCTGGTTCTCTTCTCATCAAGGATACGATCATGCGCCTCACCTCCCTCGCCACACTGCTCGGCGCCGCCCTCTTCGCCACCGCCGCCTCGTCCGCCCTTGCCGGTGAAGTGGTCGTGTCGGCCGCGGCCAGCCTGACGAATGCATTCAAGGAGGCGGCGCAAAGCTACGAGGCGCAGTATCCGGGCAGCAAGGTATCCCTGAACTTCGCCGCTTCGGGCGTGCTGCTGCAGCAGATCGTCAAGGGCGCACCCGTGGACGTGTTTGCCTCGGCCGACCAGGAAACCATGGATGCGGCGCAAAAGCAGGGCCTCGTCTTGCCGGCCGAGCGCATGGACTTCGTCGGCAACAGCCTGGTGCTGATCGTGCCGCACGATAGCAAGCTGGGCATCAAGAGACTGGCTGACCTGACGCACAAGGGCGTGACCCGCGTGGCCATCGCCAATCCGGCCAGCGTGCCCGTCGGCCGTTATTCCGAAGGCGCACTGAAGAAGGCGAAGCTGTGGGACGCCGTGCAATCTAAAGCCATCGGCACGCAGAACGTGCGCCAGTCGCTCGACTACGTGGCGCGCGGCGAAGTCGACGCGGGCTTTGTCTACGCCACCGACGCGGCCATCATGAAGGACAAGGTCAACGTGGCGATGGAGGTGCCGCTGGACGCGCCCGTGCTGTACCCGATCGCCACCATCAAGGGCAGCGGCAATGCGGCCGAAGCGAAGCGCTTCGTCAGCTATTTGCAGACGACGCCGGCGCAAGCCATCCTGGCCAAGTACGGCTTTAAAAAGCCATAAAGCAAACGAACGCGCATGGATATCGGCTGGACCGCGCTGGCCCTGTCGCTCAAAGTGGCGGCGTGGGCCACGGCGCTCAATTTGTTGCTCGGCATCGGCACGGGCTATCTGCTGGCGCGCACGCGTTTTCCCGGGCGCGAGCTGCTCGACGCCCTGTTGACCCTGCCGATGGTGATGCCGCCGACCGTACTCGGCTACTACCTGCTGGTATTGCTGGGCCGGCGCGGTACCTTGGGCATCTGGCTGCAGGACAACTTCGGCATCAACCTGATTTTTACGTGGCAGGGCGCGGTGATCGCTTCCACCGTGGTCGCTTTCCCTCTCGTCTTCAAGCCGACGCGCGCCGCCTTCGAGGCCGTCGACGGCCAGCTCGAGCAGGCGGCCCGCGTGCTGGGCATTTCGGAAATGGCGATTTTCTTTCGCGTCACGTTACCGCTGGCCTGGCGCGGCATCCTCGCCGGCGTGCTGCTGGGATTCGTGCGCGCGCTGGGCGAGTTTGGCGCCACCCTGATGGTGGCCGGCAGCATTCCCGGCAAGACACAGACCCTGTCGGTGGCCGTGTATGAAGCCGTGCAGGCGGGCCAGGACGACGTGGCCAATACGCTGGTCGTGATCATCTCGGTGGTCTGCATCGTGGTGCTGCTGTTGGCTGGCCGCCTGGCGCCCGGGCGCGTCGCGCACAAAGGACGCTGAGGATGACGCCCATGCAACTCGACCTCGACATCCGCGCCACCTTGCGCTCCGGCAAACGCCGCTTCTACCTGCAGGTGCAATGTACGTCCGGCAGCCAGCGCATCGCCATGTATGGCCCGTCCGGCGCCGGCAAGAGCATGACCCTGAAAGCCATTGCCGGACTCTTCACGCCGGACGAAGGCCATATCCGCCTGAACGGGCGCACCTTGTTCGACTCGGCCGCCGGCATCAATTTGCCGCCGCAGCAGCGCAATGTCGCCTACCTGTTCCAGGATTACGCGCTGTTCCCGCACCTGACGGTGCGCCAGAACGTGGGCTTTGGCCTGAGCCGCGGCTGGTTCAATCCGCGCGCGCGCGAAAAGTTGGCCAAGGTCGAGCATTGGCTCGACGCCTTCCACTTGCAGGAACTGGCGCACCAGTTCCCCGACGAGTTGTCCGGAGGCCAGCGCCAACGGGTGGCGCTGGCGAGGGCGCTCGTGGCCGAGCCGTCCGCGCTGCTGCTCGACGAGCCGTTTGCCGCCCTCGACCCGGCCCTGCGTGTCAAAATGCGCCTGGAACTGAGCCAGTGGCAACAGCGCCTGGACGTGCCCATGATCCTGATCACGCACGATCCGGAAGATGCGCGCATCCTGGGCGAGCACGTGCTGTACTTGCGCGACGGACAGATCGATAACAGGGAAGACCACATGGCATTGGGTGAACGCATTGGATAAAATCGGCTTGCAAGGCTCGCTATGGATGACGGTGGGCGGAGAAAACCTGGGCGGCGCCGGCAGGGTGGAATTGCTGGGCGCCATCGCCGAATGCGGTTCTATCACGCAGGCGGCCAAGCTCGTCAAGATGAGCTACAAGGCGGCCTGGGACGCCATCGACGCGATGAACAATCTGGCCGGCGAACCGCTGGTCGAGCGCCTGACGGGCGGCAAGGGCGGCGGCGGCACGCGGCTGACGCAACGGGGGCGCCAGCTGGTCGACAATTTCCGCATCATCGAGCGCGAGCATGCGCGCTACCTGCGCCAGCTGGGCAGCCAGGCCGAAGGCATCGCCGACGATCTTTTACTCATACGGAGAATGGCCATGAAAACGACGGCACGTAATCAATTCCTGGGCAAGGTGGCCGAACTGAAACAGGGCGCCGTCAACGACGAAGTCACCCTGGAATTGCCCGGCGGCCAGCACATCGTTGCCATCGTCACGCAGGGCAGCAGCGCAAGCCTGGGCCTGGTGCCGGGCGCGGAAGCGTTTGCGCTGATCAAGGCTTCGTCCATCATCCTCGTGGCCGACAGCGAAGGCGCACGCTTTTCCGCCCGCAACCAGCTGGCCGGCACGGTCACGCGTGTGCAGACGGGCGCCGTCAACACGGAAGTGGTGCTGGACTTGCCGCGCGGCGGCACGATCGCCGCCATCATTACCAATCAGAGCAGCACGGACCTGGGCATCGCCATCGGCAGCAGCGTGACGGCGATGTTTAAAGCATCTAGTGTGATCCTCGGTGTACCGGCGTAAACGGCGGCGCTGAGCAAAGTTCCGGGGTCAGACCCGGCGGGTCTGACCCCAGCTTTACGTTGCAGGCCTAATCTTTCAACCGCGACAACCAATCCGCCGCCGCCGCCAGCGCCAGTTCCAGCTCCTGCGCCGTGTGCGCCAGCAGGCTTGGGACTTCGTCCAGGCGGCCAGCGTCGATGGCTTCCTCTGTGGCGAACGCGGCGCGGATCAGGCGTTTCGTGCCCAGGGTGCCGACGGAGCCGCGCACGCTGTGCAGGATGCGCGCCACGTCGCTGTGGCGGCCCGCCTGCAATGCTGTTTCCGCGTCGCGCACGGGCGTCATGCCCTTGTTCAGCGCGTCTTCGACCATGCGCCGCAGCACGCCGCGCCCCTTCGCGTCGCGTCCCATCACGCGCATCAGCGGCGCCATGGAAAACACTTCTTCATCGGCGACGCGTACGGGCTCGGCCGTCTGCACTTGCGGGCGCTTGGGCAGGTGGCGCAGGATGACTTCCATCATCTCTTCCACCACCACGGGCTTGGCGATGAAGTCGCTGATGCCGGCCGTCATGCAGCGCTCGCGCTCGGACGCCAGCACGCCGGCCGTCATGGCGATCACGGGCAGGCTCAGGCGCAGTTCCGTACGGATGATGTGGGTGGCGCTGAAACCGTCCATGACGGGCATCTGCATGTCCATCAGCACGATGTCGTAGCGCAGCGCTTCCGTGCGCAGCCGTTCCACGGCCTGCAAGCCGTCGCCTACCACGTCGAGGGTGGCGCCCATGTGTTCGAGGATGCCGCGCGCCACGGCCTGGTTCAAATGATTGTCTTCCACCAGCAGGAAATGCACGCCGGCCAGTTCCGTGCCCAGCGGCTGGTGCAGGATGCGCTGCTCGCCGCCGTCGTTCTTCGTGATCAGGGCCTGATGCAGGGCATCGAACAGGCTCGATCCCGTGATCGGCTTCATCAGCACGACGTCGGCCTCGGCCGCGCTGGAGATTTCCTCGAGGTGGTTGCGGGCGAAGGCGTTGACCATCACCACGATGGGCTGGCGCTGGCCGCTGGCCGCCTGGCGGATGGCCTTGGCCGTGGCCAGGCCGTCCATGACGGGCATGTGCCAGTCGGCCAGCACCACGTCGTACGGTTGCTGCTGCGCCAGGCGCTCGCGGTACAGTTCGATGGCGGCAAAGCCGGAATCGACTTCGTCGGCCAGCCAGCCCCATGCCTCGATCAGCTTGACGATCAGTTCGCGCGTGGTGCGGTTATCGTCGGCCACCAGCAGGCGCAGCTGGCCCAGGGCCGGCGTGCGCCGCGTTTCGGCCGGCTGCGCCAGCATCTCGAACGGCACGCTGAACCAGAAGCGGCTGCCCTTGCCTTCGCTGCTGGCGACAGCGATGTCGCCGCCCATCATGTGGATCAGCTGCTTGCTGATGGCCAGGCCCAGGCCCGTGCCGCCGAAGCGGCGCGTGATGCTCTGGTCGCCCTGCGAAAACGCGGCAAACAGCTGCTGTTGCTGCAGTTCCGTCATGCCGATGCCCGTGTCGCGCACTTCGAAGCGCAGCCAGGCGCGGCCGCTCTCGCTCCTGCTCTCGGCCAGGCTGACGGCCACCACCACTTCGCCGTTCTCCGTGAACTTGATGGCGTTGCCGGCCAGGTTGACGAGGATTTGCTGCAGGCGCTGGGCGTCGCCCACGAGGCGCCGCGGCACGTCGGGCTCGACGGCGATGGCCAGTTCCAGCTCCTTTTCGCCCGCATTCATCGTCATCGTCGTGGCCAGGGTATTCATGACTTCGTCGAGGTCGAATTCGACGGGCGACAGTTCCATGCGGCGCGCCTCGATCTTCGAATAATCGAGCACGTCGTTGAGGATGCCCAGCAGCGACTGGCCCGCCACGCGCACCATGGTCAGATACTTGCGCTGTTCCGTATCGAGCTTGGTATTGCCCAGCAAATACACCATGCCCAGCACGGCATTGAGGGGCGTGCGGATTTCATGGCTCATGTTGGCCACGAAATCGCTCTTCGCGCGGTTGGCGGCCTCGGCCCGGTCGCGTTCCTGCTCCAGTTCCGCCGCGCGCGATTCGAGTTCCTGCTGCAGGCGGTCGCGCTCGCTCATCAGGCCGTTGAACGCCTCCGTCAGTTCGCCGATCTCGTCGCGCTGCTGCACCGGCACGGGGGTGAAACGGCTGCCGCTGGTACGCAGGGCCAGCAGGGTGTCGCGCAGGCGCACCAGCGGCGACAGCAGGCGCACGGTGACCCAGCCCAGAACAAATGCGGCTAGCAGCGAAGCGAGGATGCTCCACAGCACCAGCCGGTACAGCACGCCATCGAACGGTTCGAAGGCGTCCGCGACGGGCAGCGAGGTAGCCAGCAGCCAGTTCACCGATTTCAAACGCTTGAAGCTGTTGACGGCCGTGATGCCGCGGCTGTTCGTGCTGACCATGCTGCCTTCGCCATCTTCCTTCAGCAGCTGGGTCGTCGTCAGGTTGGCGTTCGGCTGGCGCGGCTGCAGCAAGCGGCTGGTATCGGGATGCAGCACGTAGCGCGGCACGGCGCCGCGCGTGAGGATGAAGTAATAGCCGCTCTTGCCGATCTTTTCCGAGCGCAGACGCCCCAGCAGGTTGTCCTTGTACAGGCGCAGCACGCCGATCACCACGCCGGCCACCTGGCCATCGGCGGCCAGCACGGGCGCCACCATCTGCACGATGGGCATGCCGCTCGACTTGCCGAGCATCGGCTCGGTGATCATGGGCTGGCGCGTGCGCAGCACGGTCTGGAAATACTCGCGCTCGGCAACGTTGATGCCGGCGCGCCCCGCCACTTCCGGCATGTCGGCCACGACGGCGCCATGTGCATCGAGCACCAGCACGTCGTCGAACAGCACCAGCATCGAGCGGCGCGAATAGTATTCGCGCAATTGGGCCGGCTGGGCCATCAATTCCGGCGGCTGCTGCCTGGCCGTCAGGGTGACGATCTGCAGCAGCATGCCCAGCTTGTCGTCGAGCTCGGCAGCGGTGCGGCTGATCAGGGACGACTGCTGGCTCAGCAGTACTCGCGTGAAGTCGTCGCGCATATGCTGCACCTGGATCATGGTGACCAGCGCGATCATGGCGATCGAGGTCAGGCTGGTGGCCAGCGCGACTTTTGCTTTGATGCCGAGAGGCTTCATGATTTCCTTTTCAGTACCGGGCGGCACAGGCGGCAGATAATGCTGTTAGGAATTTTCCTATCAATACATCAAGTTGGCAAGCGGCGCCGCGCAAATGGCCCTCCCCGCATGGGCTTTTGACGATGTTGCCATATAATTAAAGTCGGAACGTCGTTTATTCGCCGAAATTGCGGTGAAATTGGCACACGGCAACCCTGTATGCAGTAAACTTGTTGTTGCATTTTCTAAAAGGTACCGACATGACTGAAGCGCTACTCACTCCAACCTTGCCCACAGTGACCGTGGAAGCGTTGCGTGCGCGATGCTCGACCTGCAGCATGCATCAATTGTGCCTGCCGATGGGCCTCGATATGGGCGACATGGACAGGCTGGACCAGATCATCGGCCGCCGCCGCAAGATCGTGCGCGGCGCCTCGCTGTTCCGCATCGGCGACTCGTTCCAGAACCTGTACGCGATCCGGCTGGGGCACTTCAAGACGTACCAGATCAATCCGGGCGGCGAGGAGCAGGTGACGGGTTTCCAGATGGCCGGCGAACTGCTGGGCATGGACGCCATCAGCGCCGACCGCCACCACTGTAATGCGGTGGCGCTGGAAGACAGCGAAGTGTGTGAAATCCCGTTTTCCAGCCTGGAACAATTGCTGGGCAATATGCCGACCCTGCTGCGGCATTTCCACCGCATGATGAGCCAGGAAATCACGCGCGAGCAAAGCGTGATGCTGTTGCTGGGCAATATGCAGGCGACGCAGCGTTTTGCCGCCTTCATCGTCAACCTGGCGTCGCGCTACGAAGCGCGCGGCTATTCGAGCAGCAAATTCCAGCTGCGCATGTCGCGCGAGGAAATCGGCAACTACCTGGGCCTGACCATCGAGAGCGTCAGCCGTTTATTGTCGAAATTCAAGAAGGAAGGCTGGCTGCGCGTCTCGAACCGCGAGATCGAGATCCTGCAACCAGCCAAGCTGAAAGCCATTACGGCCGGTACCGACGTCTGCAAGTAAGGCTTATAACTCTTCGTCCGCATGCAGCGCGATGCTGCGCTGCACGGGCCAGGTCCAGATGCCGGACAGGCGCCACTCGCGCTTGTCGTTTTCCACCAGCACCTGCCAGCGGCTGCGCTCGAGCATCGGCAGCGCGACCGAGAAATTGCCGGCCGCATCGGGCTGCACCAGCAGCTTGATATCCTTTTCCGGCAAAGTCGCATGCGCCAGGTGCAGCTGCAACGGCCCCTGATAGGCCTTGCCGAAGCTGTGCACGGAACCGGTCAGGCGCGCTGACGCCACGTCGTACGCCAGGCTCGTATCCATCGCCAGGTCGCTGGCGATCGTGTCGCGCTTCAAATCCTGGTTGATCGCCTTGCCCTGCTTGTAATAATCGCCCACCACCAGCGCGTCGGGCTGCGTAAACGCGATATAGCCCATGAAGCTGCCGACGACCACGGACAGGCCGGGACCGATCATCAGCAGCCATGGCCAGCGGTGCTTGTACCACGGTGCAACGGGAGGCTGCAGTTTCAGACTGTCGGACATGGTATTTCTCCTGTGTAAACGGCCAGCCCCCATGCGGGGACCGGCCTTCCTGCATTAACGCGGCACGATGAAGACCGCGCTTTCACGCACATGCAGCGACGGGTCGTCCAGCGATTGCAATTCGATCGCAATCTTGTTCGAGCCCTTCTCGCCCACGCCGTGCGGCACGCGCAGGCGGATCGGCCAGCCCAGCGTTTCCGTCGGCTGCAAGGTCACTTCTTCGCGCGTCAGCAAGGTCAGGCCCGGCAAGCCGGAAGCGCTGATTTTAAAATGCTGGCTTTGCTCGGACGTGTTCATGATCTGCAGGCGGTAGACGTTTTCGATCATGCCGTCTTCCACTTCGCGTCCCATCGAACCGCGGTCGCGGATCACGTCCATTTTCAGGGGCGTGCGCAGGGCCAGCGAGGTACATACGGCGATGATGATCAGGGCCAGGATGGAAGTGTAGATCAGGACGCGCGGGCGCATGGCGCGCTGGCGTATCTGCTTCGAATTGAAGTTGTTTTCCATCGCATGGTCGGTGCTGTAGCGTATCAGGCCACGCGGCCGCTCGACCTTGTCCATCACGCTGTTGCAGGCATCGACGCAGGCGGCGCAGCCGATGCATTCATACTGCAGGCCGTTGCGGATATCGATGCCGGTCGGACACACCTGCACGCACAGGGTGCAGTCGATGCAATCGCCCAGCTTGTCGTTGTTGCCGGCCTTCTTGCTCATGGCGCCGCGTGGTTCGCCGCGCTTGGCATCGTAGGTGATGATCAGGGTGTCCTGGTCGAACATGGCGCTCTGGAAGCGCGCGTAGGGGCACATGTATTTGCACACCTGCTCGCGCAGCCAGCCCGCGTTGCCGTAGGTTGCCAGGCTGTAGAACAAGACCCAGAACCATTCCCAGGGACCGAAATTGAGGGTGGTCACCTCGCGCGCCAGTTCCTTGATCGGCGTGAAGTAGCCGACAAAGGTAAAGCCCGTCCACAGGGCGATGGCGCCCCATACCACATGCTTGGCCGTCTTCTTGAATGCCTTGCGCACGGACGGGCCCTGCTTGTCGAGGGCCATGCGCGCGCTGCGCGTGCCCTCGATGCGGCGTTCGACCCACAGGAAGATTTCCGTGTATACCGTTTGCGGGCAAGAGAACCCGCACCACACCCGCCCGGCAATGGCCGTGACGAGGAACAACAAATACGCACAGATGATCAGCAGGGCCGCCAGATAGATGAAATCCTGGGGCCACAGCACGACGCCGAAAATGTAGAACTTGCGCGTGGTCAAGTCGAACAGCAGGGCTTGCCTGCCATTCCAGGTCAACCACGGCAAGCCGTAGAACGCGAGCTGGGTAAGCCATACGCATACCCATCGCCAGGTAGCGTAGCGTCCTTTGGCCTCGCGAGGGTAGATCTGCTCGCGGGCCGCATACATCTTGATGACTTGAGGTTCCATTACATCATTTCACGGGCGTCTGAGGATTCGACAGGCTCCAGACATACGCCGACAGCACGTGTACCTTGGACTCGCCGAGGAAATCGCTGAAGGCCGGCATGGTGTTGCTGCGTCCCTTGCGTACGGTTTCCATGATGGTATCGGCGCTGCCGCCGTACAGCCAGACCTTGTCCGTCAGATTCGGCGCACCCAGCATCTGGTTGCCCTTCGCATCGGCGCCATGACAGGCCATGCAGGCGCCAAACTTGGCTTTGCCCAGCACGGACTTGACGGGATCCGAGGTCGAACCGGACAGGCTGAGCACATAATGGGCCACGTTCTCGACATCCTTTTCGGAACCGAGGGCGGCGCCCATCGGTGGCATCTGTCCATTGCGGCCGTGCAGGATGGTGGTCTTGATGATGTCGGGTTCGCCGCCATACAGCCAGTCCTTGTCCGTCAGGTTGGGGAAGCCCTTGTTGCCGCGCGCATCCGAACCGTGGCATTGCGCGCAGTAGGTCAGGAACAGGCGCTGGCCGATGGCTTGCGCCTGCGGGTCGGCGGCCACCGTCTTCAAGTCCTGGCTCAGGTACTTGTTGAACAGGGGGCCGTAGTCGGCTTCCGCCTTCTTCAGCTCTTCCTCGTACTGGCCCGTCGATTTCCAGCCCAGGCTGCCGGCATAGTTGCCCAGGCCCGGATACAGGAACAGGTAGGCCAGCGCGAAGACGATGGTGATGTAGAACAGCCACATCCACCAGCGCGGCATCGGCGTATTGAGTTCCTTCAAGTCCTCGTCCCAGACGTGGCCCGTGGTGCCGTCGGCGGGGGCGCCGGCGACCACTTTCACTTTCGACTGCGAGTACAGCAGCACGCCGCAGCCGATGATGCCCAGCAGGGACAGCACGATGATGTAGATATTCCAGAAGCCATTGGTAAAGTCAGCCATGGTTATGCTCCTTCGCCAGGTTCATCTCGGCCTCGGCCGGATAGTCGAGCGCGTCGTCGGCGAACGGCAGGCGTGCCGCCGCGTCGAAGTCGCTGTTGCTGCGGCTGAACGTCCACCACAGGATGCCCACGAACGTCGTAAAGGAAACCACCGTCATGACGCTGCTGGCGCTGTCAAACAGGTTTTCGATTGCCATGCTAATTCCTTGTTTTGATTAATGTACCGAGGCCTTGCAGATAGGCGACCAGGGCGTCTTCTTCCGTCTTGTCCTGCAGCTGCGCGGGGCCGGCGGCGATTTCTTCCTCGCTGTACGGCTGGCCCAGGCGTTTCAGGGCGCGCATCTTCGGCACGATTTCGTCAGGCACCAGCTTGGTCTTCGCCAGCCAGGGGTAGGACGGCATGTTCGACTCGGGCACCACGTCGCGCGGGTTGTTCAAGTGCGTGCGGTGCCATTCGTCGCTGTAGCGGGCGCCCACGCGGGCCAGGTCGGGCCCCGTGCGCTTGGAACCCCACTGGAACGGACGGTCATAGACGAACTCGCCGGCGACCGAATAGTGGCCATAGCGTTCCGTTTCCGCGCGCAGCGGACGCACCATCTGCGAGTGGCAGTTGTAGCAGCCTTCGCGCACGTAAATGTCGCGGCCCGCCAGGCGCAGCGGCGAATACGGTTTCAGGCCGGCGACCGGTTCCGTCGTGCTCTTCTGGAAGAACAGGGGGACGATCTCGACGGCGCCGCCGATGCTGATCACCACCGTGACCAGGGCGATCAGCAGCCAGGGGTTTTTCTCAATCCATGCATGTGAAAATTTCATTTGCTTTCGCTCCTATCAGGCGTGCGCCGCGTTCAGTTCCGGAATGCGGGCGACGGGGAGTTTGCTGCCGCGCAGGGTCATCCAGGTGTTGTAGCCCATGATGCACATACCCGACAGGTACAGCAGGCCACCGGCCACGCGCACCACGTAGTACGGATACGTCGCTTTCACGCTCTCGACAAAGGTGTAGGTCAGGGTGCCGTCCGGATTGACCGCGCGCCACATCAGGCCCTGCATCACGCCGGCGATCCACATGGCGGCGATGTACAGCACGATGCCGATGGTGGCCACCCAGAAGTGCACGTCGACCAGGCGCGTGCTGTGCATCTGCGTGCGGCCAGCCAGGCGCGGCAGCAGGTAGTAGATCGAACCCATGGTGATGAAGCCCACCCAACCCAGAGCGCCCGCATGCACGTGGGCAACGGTCCAGTCGGTGTAGTGCGACAGCGAGTTGATGGTCTTGATCGACATCATCGGACCTTCGAAGGTGGCGATGCCGTAGAACGACAGCGAGACGATCATGAATTTCAGGATCGGGTCGGTGCGCAGCTTGTGCCAGGCGCCCGACAGGGTCATGATGCCGTTGATCATGCCGCCCCAGCTTGGCGCCAGCAGGACCAGCGAGAAGACCATGCCGATCGATTGCGTCCAGTCAGGCAATGCCGTGTAGTGCAGGTGATGCGGGCCCGCCCACATGTAGGTGAAGATCAGTGCCCAGAAGTGGACGATCGACAGACGGTACGAGTACACGGGGCGCTCGGCCTGTTTCGGGATGAAGTAGTAGACCATGCCCAGGTAGCCGGCGGTCAGGATGAAACCCACCGCGTTATGGCCGTACCACCACTGGATCATGGCGTCCTGCACGCCCGCATAGGCGGAATACGATTTCGTGAACGAGGCTGGCATGACGGCGCCATTGACCACGTGCAAAATCGTCACGGCCAGGATGTAGGCGCCGAAGAACCAGTTGGCCACGTAGATGTGCTTGACCTTGCGCTTGATCAGCGTGCCGAAGAACACGATGGCGTAGGCGATCCAGACGATGGCGATGAGGATGGCGATAGGCCATTCCAGTTCCGCGTATTCCTTGCCGCGTGTCATGCCCATGGGCAGGGTAACGACGGCGCACAGGATCACGGCTTGCCAGCCCCAGAAGGTGAAGGCGGCCAGCTTGTCGGAAAACAGGCGCACCTGGCAGGTGCGTTGCACGACGTAGTACGAGGTAGCGAACAGGCCGCAGATGCCGAAGGCGAAAATCACCGCATTCGTGTGCAGCGGACGCAGGCGTCCGTATGTCAGCCATGGTATGTCGAGGTTCAGGGCAGGCCAGGCCAGCTGAGCGGCGATGATAACGCCAACCAGCATGCCTATGATGCCCCATACCACAGTAGCGACCGCGAATTGCTTCACGATCTTGTAGTTATAGTTCAGCGATTGATCCACAAAGACTCTCCCTGGAATTACTATTTATGATGGTGGCCAGAGAGTAAGTGTTTGACCGTGAAAAAACTTTGATGTGGATCAAAATTCCCCGGATGAAATAAGCGTAGCGAACTGGCATCGAAATAAAGCGGTATTTCGGTCAAATTCCGCTCAAAAAAGCCATACAAGATCCCTGCAATCCGGGCGGATTGGGGGCAGACGCGCCGGCCGGGATGGTGCGGTCAGGGATGCGGTTCGCCGGGCGCCGGCTGGGGCGGCGTGTCGTCGTCCTGCAGCACGCGCAGGCCAGGTCCGACGAGATCGTCGAACTGGCCGCCGTCCGAGGCCGTGAAATACACCCACAGGGCGATGAAGACGACCACGACGCTCAAGGGGATGAGGAGATACAGTGCTTCCATGTTCAGGCTTTCCGCAGGCGCAGGGCGTTGGCGATGACGACGGCCGAACTGGCAGCCATGCCGACGCCGGACAGCCAGGGGTTCAAGAAACCCAGCGCGGCGGCCGGGATGGCCGTCAGATTGTACAGGGTGGCCCAGCCCAGGTTCTCGCGGATGATGCGCATGCTGCGCGCGGCCGTCTTCGCCGTGTCGAGCACGGACACCAGTTGGCTCGACAGCAGCACCGTGTCCGCATGCGCCTGCGCCAGCGCGGCGCCGGAACCCATGGCGAAGGACACGTCGGCGCCGCTCAGCACGGCCGCGTCGTTGATGCCATCGCCCACCATCGCCACGACGGCGCCCGTTGCCTGCAGTTGCTGCACGAAATCGAGCTTTTCATCGGGCAGGCATTCGCCGCATGCCGTGTTGATGCCCAGTTCCGTCGCTACGCTTTGCGTCAGCGCTTCCTGGTCGCCGCTGAGCAGTACGACCTGCTTGCCGCGCCGGTGGAAATACGCGACCACGTCGCGCGCTTCCGGGCGCAGCGCGTCGCTGAGTAGGAAACGCGTGAGCCAGCGGCCCTGCGTGCCCAGATACAGCGGCGTCATGCCCTGCATGCCGATGGCCGTGTCGCCCAGCGGCGGCCCGGCGATGGCGGCGACAAAGGCCGCATTGCCCAGGCGGTAGCGCACGCCGTCGACGATGCCTTCCAGGCCCTGGCCTTGCACTTCCTGCAACTGTTGCGCATGCATGCGAAGTTGCTGTCCTGGCAACTCATCCGCTGCTGCCAGGATCGCCTGCGCCAGCGGATGGGCGCTGCCCGCTTCCAGCGCGGCGGCCACCTGCAGGCAATCGTCCTCGCTCAGGCTGCCGAGTCCCTCGATTTGCCGCAGCACGGGCCGGCCCAGGGTCAAGGTGCCCGTCTTGTCGAAGACGATGTGGGTGGCGCGGTGCAGGGTTTCCAGGACGTGGGGCTGGACGATCAGCACGCCGCGCCGCAGCAGGCTGTCGGTGGCGGCCGCCAGCGCCGTCGGCGTGGCCAGCGACAGCGCGCACGGGCAAGACACGACCAGCACGGCAATCGCCACGGGCCAGGCCTGTGCCGGGTCATGCCAGCTCCAGAAGGCGAACACGGCGACGGCGAACAGCAGCAGGCCCAGGACGAACCAGGCGGCGACCTTGTCGGCCCACTGCGCGATCTGCGGCTTGCCGCTGCCGGCCCGCTCGATCAGTTTCAATAAATCGGAAAGGGTGCTTTCGCGTGCCGGTTTCAGCACGCGCAGGATCAGCGCCGCGCTGGCGTTGATCGCCCCGCCCGGCACCTGTTCACCTGTCTTGCGTCGCTGGGCCGCGCTTTCGCCCGTCAGCAGCGACAGGTCCAGCGCACTGCTCCCCTCGATGATGACGCTGTCGGCGGCGATCGCTTCGCCCGGCTTGACCAGGAGGATGTCGCCCACGGCCAGGCTACCGGCCGGCACCAGGGTGGTGGCGCGGTTGTCGGGAAAGCCCGCCATCAGCGAGGCAGAGGCAGGCAAGGCGTGCTGCAGGCGCTCGAGCGCGGAAGCGGCCTTGCGGCGTGCCTGCAGCTCGAAATAGCGGCTGCACAGCAGCAGGAAGATGAACATCGTGGCCGAGTCGTAATACACCTCGCCGCGGCCCGTAAAGGTCGCCACCACGCTGCCGAAGAAGGCCGCCAGGATGCCCAGCGCGACGGGCACGTCCATGCCCAGGGTGCGCGCGCGCAAGCTGGCCCAGGCGCCCTGGAAGAATGGCATGGCGGAGTAACAGATGGCGGGCAGGGTCAGCAGCAGACTGGCCCAGCGCATCAGGCTGGCCATATTGTCGTCCAAGGTGCCATCCTCGGCCAGGTAGGCGGGCGCCACGTACATCATCACCTGCATCATCGACAGGCCGGCCACGAACAGCTGGCGGCCCAGGGTCTTGCTGGCTTTTTGCAGGCGTTCGCCATGGCGCACGGCGTCATACGGATAGGCCGTGTAGCCGACTTGCCGCACGGCTTGCAGGATGTCGCCCGGTTCGCACTGGGCGCGGCTCCAGCGCACGTACAGGCGCTCCGTGGCGACGTTCAGGCTGGCCGCCTGCACGCCTGGCAGGCGCGTCAGCTGGCGCTCGATCAGCCAGACGCAGGCGGCGCAGCGGATGCCTTCGACGGACAGGGTCGCTTCGCAGCTGCTGGCGTCGCGCGCGAATTGCGCGTCGTCATTGCTGTACAGGCGCAGTTCGGGCGGCACCATGTTCGCATCGGCCGCATTGACGGCATATTCGTCGCGGTCGCGGTAGTACGCGCTCTGGCCGATGTCGACGATGGTTTGCGCCACGGCTTCGCAGCCGGGGCAGCACATGGCGCGCGGCACGTCGTCGATGGTGACGTTCCAGCTGGAGCCTGCGGGCACGGGCAAGCCGCAATGGAAGCAGGCGGAGGGTTGTAAAACAGCATTCATAGGTTTGTTTTCAAGCGTCTTTTCATGGATGGCCCGTGACGCACAGGGCGTCGAGCCAGCCCAGCGAGACGCCATTCGCGGCGCGCAGCAGGCCCAGCAAGCCAAAGCCCAGCACCAGCAAGCCGCTGGCGATGCGCACGGGACGGCGCTGCATCTGCGTGCGCAAGCGCGTGCCCAGCAAACCCATGCCCAGCAAAGTGGGCAGGGTGCCCAGGCCGAAGGCGGCCATCGTGGCCGCGCCGTTCAGGGCCGAGCCCTGCATCATGGCCGTCAGCAGCGCGCTGTAGACCATGCCGCACGGCAGCCATCCCCACAGCCCGCCCACAGCCAGCGCCTTGAACGGCGTATCCATCGGCATCAGCGGTTTCAGCAGGGGCCGCACGCGGCGCCAGACGACGTTGCCGGCCGCTTCCAGATGGGCCAGGCCGCGCCAGGCATCCATCAGGTACAGGCCCAAAGCGACGAGCATCAGGTTGGCCAGCCAGTAGCCGGCCACTTGTAGTGACGCCAGGTGCAGCATGCCCGCGCCCGCCAGGCTGCCGGCCAGGGCGCCGGCCAATATGTAACTGCCGATGCGCCCGCCGTTGTAGGCCAGCACGCGCAGCACGTTCGATTGCAAGGTTGTCTGCAATGCCGGCCGTGCCACGGCGATGGCGATCACGGGACGTGTTGGGGCCGGTGCGCCGCCGCCCAGCGACAACGCGCCCACGATGCCGCCGCACATGCCGATGCAGTGCACGCTGCCGGCCAGGCCGACGAGGAACATGGGCACGAGGCTGAGGGCGTTCATCGCGTGGCGCTACACCGTTTTCGAGTAGCGCAGCGGCTGCACCGCGTCCGGTGCCGTATTGGCGCGCGCCATGGTCAGGTAGCGGTCGAAGACCATGCAGATATTGCGGATCAACAAGCGCCCTTTCGGCGTCACCGTCAGCCAGTCTTCCTCGATGACGAGCAAGCCGTCGCGCGCCAGTTCGCGCAGCTTGTCCAGCTCGCTGGCAAAGTAGCTGCGAAATTGCACGGGGTGTGCCTGCTCGATGCTGGCGATCGACAATTCGAAATTGCACATCAGCATCTGGATGATGATACGGCGCAACAAATCGTCCGTGTCGAGCTTGATGCCGCGCGCGATCGGCAGCACGCCTTCGTCGAGCTTTTCATAGTACGCGTCGAGCGTCTTTTCATTCTGGCTGTAGACGGCGCCGACGGAGCTGATGGCCGACACGCCGCAGGCGATCAGGTCCGCTTCCGCGCGCGTGGAATAGCCCTGGAAGTTGCGGTGCAAGCGGCCCTGGCGCTGCGCCACGGCCAGGTCGTCCGTTGGCTTGGCGAAATGGTCCATGCCGATGTAGACGTAGCCGGCGGCCGTCAGGCGCGCGATGCACAGGCCCAGCATGGCCAGCTTGGTGGCGCTGTCGGGCATGTCGGCGTCGAGGATGCGGCGCTGCGGCTTGAACAGATGCGGCATGTGCGCGTAGTGGTACAGGGCGATGCGGTCGGGGCTGGCGTTGATCACCTTGCGCAGCGTTTCCGTCATCGTTTCCAGGTTCTGTTTCGGCAAGCCGTAGATCAGGTCGATGCTGATCGAGCGGAAACCGGCGTCGCGCGCCGCCTGCATGATGGCTACCGTTTCCGCTTCCGGCTGGATGCGGTTGACGGCTTTTTGCACGTCGGCGTCGAAATCCTGCACGCCCAGGCTGATGCGGTTGAAACCTTGCGCGCGCAGCGAAAACACGCGCTCGCGCGACACGGTGCGCGGGTCGATCTCGATCGAATACTCGCCGTCTTCATCGGAAGCGAATTCGAAATGCTGGCGCAGGTGCGCCATCAGTTCGTCCATCTGCTTTTCGCTCAGGTAGGTGGGCGTGCCGCCGCCGAAGTGCAATTGCTCGATCTGGTTCATGCCGGCAAACAGCTTGCCCTGCATGGCGATTTCCTGTTTCAGATAGCTGAGATAGGTGGCGGCCTTGCTGCGGTCTTTCGTGATGATCTTGTTGCAGGCGCAGTAGTAGCACAGGGTGTCGCAGAACGGCACGTGCACGTACAGCGACAGCGGACGGCGGCCGCCGCGCATGCGCAGGGCGGCCAGCGCTTCGAGGAAGTTGCCATAGCCAAAGTCGGCATGGAAACGGTCGGCGGTCGGATAGGACGTGTAGCGGGGGCCGGACTGGCTCATCTTGCCGATGATGACCGGGTCGAATTCGACGACGGCGTCCAGGTCGGCGGAAGCACTGCTGAGTAGTGTAGGCATGATGTGTATGAAGTCTTGAAAGGTTTAGGCGGCCAGGCGTTTCATGGCGGTGGGCTTGCCGGCGTTCGCGGCGCCGCCCTTGCCGCTGGGCATGGCGACGCGGCGCGGTGGCGGCATCTTGCCGAAATTGAACAGGCTCACGGCTTGCGACAGGCTGGCCGCTTCTTCCGCCAGGCGCGTGGCGGCCGCGGCGGCTTCTTCCACGAGGGCCGCGTTCTGCTGCGTCACCTGGTCCATATGGGCGATGGCCTGGTTGACCTGGTCGACGCCGATGCTCTGTTCGCGCGAAGCGATCGAGATTTCCTGCATGATGGCCGTCACCTGCTTGACGGAGCTGACCACCTGCTCCATGGTGGCGCCGGCGCGGTTCACCTGCAGCATGCCGGCGCCCACCTTGCCGACGGAAATTTCAATCAATTGCTTGATGTCCTTGGCCGCCACGGACGAGCGCTGCGCCAGGTTGCGCACTTCGCCCGCCACGACGGCAAAGCCCCTGCCCTGCTCGCCGGCACGCGCCGCTTCCACGGCCGCGTTCAGGGCCAGGATGTTGGTCTGGAAGGCGATGCCTTCGATCAGGCCGATGATGTCGACGATTTTCTTCGAGGAAGTGTTGATGTCGTCCATGGTGGTGATCACTTCGGAGACGATCTCGCCGCCCTGCACGGCCACTTTCGAGGCGGCCACGGCCAGCTCGTTTGCTTGCACGGAATTGTCCGCATTCTGTTTCACGGTCGACGAGAATTCCTCGATGCTTGAAGCCGTCTCTTCCAGGCTGGCCGCCTGCGATTCCGTGCGGCCCGACAAATCCATATTGCCGACGGCGATTTGCCTGGTGGCCACGGCCATGGTTTCCACGTTGATGCGCACGTCGCGGATGGTGGCGATCAGGTTGCTGTTCATCTGTTGCAGCGCGCGCAGCAATTGCCCCATTTCATCCGTGCTGTCCGTCTCGAAACTGCCCGACAGGTCGCCGGCGGCAATCGCCCGTGCGCCGTTCAGGGCCTTGCCCAGCGGCTTGAGCACGGACATGCGCAAGGTGTACCAGAGGAAAACGTTGATCAGGAAACCGAACAGGGTGGCGCCGAAGATGGCGTAATTGGTGATCTTGCCGCCGCTGGCGAACAGGCTGATGACGCACACCAGCAGTTGCAGACAGTTGACGATGGAGGTGGCGGCCCAGATGCGCAGGTTGAGCGACATGTGCGTCAGATTGTGCAGCAGGTGCGCCAGGCCCGGGCGCACGATCTGGCCGTGCTTGATGACGATGTTGCCGCCTTCCTTGTTGCGGATGGCCGCGTAGGCTTCCTCGGCCGCTTTCACCTGATCTTTGTCAGCCTTGACGCGCACGGACATGTAGCCGATGGTCTTGCCCGCTTCGCGGATCGGCGTGACGTTGGCGCGCACCCAGTAAAAGTCGCCGTTCTTGCAGCGGTTCTTGACCAGGCCCGTCCACGGCGTGCCGGCCTGGACCGAGGCCCACAGGTCGGCAAACGCTTCGGCCGGCATGTCCGGGTGGCGCACGATGTTCTGAGGCGAACCGAGCAGCTCGGCCTCGCTGAAGCCGCTGACCTGGCTGAAGTACGGATTCACATACACGATATTGCCGTTCATATCCGTTTTCGACACGATGGCCTGATCGTCCAGGACGAGGACTTCACGGTTAGTCACTGGCAAATTTTGTCGCATGGTCGCGGCTTCCTGATCAGTTGAATAGCTAATTGGTGAGTAAGACTTGCACGATTGCAAGAATGGAGATCAGTGTAAGGAGTCGCCTGCGCAAATTTATTGATGTAGATCAAAATCCTCCAGATTGGTCGTGCTTGCACGCATTTAGCAATAGCAATGCGGCATTGTTTTAAAGCTACTGGTTGCCGTTGGTGGCTAATCCACGCCCGCCGTCAGCGGGCGCAGGCTGCCCACGGCGTAGCCTTGCGCGTAGTCGATGCCCAGCTCGCGGATGACGGCCAGGGTGGCTTCGTCTTCCACGTATTCGGCCACCGTTTTCAAGCCCATCACGTGGCCCACTTCATTGATGGCCTTGACCATGGCGCGGTTGATGGCGTTGCTGGCGATGTCGCGCACGAAGACGCCGTCGATCTTCAGATAGTCGACGGGCAGGGCCTTCAGGTAGCCGAACGAGGAAAAACCGCTGCCGAAGTCGTCGAGCGAGAAGCGGCAGCCCATGGCCTTGAGCTGGCGCATGAACACTTGTGCCTTGGGCAGGTTGGCGATGACGGCCGTTTCCGTGATTTCAAAGCAGAGCTGCTCGGGTGCGATGGCGAATTGCACGAACTGCTCGGTGATGTAGTCGTGCAAGCCGGCATCGGCCAGCGACATGCCCGACAGGTTGACGGAATACAGGGCAGGTGCGCGGCGCCGGCTTTCCGCCATCGCTTCGATCGGCGGCAGGCTGTCGCGCACGCTCTCGATATGCGCGCAGACGGCACGGATGACCCAGCGGTCGATGGACAGCATCATGTCGTAGCGCTCGGCGGCGGGGATGAAGGCGCCGGGCAAGATCAGGTCGCCCTGGCTGTTGCGGATGCGGATCAGCACTTCGTCGTGGTGTTCCTGGCTGTCGTTCAGGTGCACGATGGGCATGGCGTACAGGCGAAAATAATCGTGGGCGAACGCTTCGTTCAGGCGCGAAATCCACAGCATTTCGCCGTGCCGCTGGGCCAGCATGACGTCGGACTCCTGGTAGACATGGATGCGGTTGCGGCCCTGCTCCTTGGCCAGGTAGCAGGCCTGGTCGGCGGCGCTCAGCAGCTCGCTCATGGACTTGCTGTCCTGGCTGATTTCGACCATGCCGATGCTCACGCCCAGCTCAAAACTGCGGCTATCCCAGGCGAAACGGAAATCGCGGATGGACTGGCGCAGCTGTTCGCCGATCTGGCGTGCATGGTCGAGCGGACAGTGCGGCAACAGCACGCCCAGTTCGTCGCCGCCCAGGCGCGCGAGGATGTCGCTGTCGCGCATTTGTGCCTGCAGCATTTTCGCCAGCAGCTGCAGCAGCACGTCGCCGGCGCCATGGCCGCAGGTATCGTTGATGACCTTGAACTGGTCCAGGTCCAGGTACAGCAGCGCATGCACGTGGCCATCCTGCTTGGCCGTGTGCAGGGCGCCGGCAACCAGGTGTTCGAATTCGCGCCGGTTGATCAGGCCCGTCAGGGTATCGTGCGTGGCGTGCCACGACAGTTGCTGGCTCAGCTTGCGCTCATGGCTGACGTCGCGGAACACGACGACGGCGCCGAGGATGTCGCCGTCGCGCGACCAGATCGGCGCGGCCGAGTCTTCCACGGCGATGTGCCGTCCATCGCGCGTGACCAGCTGCGAATGCGCTGAAATGCCGATGGCCTGGCGCTGCTGCAGGCATTTGTATGCCACGTGTTCGAGCGCTTCGCCCGTGCGTTCGTCGACCAGCGGCAAGGTCTGGCTGATATCCATGCCGCGTGCCAGTTCGTTGCTCCAGCCCGTCAATTGCTCGGCCACCCGGTTCAGGTAGCGGGTCTTGCCGAACGGATCGGTGGTGATGACGCCGTCGCCGATGGAGCTGAGTGTCACTTCGGCCAGTTCCTTGCGCTCGGCGATCAGCAGTTCGCGCAGCATGTGCTCGGTGATATCCCAGATGATGCCCAGGGTGCGGTCGGGCTGGCCATCCGCATCCGTGAACACTTGCGCCTTGGCCGCCAGCCAGCGTTCGCTGCCATCGGGCCAGACGACGCGGTATTGCAGGGCGTAGCCGTCGCGCTGGCGCACGGCTTCCTGCATCACCTCGAGCAGCGGGCCCTGGTCATCCACATGGACGAAGCCGAGAAAGGTGCGAAATGGCTGTGTCAGGGCCCGCTCTTCCAGGCCCAGCAAGGCAGCCCCCTTGGCCGACCAGCTGACCGTGCCGTCGATGACCTGGCCGTCGATGAGGCGCGAATCCCAGATCGCCATGTGCGCCGCCTCCAGCGCCATCTGCAAACGTTTTTGCTGGTCGCTCATCGTCCTCTCCTGAGATGGATACAAGGATAGATACGCGGCTGGTGTTTAAGTTCCCGGTATCTCGGCGGGCGTCGCGGCCGAGGCGCGCGCCACGTCGCGCACATTCTTTTGCACGGCCACGGCGGCAAACAGGCTGAGCAGGAATGCCATCGCATAGAAACCCTTCTCGCTGTTCTGCAGGGTGGCGTTCCACAGGCCGACCGTCAGCAGCAGCAAGGCCAGCAGGACGGAAATCCAGCACAGGCCGAAATAGATGCCCGTCACGGCGATGCCTTCGGCGCGGTCGCGCACGGATTTTTGCAGCGAGATGGCGGCGAACAGGCCGTACATGAGGATCGTGAAGTAATAGCCCTTCTCGTTGAGCGCCATGCTGGTGTTCCACAGGCCGGACAGATAGGTGATGACGCCGATCAGCAATGCCGCCCAGGAGGCGCCGATAAAGGCGCTACTGGGGCGTTGGATGGGGGAAGTCTGCATAGGGTCTCCATGGACGGACGGCGCCGCCGGCATGGCCGGGGCGGCAGGCACGGATGCGCCTGCCGCCCCATCAGACCAGAAAGCCTATTTGCTTGGCTTGACCATGCGCAACAAAGCCGACACGGCCGTGACGCCGGCCAGCACCAGGCCACCGGCGATGAGGCCGGCTACCGCGTTGATCAGGCTGGGCGTGACGGCTGCCAGCACGGGGCCGATGCCGGCCACGCCGCCGACGGCTTCTTCCGCGTGGTGCAGCATGCCGCTGGCCCAGGGCCAGCCGTGCGTCAGAATGCCGCCGCCGACCATGAACATGGCCAGGGTGCCGACGACGGAGAGAAATTTCATCAGTTTCGGCGCCGCCGACACGAGCATGCGGCCAAAGCCGCGCACGCCGTCCATCAGCGCGCCCGCGCCCTTGCGCGCTGCCAGGTAAAAGCCGGCGTCATCGAGCTTGACGATGCCGGCCACCAGGCCGTACACGCCCACCGTCATGATGAGGGCGATGCCGACGACGACGGCCACCTGTTCGGCGAAAGTGGCCGCGGCCACCGTGCCCAGCGCGATGACGATGATTTCCGCCGATAAGATGAAATCGGTGCGGATGGCGCCCTTGATCTTGTCTTTCTCCAAGGCGACGAGGTCGACCTGCGGGTCGCGCAGCGCCTGGGCAAGCTCGGCCTTGTGGCTGTCGTCCGGGTGCAGGTATTTATGCGCGATCTTCTCAAAACCCTCGAAGCACAGGTAGGCGCCGCCCACCATCAAGAGCGGCGTGATGGCCCACGGCGCAAACGCGCTGATGGCCAGCGCGGCGGGCACGAGGATGGCCTTGTTCTTCAGCGAACCGACGGCGACGGCCCAGACCACCGGCAATTCGCGTTCGGCGCGCACGCCGGCCACTTGCTGCGCGTTCAGGGCCAGGTCGTCACCGAGCACGCCGGCCGTCTTCTTGGCGGCCACCTTGGTCATCAGGGAAACGTCATCGAGGATGCTGGCGATGTCGTCGAGCAGGGCCAACAGGCTGGAGCCGGCCATCTCAGCGCGCTCCCGCTTTGGTGACAGGGAATCGGGGAGCGAGGAAAGTGTTGTTTTTCATGATGTTATTCTTGGTTGTACGGCAAGGGATGGCCCAGGTAAGGCATGACAGCGATCTTACCTCAGGGCGGGCCGGCAAGGCCGCACTGAGCGGGTTAAAATTGTTGATCTCCACCATTTTTTGGAAACCGCATGCCATTTGCTACCTGGATCACCTTTGTCATCGCCGCCTCCATCATCGCCGTCTCACCCGGCTCGGGCGCCGTGCTGTCGATGTCGCACGGCCTGTCGTACGGGGTGAAAAAGGCCAGCGCGACGATTCTCGGCCTGCAGCTGGGGCTGCTGGTGGTGCTCGGTATCGCTGGCGCCGGCGTGGGCTCCCTGCTGCTGGCCTCCGAAGTGGCGTTCAATATCGTCAAGACGGTGGGCGCCCTGTACCTGATCTACCTGGGCCTGTCGCAGTGGCGCGCCAAGGTGGCGGTGGCCGGCGACCTGCATGCCGACGCCGTGGTGCCGTCCTGGCGCCGGCGCGTGCTGACGGGTTTTTTGACGAACGTGACGAATCCGAAGGGCATCATCTTCATGGTGGCGGTGTTGCCGCAATTCATCAGCCCTGCTGCGCCCTTGCTGCCGCAACTGCTGATCCTGGCCGTCACCATGTGCACGATCGATCAGATCGTCATGCACAGCTATGCCTTCCTCGCCTCGTCAATGCAGCGTTTTTTCCGCGATGCCAAGGCCGTGAAAAAGCAGAACCGCTTCTTTGGCGGCTTGCTGATGGCTGTCGGCGCGGCCCTGTTCTTCGTCAAGCGCGGTGGCCAGACGGCATCCTGAACGAAGTCAATATGCAAACATTTGTAAGCCCGCTTGCGATGTCCGCCTGATGCGGATGTAATCGGAGCATGTTGTCCTTGTAAGTCCTGCCTGGAGCGCTGCCATGCGTCCTATCCTGTCTTTCCCTCTGCTCAACACCGTGTGCGCCGTGCTGCTGTCGTCGGCATGCTCCCTGGCCTTGGCCGAGGATCCGCCCGCCCGCGTGGGGCGTATTTCCACCGTCGAAGGGCAGGTGCTGGTGCGCGCCGGCGATGGCGATGCGCAAAACGCCCTGCTGAACTGGCCCGTCACGACGGATAACCGTTTGAGCACGATGCGCGGCGCGCTGGCCGAGTTTCGCGTGGGCGCGGCCGCCGTGCGCCTCGATGGCGATTCCGAGCTGGAAGTGAGCGAGCTCGATGACGACAGTTTCAAATTGCACCTCAGCTATGGCACGGTCAGCGTGCGCGTGCGCAATCCCGACGCGCTGCGCGGTTTCGAGCTGACCACAGCCCAGGCCCGCGTGATCCTGACCCAGCCGGGCTGGGTGCGTATCGAGGCGGGGCGCCAGCCCGGCGCCAGCGTCGTCAGCGTACTCGACGGTGCGGCCGACGTGGATGGCGCGACGGGCAGCGTCACCTTGCGGGCAGGCAAGCGCGCCGAGCTGACGGACGAGGAGCTGCGCACGGGCGCCTTGCAGCGGATCGCCTTCGACAACTGGCCCGAAGCCTTGCCTGCCGCCGCGCCGGCCTTGCGCTATGTCACGGACGATACGACCGGCTATGAAGAGCTGGACCGCTACGGCGCCTGGCAGGAAGACGCGGAATACGGCCCCTTGTGGCTGCCCAGCGCGGTGCCGGCCGGCTGGGCGCCGTACAGCGACGGGCGCTGGACGTGGATCGCGCCGTGGGGCTGGACCTGGGTCGACAATGCGCCGTGGGGTTATGCGCCCTCGCACTACGGCCGCTGGGTGCTGCTGGGCCACCGCTGGGGCTGGGCGCCGGGCCGCGAACGTGGCCGCGTGCCCTGGGCGCCGGCGCTGGTGGGCTGGGTCGGCGGTAATCATGGACCACATAACGGACCACAGCATGGCCAGCGCCCCGGCGTCGGCTGGTTTCCTTTGTCGCCGCACGAGCGCTACGTGCCCGGCTACCGCGCCAGCGCCGAGTATGAGCGCCGCATCAACCGGATGGCCGAGGGGCGCCGCCCCGTGGCGGGCGAGCGCGAACGGCGCGAAGGCATGACGATGCTGCCCGGCGAGCGTTTTGGCGGCTCGCGGACGGTCGACGTGCCGCGCCGCAACCGCACCACCATGCCGCCGCCCGTCATGCAAAGCTTGCCGTTGAGCACGGCGCCTGCGCCGGCTGGCAACTGGCAGCGTTCCGCCGAGCCGAGGGAACCCCGGCGCGACTGGGTCAACCGTCCCGGCCGCTTGCAGACGGACGATGGCCAGACGCACATGGCACCGCGTCCCATGCAGCCGAACCGGCCGCCCGTGCCGGCCCAGCCGCCGGTGCCGCAACAGCCCTTGATGCCGGCGATGCCGGCCTTGCCGCCCGTGCAAGATCATGTGGCCCGCCCCGGGTGGCGTGGCGAGGAGCGGCCCCGCGCCGACTGGCACCGCGCCGAGCGTGGCCCCCGCCGCGAAGCGTTGCAGACGGCGCCGCCGCCGTCCTTGCCTGCCCCGCCGCCCGTGGCCCAGCCGCGGCCTGCGCCGCCGCCGATCCCTGCCCCGGCCGCCCGTCCGTCCCAGGAGGTGCGCGGTGCCGAGCGCCCCAATCCGCCGCGTGAGCGCAACCATGAGCGTAACAACGAGCGCGGCGGTCCCGGCCGCAATGGCCGGATGCAGGAAGTGGAGCGCTGACGGCCGCGCCGCCTGTCGCGCCGTATCGACGTTCAAGCCGCGAAATGCGCAGTTCGTCACATACCGGGGGTAAAGCCGCCGTCGTTTGTCTACAGTACGACCACTGCTTATCCTCCAAGTGACAGCATCGCTTTTCCGGCTATTTTGTCCAAACGAAATAGTTTTCCGCCAGCTTACCCAGCTGGCTTTTTTTTTGCCTTGCTGTCTGCGCCATGGCGGCTGGCGCAGCCGCCCTCAAAGTTGGCTACAATACGCTTTTATGCAGCCGCCGCGCGATAAGCGCTGCCTGTTCTGACCGGCACTGATTGGATTTCCCATGCAAACGACCCCACCGACCGAAGTGACGATTCCTCCCAGCGAATCGCTGATCGAATACCCGAGCGATTTTCCCATCAAGATCATGGGCCCGACGCATGTCGACTTCGCGCCGACCATGCTCGAGCTGGTCATCAGCCACGATCCGACCTTCCACGCGGGCCGCATGGAAGAGCGCCCATCGGGCAAGGGCAATTACACGGGCCTGACCGTCACCGTGCGCGCCATCAGCCGCGAGCAGCTCGACGCCCTGTACACGGCGCTGTCGGGCCACCCGATGGTCAAGATCGTCATGTAAGCAAGGTGGGCGCTTCGCGTGCCTGGAAGGCGGCGATTTCTTCGCCCAGCCAGGCACGGAAGGCGCGCACGGGCTCGCGCTGCGCCGCAGCGGGCGGGCTGACCAGGTAATACGAATCGGCGCAGGGCACGGCCATGTCGAACAGACGCACCAGCCGCCCCGCCGCCACCTCCTGCAGCGCCACCACATGGCGCACCAGCGCCACGCCGTCGCCATCGATGGCCGAGCGTATCAGCATCGACAAATCCTCGTACAGTACCCCGCCCACGGGCTCGGCCAATGGCAAGCCGGCCGCTTGCAGCCACGGCCGCCACGGTTCGAGCGAGCGCAGCAAGGTCGCGTGCGCCAGTTCGCCCGGCGTGGCCGGCAAGTTGCCGCCCCGGTAATGGGGACTGCAGACGGGGTAATACACGTCGCCCATCAGCGGCTGCACCAGCAAGCCCGGATAATGGCCGCGCCCGAAGCGGATGCCCACGTCGATACCCTCGCCTTCCAGGTCCTGCAAGGCCCCGCTCGTTTGCAGCACCACTTCGATGCCGGGATGGCGTTCGATGAAATGCCCGAGGCGCGGCGCCAGCCAGCGCGCCGCAAATGAGGGAATCGCCGTGATCGTCAGCCGCGTATTGGCGGGCGCGGGCCGCAGCGCTTGCGCCGCCGTGGCGATCTCCGTAAAAGCCTTGCCCAGCACCAGCGCAAATTGCCGTCCCTGCGGCGTGACCGTCACGTGGCGGCCGTTGCGCTGGAACAGCAGCAAGCCCAGCTCTTCTTCCAGCTTGCGCACCTGGTGGCTGATGGCGCCGTGCGTCAGGTGCAGTTCCTCGGCCGCGCGCGAAAAATTGCCGTGGCGGGCGGCCGCCTCGAAGGCGCGCAATGCTGAAAAATTAGGCAGTCTGGACATGGCGTTTGATGTGAATAAAAGTAACAACAACAACGAATATAACTCGTTTTGTTAGCTTCACACGGCGCTTTATGATGAATCCTGTTCACTTATCCACAGGAATCCGCCATGTCCCTCATTTTGTATGTCGACCGCAACCGCATCAGCCCGTACGCCCTGTCCGCCTTTGTCGCTCTGAGCGAAAAGCGGGTTTCCTTCACCGTGCAGGACGTCGACCTGGACGCGGGCGCGGCGCGCCAGCCGCCGTTCAGCACTCTGAGCCTGACGCAGCGCGTGCCCGCCATCGAGCATGCCGGCTTTGTCCTGACGGAATCAAACGCGATCGCCGACTATCTCGACGACGTCTTTGCCGCGCCCGACTATCCATCGGTGCTGCCGCGCGACGTACGCCAACGGGCACGGGCGCGGCAGGTGCAGGCGTGGCTGCGCAGCGATCTGCTGGCGCTGCGCAGCGAGCGCGATTCCACCGTCGTGTTCCACCCGCCCCGCGCGGACCATGCGCCGCTGTCGCCGGCGGCGCAGGCCGCCGCCGCGAAGCTGCTGCAGATCGCGGGCGAACTTGTGCACGGTGACTACCTGGCTGGCGCCTGGAGCATCGCCGACACGGACCTGGCCCTGATGCTGTTGCGTTTGATCAAGAGCGGCGAGCCCGTACCCCCTGCCCTGCGCGACTATGCGCTGGCCCAGTGGCAGCGCCCTGCCGTACAGCAGTGGCTGGCCCAGGTGCCGCAGCCGATTTAGTCAGACGCCACACGAGGGCAAAGGCCGCGCTGGCCGCCGCCGTCACCCACAGCAGCGGCTTTTCGCTGCCGTCCGTGATGGCGGCGATGACGGCGCCGCAAACGGCCGTGATGAGCATCTGCACGAAGAAGAACAGGCCCGAGGCGCTGCCCGCCTGGTCGCCATACGGCTGCAGCACGGCCAGCTGGCAGGCGGGAATGGCCATGCCCACCGACACCATCACCAGCAGCATGGGCGCCACCAGCGATGCCACTTGCCGCGGCGCCAACGTACCCGCCAGCAACAGGCTGGCCGCGCCCGCCACATTGATCAGCACCGCCAGGCCCAGCATGTAATCGGCGCCCAGGCGCGGTCCCAGGGCGCGGAACAGGCTCGAGCCCGCGATATAGCCGCTGACCGTCAGCGCGAACACCAGCGCATATGCGTGCGGCGACAGATGCATGCCCCTTTGCAACAGCACGGACGATTCCGCGATGAACGGGAAATACGTGCAATACACGCAGCCGATGGCCAGCGCATAGCGCAGGAAATACGCATCGCCCAGCAGGCGGCGGTACAGGGCCAGGGTATGTCCTTGTGGTACGACGCTGGCCGGCCTGGTTTCCGGCACATACGCGACGATCAGCCCCAGCGACAGCGCTCCCAGCAGGCACAGCACGCCAAACACGGCGCGCCAGCCGAATGCCGCGTCGAGCACGCTGCCAGCCAGCGGCGCGAGGATAGGCGACAAGCCCATCACCATCGAAATTTTCCCCAGCATGCGCGCCTGCGTGGCGGGATCGAAGCGGTCGCGCACCATGACCCGGCCGATGATGGTGCCGCTGCAGCCGCCGAACGCTTGCAGCACGCGCGCGGCGATCAGCACGTGCACGTCGCTGGTCACGGTGCAGACGATGCTGGCGAGCACAAAAATGCCCGTGCCGGCCAGCAGCACGGGGCGGCGTCCGTAGCGGTCGGCCAGCGGCCCGCAAGCGAGCATCGAGGCGGCCGAACCGGCCATGAACAGGCTCAAGGTCAGTTGTAACTGGGCATCGCTGGCATGCAGGGCATCGGCCATGGCCGGCAGCGAAGGTAAATAGATGTCGATGCTGATGCGCGACAGGCAGACCAGCAGCAGCACGATGCCGCCCCAGGCCCATACAGCGATTTGTTTCTGCATTGTTTATACGATCCATACAAGCGTGCGCCCCGCTGGCGCACCGGAACGGTGAGAGTAGGATGGTTGTGGTGTAATGCGAAGTGCCACTCATCAGAAAACTCATTGGACCACTTGGACGATTATCATGCCGCGAGGAAAATCACCGCACGCCCTGGACTTGCCTCGCCCGACCAGCTGGCTCGACAAGGAAGGCGTCAACAAGCAGGATGGCGCGTATGAAGCGCTGCGCTCGGCCATCCTGACGAAGATGCTGCCGGCCGGCAGCCGTTTGCCGTCCAGCCGTACCCTGGCCGAACGGTGGGAGTTGTCGCGCGGCACCATCGAAACCGTGTTCGACCGCCTGCACGCGGAAGCGTATGTGACGCGCGTGCCCGGCTCTGGCACGCGCGTGTGCGCCGTCGTGCCGGAACGTTTTTTGATGGCAGGCTTTGGCGAGGCCACCCTGGCGGCACCGGCTGTGGCGCCCGCGCCCGCATCGGACACGGGCGTGCGCGACGGCTTGCCGTTTGTTGCGCGGCGCGCCGACGCCAGCCTGTTTCCCATGGCCGCCTGGTCCAAGTGCGCCACGCGGGCGCTGGCCGCCGTCACGCCGGAGCAGCTGTGCAGCGCCGAGCCGGCCGGCCTGCCCCAGCTGCGCCAGCAGATCGCCGATTTCCTCGCCAAGTACCGCGGCATCCGCTGCGACCCGCAAGACATCGTTGTCACGACCGGCATCCGCCACGCGATCGACTTGCTGGCGCGCGGCATCGTGCGCGATGGCGACAAAGTCTGCCTGGAAGATCCGGGCTACCCGGCCGCGCGCGCCCTGTTCGCCCTGGCCGGCGCCGTGCCGGTGGACATTGCCGTCGACGCCGAGGGCATCGATTGCGCCGCCCTGGCCGCGCACGCGGACGCCTGCCTCGCGTACGTGACGCCGGCGCACCAGTCGCCGCTGGGCGTGACCATGTCCGTCACGCGCCGCCTGGCCTTGCTGGAATGGGCGAACGACCACGGCGCCTGGGTGGTGGAAGACGATTACGACAGTGAATTCAATTACCACAGCGCGCCGCTGGCGGCCCTGAAGGCGCTGGACCAGTACCAGCGCGTGATTTACTGTGGCAGTTTTAATAAAACCTTGTTTGCCGGCCTGCGCGTGGGCTTCATGGTGCTGCCGCCCGCTTTGCGCCCGCAGTTGCTGCGCATCGTGCAGTTGACGGGCCGCTCCGTGGGCGTGACGGAACAGCTGGCGCTGGCCGCCTGGATGGAGGAAGGCGCCTTCGTGCGCCATTTGCGCCAGGCGCGGCTGGCCTACAAGGAGCGGCGCGACCTGTTGCTGGTCTGTCTCGAGCAGACCGCGTCCGGCCGCTACACGATCACGGGACAGCAGGCGGGTTTCCATTGCGTGCTGTGGCTGCCGCCGGACAGCGATGAACGGGTGTTTTGCGCGCGCGCCGCGCAGGAAGGGCTGGCGCTGCAGCCGCTCGGCGACTTTTGCCATGGCGCAAAATTGGCGCCGGCCGTGCTGCTCGGTTATACGGCCTTGAGCCTGGCCCAGGTACGCCACGCTGCACAAAAATTGGGCAGATTGCTGCTGTTGCCAGAGTCCGCCCCGGAATGAAATGGCCGCCTGGCTTATAATCACGGCTTCGCCGCAGCGTCCGCAGGGCGCCGGCAGCTGATTACAGAATCTGTCATGACCACCACCCGCACCGAAACGGCGCTGATCCGCGAGCTGGGCCGCGTCGATTACGAGCCCACCTTTGCCGCCATGCGCACCTTTACCGATGCGCGCACGACGGACACGCGCGACGAACTGTGGATCGTCGAGCATCCGCCCGTGTTTACGTTGGGCCTGGCGGCCGACCGCGGCCATCTGCTGGCTGGCGCGGACGCGATTCCCGTGGTGCAGACGGACCGGGGCGGCGAAGTGACGTTCCACGGCCCTGGCCAGGTGGTGATTTACCTGCTGATGGACTTGCGCCGCAACAAGCCGGGCGGCAAGCTGTATGCGCGCCAGTTCGTGCATAAAATCGAGCAAGCCATCATCAACGTGCTGGCGGCGTATAATCTCGCTGGCGAGCGCATCGATGGCGCGCCTGGCATCTATATTGCCGGCGGACCAGACAAGGGTGCGAAGATCGCCGCGCTGGGCTTGAAAGTGCGCGGCAACGGCTGCACCTACCATGGCGTATCGCTCAACGTGGCGATGGACCTGGCGCCGTTTTCCTGGATTAACCCTTGCGGCTATTCCGGACTGAAGACGGTGGACATGCGCAGCATGGGCGTGGTGGCGCCGCTGGCCGAAGTGCAGCGGGCCCTGGCCCATGAATTGACCGTATTACTCGATGTAAGCGAAGCAAACAGCGCCGCAGGCGCGCCTCAGGCAGCGGATGCCTGAGCAAACAAACCAAACTTTGCCCCTCAAGGGCTTGCAGCCATGACTTCTGAGACCATTTCCAGCACCGCCCCCGCCGCTCCCGCCTACAACCCGAGCGAAAAGCAAAAAGGCGCCAGCAAGACGTCGCGTATCCCGATCAAGATCATTCCGATCGAGCAAGTCGAGCGCCTGAAAAAGCCGGACTGGATCCGCGTGAAGGCCGCGTCGGCATCGACCCGTTTCTATGAAATCAAGGACATCCTGCGCGAAAACAAACTCGTCACGGTGTGCGAGGAAGCCAGCTGCCCGAACATCGGCGAGTGCTTCGGCAAGGGCACGGCCACCTTCATGATCATGGGCGACAAGTGCACGCGCCGCTGCCCGTTCTGCGACGTCGGCCATGGCCGCCCGGACCCGCTGGACAAGGAAGAGCCGGCCAACTTGTCGAAAACCATCGCCAAGCTGCGTTTGAACTACGTCGTCATCACCTCCGTCGACCGCGATGACTTGCGCGACGGCGGCGCCGGCCATTTCGTCGAGTGCATCCAGCAAACGCGCGCCCTGTCGCCGAATACCCGCATCGAAGTGCTGGTACCGGACTTCCGCGGCCGCCTGGAAAAAGCGTTGCTGTTGTTCAAGGATGGCTTGCCTGACGTCATGAACCACAACCTGGAAACGGCGCCGCGCCTGTACAAGGAAGCGCGCCCAGGTTCCGATTACATGCACTCGCTGAAGCTGCTGAAAGATTTCAAGGCCATGTATCCGGACGTGAAAACCAAGTCCGGCATCATGGTGGGCCTGGGTGAAACGGACGAGGAAATCCTGCAAGTCATGCGCGATATGCGCGAGCACGACATCGACATGCTGACCATCGGCCAATACCTGGCGCCGTCGAACAGCCACTTGCCCGTGCGCCGCTATGTGCACCCGGACGTCTTCAAAATGTTTGAGGAAGAAGCGTACAAGATGGGCTTCACCCACGCCGCCGTCGGCGCCATGGTGCGCAGCTCGTACCACGCGGATGAACAGGCGCACAGCGCCGGCGTGGAATCGGCGCTGAATTTCTAAGCACCTTGTGCTGTATCAAAAACCGTTCGCTTTAGCCGGGCGGTTTTTTTTTGCCTGTTCGTATCGTACCCACCTCATGCGGCTGAGCGTCCTATACTGGCATGCTGAAAAAGCATGGTTGACGGATAAGCTATGAGGTGACGCATGGACGTACGCATCGACGCATCGTGGAAGGCGCGGCTGGAGGGCGAGTTTGCCCAGCCCTACTGGGAACGCCTGGCCGCCTTCGTGAAGCAAGAGTATGCGGCGGGGCCGTGTTTTCCGCCGGGTAAAACGATCTTCCGCGCGTTCGACCTGACGCCGTTCGAGCAAGTCAAGGTCGTGATCCTGGGGCAAGATCCGTATCACACGCCCGGTGCGGCCATGGGGCTGTGCTTCTCGATTCCCGATGGCACGCCGCCGCAGCCTAGCCTGCAAAATATCTTCAAGGAATTGCACAGCGACGTGGGCGTGGCGCGCACGCGCACGGATTTGTCTGACTGGGCCGAGCAAGGCGTATTCCTGCTCAACAGCGTGCTGACGGTGCGCGCGGGGGCGGCCGGTTCGCACGCGGGCAAAGGGTGGGAGAAATTGACGGACAGCGCCATCCGCTACCTGTCCGCCGAGCGGGACAATCTCGTGTTCATCCTGTGGGGCGGCTATGCGCAAGCCAAGCGCACCCTGATCGATCCCGGCAAACACCTGGTGCTGGCGGCGCCGCATCCCTCGCCATTGTCGGCCAGCAAAGGTTTCTTTGGCAGCAAGCCGTTCAGCCAGGCGAATGCGTATTTGCAGGCGCATGGCCAGGAAGGCATCGCCTGGGGATAACTCCTTAGTTGACGGCAACCGACAGCGGCAGGCGTTGCTCCCTGCCGCTGTCTTCGCGCGTAACGGTTAAAAGCTGGTTGAGAGGCCTGCGTAGAAACTGCGGCGGGCGCCGTACTGCGGCGCTCCCACGCCCACGCCGGAACCGTCGCGCAGCAGATACGATTTGTCGAACAGGTTGATCAGGGCCAAACGTCCTTCCACCTTGCCCACCGGCGTGTTCTTCCACGTATGCGTGAGCGCCGTGTTGACGGTGAAGTAACTTGGCAAATGGCCGGAATTCGGCGCGCCACCGTCCGGGGTCATGCGCAGGCCGCTGCCGTAGAGGAAGTCAGCGCTTACTTGCGAATCGCCAAAGTGATAATGTCCACCACCCGACAAGGTGTATTTCTGGTCATGATCGAGGTAGACATAGTGTTGGCTGATGTAGTTCAACTCATCGGCGCCAAACAGGGCCTGGCCCGAATTGATGTTGCGCCCCTGCGCCTTTTGCGTGCTGGCGTTGAGGAACAGGCCCCAGTTTTTCTCGCTGTAGATGGCCGATAACTCCAGGCCCTTGGCGTAGCCATCCGCATAGTTGAATGGCGTCAAAATCAATGCCTGGCCGAACTGGCCTTCGTCGAGCAGGTTGTTGATCTTTTTATAGTACACATCGGCCGTCACGGTCAGTTTCGAATTGACCTGGTGGCTGATGCCCACATCGTAGTAATGCGTGCGTTCGGCCTTGACGTTGTCCGACTGGCCGATTTCCGGCGCATTTGTCGTGTTCGCATACAGGTCGATACTGCCCTGCGCCGCCAGTTCCTGCGGCGGCGGCGTGAAGTAGCGCGAATAGCCGGCGTGCAGGGCCGTGCCCGGCGCCAGCTGATACGCCAGGTTGACGCGCGGACTCCATTGCTGTTCGCTCGTGTAGGCCGAGACCTTGTCGAAGCGGGCGCCATAGTTCAGTGTCAAAGGCTTGCTGATATGCCACTCGTCCTGCAGGTAGAAACTGGCCAGGGTGCCCGTCTTGCCGCTGTTGTCCAGTACCGTGATCGGTGTGGTGGACGTTTGCGCGCCGTCGATTGCCGGAAAGACGGCCACCGTGTTGTCGCTCGTCGTTTTCTGGCGCGTGTAGGCCAGACCCGCGCGCACGGTGTGGTCCTGGTGCAATTTGTAGCTGATGTCGAACTGGGCACCGGAAGCGCTGTTCGCGCGGCGCGAGTCCGAAGCCACGCCGTTGTAGATCAGGTCGCCGATGGAGTCCGGCGTGAAGTGCAGCTCCGAATACTGGTGGAAGGCCGACACCTGGTAATTGACGTCGCCCAGGCTTTTTTGCAGCGACAGCACGAGGAAGCGGTTCACTTCGCGCTGGTTTTCATCGAGCTGCGACGACGGCAACGTGGTCGTGCCCGCCTGCGCATCGCTGTGGCCATCGAGCGAGAAGGCCGGCGCCTGGTTCGGGTTGTTCGGGATATGGAAGCGGCCGTTATACGTGCCGAACATGGCGCCCAGGCGCGTATTGTCATCGAGGAAATATGACAGGCTGCCGAACGATTTGTTCTGGCGCGTCTTGTCGTGCAGGGCGCTGCGCGTGTCTTGCGGGTTTTCCACGCCCAGGGAGTTACCGAGGTAGCTGCCGGACAGGTAGTAATTGAACTTGCCGACGCTGCCGAAAAATTCAGCACTCGGCTCCACGTGATCGTGGCTGCCGACCATGATGCCGATGCGCCCGCCCGGCGTCATGCCGCCCTCTTTCGTTTCAATATCGACAATACCTGCCGTGCGCAGGCCGAACTGGGCCGGCAAGGCGCCCGTCATGAAATCCGTCTTGTCGATCAAGCGCGTGTCGATCGACTGGCCAAAGCCGGTGATGCTTTCCGGCAGTTGCACGCCATTGATGCGGTATTGCACGTTCGCATGGTCGTCGCGCACGTGCAGGGCGCCCGAACCTTTCGAATCCTGCGACACGCCCGGCAGGCGCAGCAGCACTTCATTGAATGGCGTGTTGTCGCCCTGGCCCAGCATGTCGACCATATGGCTGTCGATGCTGTAGATGGTGGTGCCGACTTTCGGCGACAGCTCGATGCGCGCGCTTTTCAGGTGGGCAGAGGTGACTTCGACCTTTTGCATGTCTTGCGGGGCAGCATCGGTATTGGCCTCGGCAGGCTCGGCGGCGTGGGCGGAAACGGTAAACAGGCTGGCAAGGGCGAGCGACAGCGCGCTCAGACGGGGAGTGTGTTGCATGATGAACCTCAAAATAGTCAACGCCAGGCGGCCCGGCGCGTATGAACGCGCGACTAGGGGCAGCCTGAAAAAGGAAAAACAGCGTGGGAACTACAGTGAGGCGGCGGGCGGGCCGCGCACGGGCGGCAGGATCAGGGCGGCGACGGGCGCCAGGGTGGCGGGCGCGATGGCCAGCAAGCGGTACGGCAATAACTGGGCGGGCGGCTCGGCGATGGCCGGCGGCACGGCAATGTCGGCCACCTTGTCGATGGCCGTGGCGCACAGCGCGCACTCTTCCGCATCAAAGGTGGTCTTGTGCAGGTGCGAGGCGGCCGTCGACAGCAGGAACACGAGGGCCAGCGCACTGAACAGCGCCACGCACAGCCGCCACGCCGTGCGCGCGAGGGCGGCGGCACCGTGATGAGCAAGCTTGCGGGTGGGCTGGCGGGAAGACATGGGCGCATAGTAGCAAGAAAATCGCCCCGTTGTCAGCGCTTGTTGCAATTCGATTGCGGTGAGAGGACCTTACAGGGTGGCGCGCAGTGCGCGCGGCGACAGGCCGTAGTGCTGGCGGAAACGGGCCGCGAAGCGCGATGGCGAGGCATAGCCGCAGGCGGCCGCGATGTCGCCGATGGGTAAGATGCCAGATTGCAATTCCTGCAAGGCCAGTCCTAGCCGTACGTCTTCGAGAATGGCGCGGAAGTGGCGTTGTTCCAGGGCCAGTTGGCGGCGCAGGGTGGACGCGCCCAAGTGCAGATGGCTGGCGACTTTGGCCACGCTCCAGTCGGCGCCCGGGTCCAGCAGCAGCACTTGCTGCACGCGCGCAGCCAGCGGATCGCGGCGGTCCAGCAACAGCGGGCCGCAATGGCCGCCCAAGGCCAGGGCCAGCAGCAAGCCTTCCGCCTGGTGCGCCAGCAGCGCGGGCGGTGCGCTACCCGCCAGGCTGGCCATCAGCTGGTCCCAGGCCTGCGCCGCGTGGCTATCGAGCGGCACGCACAGGCTGGCCGTGGCCGCCTGGCGCAGTTGGGTATCGACGAGGCTGCCATGGCGCGCGCGGAAACGGGCGATCAGGGCCGGTGAAAAGCTCAGCACTTCGGCCCGGTAGCCTTGCGCGCCGGGCAGGTTGGCCACGCCCAGTTCCTGTCCTGCCGGCATCAGCACCACGTCGTGCGTGCCGGCGCGGGCCTGGCGAGCGCCCCATTCCAGCAGCTTCGTTCCCTGCCGCACGCGGCACAGGGCGCTCTGGAAGACGAGCACGCGGCGCAGGGTTTGTGCGCGGCGCGCCTCGATGGTGCCGTGGGCGATGCGCAGCTCGCTCAGGGCCACCGCGTCGATCTCATCGGCCATACAGTCCCGTCAGCTGCGCCTTGCCCAGCGCGTTGGCGTTGAGCATGTAGCCGAGCATGGCGCCGCTGGCGTGCTGGTCCAGCGGCAACTTGTCCACGCTCAATGCCCACACGGTGATCTGGTAACGGTGCGCCTTGTCGCCCGGTGGCGGGCAGGCGCCGCCGTAGGCGCTGTCGCCGTAATCGTTGCGTCCTTGTATGGCGCCCGCCGGCAGGGTGCTGGCCGTGGCGCCGCCTGGCAAGGACGTGGTGCTGGCAGGCACATTGAACACGCTCCAGTGCCACCAGCCGCTGCCCGTGGGCGCGTCCGGGTCGTACAGGGTGACGGCGTAGCTTTTGGTGCCGGCTGGCGCGCCGTGCCATGACAATTGCGGCGACAGGTTGCCGCCCGTGCAGCCGAAGCCTTGGAATACTTGCGCCGGCGCCAGGGTCTGGCCCGGCGCGATGTCGGTGCTGGTGACGGTAAAGTCGGCGGCGTGGGCGCCCAGGTGCAAAGCGAGACCCAGCGTGACGGCAAGCAAACGGGAGGTGGTCATGGTTTTCCTTTCGATGAAGTATAGGGGAAAGTGTATGTCGTGCAACATTGACTTGCGATGCCGATGCGCTCGATGATGGTGCCGAAACGCTCGTTTCCACCTGATTTCAATGTTCCCGTGAGCGTGTTGTTGCGTTTGCCGTTTCCTGCCTGCGCATGATTTTCACTGCGGAGCTTTCATGCTATCGTTCTGCAGCCCAAATTTCCCCGAGTCGCCTCCCCATGTCCAAACGCCCGATCAAGTGGTTGTTCGCCAAGCTGCACCTGTATGCGGGCCTGTGGTTCGGCGCCCTGTTCGTCCTGCTGGGATTGACGGGTTCCGCCATCGCCTGGATGCCGGAGCTCGATGCGTATCTGAATCCGACCCTGTTGCAGGCGAGCACGCCCGCGCCCGGCCAGGTGTTCCAGGTGACGCCGCGCACGGTGCAAGCGGTGGTCGATGGGCTCTCGGCCGACCCCGCCTACGGCAAGCCGGCCCAGCTCAATCCGCCCGCCGATGCGCGCGACGTGTACGTGGCCTCGTACCGCCAGGCCGGCAAACCGTCGCCCTTCAGCCAGGCCATCGTGCGCCAGGTGATGGTCGACCCCTACACTTTGCAAGTCAAAGGCGAGCGCGACTGGGGCCGTTTCGGCCTCACGCGCCCGCTGCTGATGTCGGGCATGTTTCATTTGCACCGTTATTTATTGTCGGGCGAAGTGGGTAAAACCATTACGGGTATCTCGGGCGTGATGCTGCTGCTGATGGCCTTGAGCGGCATCTATCTGTGGTGGCCGCGCCTGCAGTGGACGGCGATCAAGCGCGCGCTGACGGTGTCGCATGGCGGTTCCTGGCCCCGCTTCAACTACACGTTTCACAAGGCGGCCGGCTTTTTTGCCGCACCCGTGCTGGCCATGCTCGCTTTTTCCGGTATCTATTTCAATTTGCCGCAGCTGATCGTGCCGCTGGTGGAGCTCGTCTCGACGGCGCCGGACAAGGCCAAACTGAAAAATCTGCGGCAGGATGGCGACCTGCTCGATGCGGGCCAGGCCATGGCCGCCGCGCAGCAGCTGTATCCGCAGGCACGCGTGTCGCGCATCGTGCTGCCGGCCAAGAAGGACCAGCCGTATGACGTGCGCGTGCGCCAGCCTGGCGAAATCGCCGAGGGCGACGGTGCCACGCGCATCACCCTCGACGCGCGCAGCGGCTTGCCCCTGCGCATACGCGATCCCTTGCGGGCACCGGCCGGCGACGTCTTCCTGGGCTGGCAATTTCCCCTGCATTCGGGCCAGGCGTTTGGCGTGGCCGGGCGCAGTTTTATTACCGCCTTCGGCCTGATGCCGCTGCTGTTCCTGCTGACGGGGACATTGGTGTGGTGGAAACGGCGGCGCGGCCGGAAATAAGCGGCCGCCAGACCGTTGCCGGGAAAGTTGCTATCATCATAGTATGTTCCGGCGTATCCCGGACTCACCCGCACAAGGACCAGCATGAGCAATCCCGAGATCACCGTAGCAATGTTGAATGAACGCGGCACGGGCCGCCTGCCCGGCCACCTGGGCATCGTCATCACGGAAGTGGGCGACGGCCAGCTGACGGCGGAATTGCCCGTGCTGCCGCATCTGCTGGCGCCGAACGGCTACTTGCACGCGGGTAGCGTGGTGACCCTGGCTGACACGGCTTCCGGCTATGGCTGCATCGTCAACCTGCCTGAAGGCGCCAGCAATTTCACGACCATCGAATTGAAATCGAACCACCTGGGCACGGCCCGCGAAGGCACGCTCACCTGCACGGCCAAGGTCGAGCACAAGGGCCGCAACACGCAAGTGTGGGATGCCGTGGTGAAAAGCAAGGAAACGGGCAAGACGATTGCCTTGTTCCGCTGCACGCAGATGATTCTATATCCCAAATAAACCGACACCCTAAATCAACTGCTGGGGTCAGACCCGGCGGGGGAATTTGTCCCAATGGGGCAAATTCCGATCCCGAAGGGACTGACCCCGGATTTTTGCCTTCGGGTTAGATTTTCACCCAGTTACCCTTGTACAAGATAGGCCCCGTCGGTCCGTCCGGATTCGGCGAACCGCCTTTCGGCTCCAAGGTGACGGCCAGCAGGGCCACGTCGCTGCCGATGGCGCGCTGGGACAAGGCCAGTTTCACGTTGCCCTTGTCGGCTAATAAACCCAGGGAGCGCGGGTTACCGCTCTTCGGCACGGCCCACAGTTCCAGATCCTTATCGCTCGGCACGGGTGCGTTGCCCACCATGCGCACCTCGAGCGCGCCGTGGCGGCTGTCGGCCGTCAACAGCAGGGCCGTTTGCGCTTTCTCGTCCGTCAGGCTGGCCACATAGCTGATTTGCGGTGCATCCATTACGCGCGTGGCCACGACGATGACCAGCAGCGCGGCGATGGCGCTCGAGGCCATGCCCAGCGAACGCCAGAACGACAGGGAATCGCGGAACAAGGACCAGCCGCCCTGCGGCTTCAGGTGCAGGCGCTGCTCGATCTGCTGCCATACGCGCTTGGGCGGCGCCACGGGCGTGGCAAATTCGGCCATCGGTTCCAGGCGCTGGCGCCATTCGGCCGTGATATTGCGCAAGTCGGCGTCGTTGTGCAGCCAGCCTTCGAAACGCCGCCGCGCGCCCCCTTTCAAGGTGCCGAGCACGTATTCGGACGCCAGTTTCTGACGCAGCACGTCATTGCCGCGGATATTCATGATGCCTCCCGTTTCGCCAGACACGTGCGCAGCCGTTCCAGGCTGCGGCGTATCCAGGTCTTCACGGTGCCGATCGGCAGCGACATCTGCTGCGCCACTTCGCTGTGCGACAGGTCGTGATAGAACGCCAGGGCGACCACCTGCCGGTGCAGCCCTTCCAGGGCGGACATGCAAAACGCCAGCGCCTTGGCGTCACCGCTCAGTTGCAGTGATTCGATCGGCGTGGCTTGGGGGTCTCGGAGTGCATTCATGACTTCGCTATCAAACTGTTCGGCATCGATTTCCACGGTATCGTCGCTGCGCCGCAGCACATCGAACGCCTTGTTGCGCACGATGGTGGCCATCCAGGTCATCGGCGCCGCCAGATGGCTTTGATACGTGGCGGCGTTGTTCCAGATGGCGACGAAACCCTCTTGCAAGGCTTCTTCTGCGAGCTCTTGCTTATGCAATATACGCAGCGCGAAGCCAAACAGTTTCGATGAGGTGGAGTTATATAGCTGGCGGAACGCGGAGGCGTCCTTGTTGCCGGTGGCGAGCAGCCAGGTTTTCAGTTGCTGCGGGTCGAGCGATTGAGCGGCTAGGGGCACGGCTGGCCTTCACAAGGGGAGTGGGATCACGCCTGGGAAGGTTATAACAGGTTGATAACACTTGGCAACAAGGTTTTGTGCGGTGCCGAGCCTTAGCCGGCGATAGCAGATTCAAGCAGCTTGTGCAGTTCCGCGAATTCCGGCTTGCCCACGTAGCGCTTGAGGATCTTGCCCTGCTTGTCGAGCACGAAGGTGGTGGGCGTAAGGGCCACGTCGCCATACGCCTTGGCCGCCTCGCCCGTCACGTCGAGCGCCACCTTGAACGGCAGCTGGCGCGTTTCGGCGAAGTTCAGCACGTAGTTGGCCGGATCGTATTTCATGGCCACGGCCACGAATTCCAGTCCCTGCCCCTTGTACTTGTTGTAGGTGTCGACCATGTCCGGCATTTCCGCCACGCAGGTGGTGCACGAGGTGGCCCAGAAATTGACCATTACGACCTTGCCGCGCAGGCTGGCCGACGTGATTTTTTCGCCATGGATGCCGTGGAAGGTCACGTCCGGTGCGCTTTGCTTGTCATTGAGCGACAGATAAGCGGCGGCGGCCACGCCCGCCACGAAGACGGCGATCAGGGCTGGCTTGACCCAGGACTTGCTTGCGGATGGCGAAGTTGACATGGTTTTTACTTGAAAAGCGCGGCGATGCGGCCATTATAGCCATATCGCCGCATCAAAGCCGTAGGTCAAACGGAGGAGGCGTTTATTGCTGCGCCGTGTCGCCAGTGCTGGTGGTGCGTGCTGGCGCCGGATCGGGCTGCAACTGCTTCAGTTCCGATTCCGAAATGTAGTCGAACAGCTTGACTACTTTCTGCACGCCGCCCACGCCGCGCGCCACGTCGGCCGCGACCGTGCCTTCGCGCTGGGTGACCCGGCCCATCAGGAAGACGGTGGCGTTTTCCGTGACGACCTTGAACGAGGCGGCCGAGATGGTTTTCATGTCGACCAGGCTGGCCTTGACCTTGGTGGTGATCAGCGCGTCGTTCGAGCGCGAGGTGTAGCTGGCCGGACCGGCGATGATCAATTCATTGGCCACCGATTCCACGCCTTCGATATTGCGCACTTCGCGCTCGACGGCATTTTTCATCGCCTCGTCGCGCACTTCGCCCGTCAGCAGGACGCGGCGGTTGAAGCTGGTGACGTTCACATGGCCCACGTCGCCGGTGATGGAGGGGATGCGCGACTCGCCTTTGACGGCGATCGACTTGTCTTCGGTCTGGGCGCCCAGGGTGCGGCGGTCCGCTGCGGCAACGCCGCCCATCACCGCGCCGCCGACCATCAATTCGATGCAGCCGGTGAGCGAGGTGAGCATGGCGCCGCACAGCAGTGCGGTGGCCAATGGGCGTTGTACGCGTTTCCAGCCTGGGCCAGTACCGAATTTAGTCATTCACGTCTCCTCCGAATAGCGCGACGTCGATGCCGTCGCAGATGCAATGTATGGTGGTCAGGTGGACTTCCTGGATGCGCGCCGTGCGCTCGGCCGGCACGCAGATATGCACGTCGGCGTCCGTCAGCATCTTGCCGATGGCGCCGCCGTCCTTGCCCGTCAGCGCCACGACGCGCATTTCGCGCTCGAGCGCCGCTTCCACGGCGGCCATCACGTTGGCCGAATTGCCCGACGTGGAAATGGCCAGCAAGATGTCGCCGGCCTGGCCGAAGGCCTGCACCTGCTTCGAGAAGATCTCGCGGTAGCTGTAGTCGTTGGCCACGGCCGTCAGGATCGACGTATCCGTCGTCAGCGCCAGGGCCGGCAGCGGAAAGCGCTCGCGTTCGAAGCGCCCCACCAGCTCGGCTGCGAAATGCTGGCAGTCGGCGGCGGAACCGCCATTGCCGCAGGCGAGAATCTTGTTGCCGTTGGACAATGCATAAAACATCAGGTCGATCGCCTGCGCAATGGGTTGCGCCAGTACGGTGGCGGCCTGGATCTTGAGTTCGGCACTTTCGTGGAAGTGCGAGAGGATGCGTTGATTATTCATAGTCTGCCGATTATAGTGCAGGCGCGCGGCATGGCGGACAAGCACTGTTAAAAATGCTTACATATCGAGGATGTTCTTCAGCCAGCTGATGCGCCCGCCATCGATGGCCAGCGCGTCAAAACGGCACGGCGGCACGGTCTTTTGCCCCAGCAGCCAGGTTTGCGCGGCCACCGTCATGCGCCGTTGCTTGGCTGGCGTGATGCTGGCCAGGGCGCCGCCGAAGGCTGCACTGCTGCGTAGCCGCACTTCGACGAAGACGACCGATGCGCCATCGCGCATGATCAGGTCCAGCTCGCCCCCCTTGCACAGATAGTTACGCTCCAGCAGCACCAGGCCTTGCAGCAGCAGATACGCGAGCGCATCGTCTTCCCCTTGCCGTCCCCGTGCCTGTTTATTCTGGAAAGGCAGGGGTGGCATGGCGTGTCCTTATTGGGCCGGCGGTACGGCGACAGGCGCCGGCGCGGCAGGTGGCCAGGTGCCCAGCACGCCTTGCTGGTAGGTGGCGGCCTGTTCCGTGCGTTCGAATACGCTTTGCTCATTCTCGAAGCGCACGGCCAGGCGGCCCGTCACGCCATCAAGGGTAAATGGCGCGTTCGGCCGCAGCGCCACTTCGCGCGCCACGCGGAAGGCATCGATGCCCAGCGCGTACAGCCGTTCCATGTCGGCCGTCAGGCGGGCGTCGGCCGGTTGTGGCGGCTGCGGATACACCATGACTTGCGGATGGTCGCGCTGCACTTGCCATGGCAGGTCCAGCAGGCGCGCGCCGTCGAGCTCGGGGCCGCTGGCGCCGCGCCCGGCGCCGGGATTCAAGGACGAGGTGCCATACAGGGGCAGATCGCTGCCGATGGCCACGCGCAGCTGGCGCGCCTGGTCGGCGTCGAGCGCGGCAAACAGCAGGCCCGGCGGCGTGGCGGCCAGGCGCGCGCGCAGCTGCACCAGCTCGGCATCGCTCAGGTAGCCATTCGTGGCCGTCAAGTCCATCGTCTCGATCTTGCCGCCCTGGCGCAGCCATTCCTGCTTGAAGGCGGCGCTGATGCGGCGCTGCGAGGGCGAACCGGCCGACAGGACCAGCGCGCTGGCGCCCGGCTGTTCGCTGGCGGCCCAGGCGGCGACCTGGCGCGCTTCCGCCTCGATCGACAAACCCATCACCAGCAGCTTGGCCGGCAGGCGCGCCTCGCCGCGGTTGTCGGGGTGGTTCAGGGCGATCGTCGGCTTGCGTACCAGGTCGCTGTTCGCCACGGCCGTGACGGCCGAGCGCGACAAAGGCCCGACGACGATGTCCTGTTCTTCCTGTGCTTGCGCAAACTTGTTCAGCACGTCGCTGCTGCCGTCGCCCGTGTCGATCACCGTCACTTCAAAGCCGCTGCGGTCGCGCTCATACGCGGCCATGAAACCGGCGCGCAGCAGTTCGGCGGCCGGGCCCAGGGAAGCGGAGCGCAGCGGCAGCAGCAGGCCGATGTGGTGGACCTTGCCGTCGGACGGCGCCGGCGCTGTGGCGGCCGGCATGTCCTGCGGCGTGCCGGTCGCCGGCTTGGTATTGATGGGCGCCAGCGGCGCGCCATTGCCGTCGTAGGCGGTAATATCGGGTACGGCCACGGCAAACGTCACCGGTTCGGGCGCGGGCGGCTTGGGCGGCACGGGCGGTGGCAGCGGCTTCGGTGGCGGCAGCGCCCTTGTGTTAGATTCAATAGGCGCGCACAATTGCCCGGGCGCGTCGCAAGGCGTGCTGCAAGCGCTCAGCATGCCGGTCGCGGCACAAACAAGCAGTAACTTCACACTATTAGCAAGCATTTAACCTCCAAAATGACCGTACAAGAAATCAGTTCCATCGCCAGCCTGCCCATCATGACAGAGGCGGCGCACCAGGTCTATCCTATCGCAACATTGTATATAGTGGCCACGCCGATCGGTAATGTGACCGATATCAGCCTTCGCGCGCTGCATCTGCTGAGCCTTGCCGACGCCGTCGCCTGTGAAGATACGCGCAACACGGCGCACCTGCTGACGCGCTTTGGCTTGAACAAGCCCCTGATTGCGGCGCATCAACATAACGAACGCGAAGTGGCGCAGACCCTGATCGCCCGCCTGCACGCCGGCGAGCGCATCGCCCTCGTTTCCGACGCCGGCACGCCCGCCGTGTCCGACCCGGGCGCGCGCATCGTCGATGCCGTGCGCGCGGCCGGCTTGCGCGTGCTGCCCCTGCCCGGCCCGTCGGCGGCGATCACCGCCATTTCCGCCAGCGGCCTGTTGAACGACCAGTTCTACTTTGTCGGCTTCCTGCCCGCGAAAGCCAAGCAGCGCGAAAACATGCTGCACAGCCTGCGCGGCGTGACGGCCACCATGGTGTTCTATGAGGCGCCGCACCGCATCCTCGATTGTGCCACGGCCCTGGTGGAAGCGTTCGAACCGACGCGCCAGGTGGTGTTCGCGCGCGAACTGACGAAACTGTTCGAGGAAATCCACCGCTGCCCCCTGTCCGAGGCGGAAGCGTGGATACGTGCTGACGCGCACCGCGAAAAGGGAGAATTCGTCGTCCTGCTCGAAGGCGCGACGCAAGCGCAGGACGCGGAAGACGTGGAAGCGGAGCGCATCCTCAATATCCTGCTGGCCGAATGCAGCGTCAAGCAGGCGGCGAATTTGACAGCACAGATCACGGGCCGCAAGAAGAATGCCCTGTATGAGCGGGCGTTGCAGTTGAAGGGGCAGGAATAAAGTGACCGCGAAATACCCAGATTGGGTATGGTCGTACCCAATCTGGGTATGTTGTCAGGCTCACCACTTGCAGCCGCTATCCTTTTTGTCCAGCAACATCAACACGGGCGCCAGCAAGCCTGCGCCTGAGTAGGCGGTGCGGCAATCGCCGCGCTTGCCCTGCGCGATGTCGCGCGCCAGCTGGGTTTCCGTTTGCAGCGGCTTGTCGGGGATTTGCCCCACGGCCGTACCCACCTTGGATGGATCGCGCTCGCCGGCCATCTTGCGCGCCGTTTTCCTGGCCGCTTCCATGTCGAACTTTGGCGTTTCCGGGGTTTCTTGCCTGGCGGTATCGGGACTGGCCGCCCGCGTGGCCGGTGATGCCGGCACGACCGTGACGGATTGCGGGCTCGATGTTGGCGCCGTGGGCGCCGCCGGCGTTTCCCGGGTCGTGGCGAGTTTCGGCTTGCTGATGGGTTTTGGTTCGCGCTTCGGCTTGACGACTTCGACGGGCGGCGGGGGCGGCTTGGCGGCCAGCGGACGTATCCACACAGCGATCGACTCCACGCGCGGGGCCGTGTCCGGTGGCGCGGCTGGCTGCACATGGCGCCACAGAGTGATCAATGCGCCATGCAGCAGCAAGGACACGGCGATGCCCAGCACGATGCCGCGGCGGCTCGGCATGGGCTGGCCGCCGCCGCTTCTTTCTATCCTGAACTCCATTGCCGTCGTCGCCTTCATGTCTGATCGGGAAAACTTGCCAAGCCAGTGTCGCATATTTCCGGCATGTTGAAAAATACATGGGTCTCAGTGCCGCGCGTAAATAATTTACAGAGAGTTTCACCTGACCCTTGACCGAAGTCGATACGGCCTGTATTATCTTGGTCTTCGGAGTGTGGCGCAGCCCGGTAGCGCACCTGGTTTGGGACCAGGGGGTCCAAGGTTCGAATCCTTGTACTCCGACCAAATTTGTAGAAAAAAACCCAAGAGTTTCGGCTCTTGGGTTTTTTTTCGTCCGTACGGAGCACTGCATTCACACTGCAGGAGTCTTCACTGCCGGGGTCAGACCCCCGGATGTGTTGGCACTGAGCTTGACGCCAGCGGCATTGAGGGTCTGACCCCAAATTTCAGCCTGCGCGCTTCGCCGCGATCGCATTGCCCGCACGGCTAGATCCCTTGCGGCCCAGCTGCTGCGAGATGAACTGCCCCGCGTCCACCACCAGGTCCAGGTCGATGCCGGTGGCGATGCCCAGCCCCTGCATCATGTACAGCACATCCTCGGTGGCCACGTTGCCGGTGGCGCCCTTGGCGTACGGGCAGCCGCCCAGGCCGGACACGGACGAGTGATAGATCGCGATGCCCGTTTCCAGGCTGGCGTAGATATTCGCCAGCGCCTGGCCGTAGGTGTCGTGGAAGTGGCCGGACAGCCCGCCCACGTGGAAGGCGGCAATCGCGCGCTCCATCACCGCCTGCGTCTTGCGTGGCGTGGCCACGCCGATGGTGTCGGCGATGTCGATCTCGTCGCAACCGAGGTCGCGCATGCGGCCCACCACGTCGGCCACGGCGTCCAGCGGCACGTCTCCCTGGTAGGGGCAGCCGAAGGCGCAGCTGATGCTGCCGCGCAGGCGCAGGCCGTGTTCCTTGGCCGCTTTCGCCACGCCTTCGAAGCGGACGATCGATTCGGCGATCGAGCAATTGATGTTCTTTTGCGAGAACGCTTCGGACGCGGAACCGAAGATCACCACTTCATCGGCCTTCGCCGCCAGCGCTGCGTCAAAGCCTTGCATGTTTGGCGTCAGCGCCGAATAAATCGTGCCGGCGCGGCGCGCGATCTTGTCCATCACTTCCGCGCTGGTGGCCATCTGCGGCACCCATTTCGGCGAGACGAACGACGCCGCCTCGATATTGACGAAGCCGGCCTGGGTCAGGCGGTCGACCAGCTCGATCTTGACGGCGGCGCTGATGGTTTCCTTTTCGTTTTGCAGGCCGTCGCGCGGACCCACTTCGACGATCTTGACCTGCTTGGGCAGACTGGTAGTAGGGTTCATCTCAATATCCTTGCAAACGGTTGACGATGCCGGCGACAGAGTCTCCGGATTGCAGGCGGCGCATCTTGGCGGCGATCTGCGCCACGCTTTCGCGGCGCAGGGTGGCGGCCGAAATATGCGGCGTGATGGTGATGCGGGGTTCTTGCCAGAACGGGTGCTGCTGCGGCAGCGGCTCGTTGCGGAACACGTCCAGGGTCGCCCCCGCGATATGCCCGGAGCGGATCAGCGTCAGCAAATCCGGTTCGGCGATAAGCGCGCCGCGCGCCACGTTGATGACATAGGCGCCCGGCAGCAGCATCGACAGGCGTGCGCGGTCGAGCAGGTTGTGCGTGTCGGGCGTGAGCGGCAGCATGCACACGAGCACGCGCGTGCCGCGCAAAAAGGCATCGAGCCCCTCTTCGCCTGCATAGCATTGCACGCCATCGGCATGTTTTGGGCTGCGGCTCCATCCACGCAGCGGGAACTCGAACTGCGCCAGCGCTTCGAGCACGCGCGTGCCCAGCACGCCCATGCCCAGCACGCCGATAGGAAAGTCCGCCTTGTCGAACGCGGGCAGCGGCTGCCAGATGCCGGCGCGGCCCTGCGCCTCGTAATCGTCGAAACGGCGGAAGTGGCGCAGCACGGCATGGCTTACATATTCGGCCATTTGCACGCCCATGCCCGCGTCATCGAGGCGGACCAGTGGCACGTGGGCCGGCAGCGCGTCGCCAAATTTCAACAGCGCGTCGACGCCGGCGCCCGTGTTGAAGATGGCTTTGACCTTGGCCAGCTCGGGCAGCATGGCGGCGGGCGGCTGCCACACGACGGCGTAGTCGCATGGTTCAACCGCTTCGCCTTCGCGCCAGAAGACAATCTCGGCTTCGGGCAGCAAGTCGCGGAAGTCGCTGATCCACGCCGCTTCCTTGCCGTCCGAACGTTGTAACAGGATGCGCATGTGCTTACCTCTATGCGGCTGCCTTGAAGGCCAGCAGCGGTGCGCCATCGGCCACCTGGTCGCCGACCGCATACAGCACGTCTTCCACCAGGCCGTCGTGCGGCGCGGCGATCGTGTGTTCCATCTTCATCGCTTCCATGATGACCAGAGGCTCGCCCTTCTTGACGTCCTGGCCCTTGTTCACCAGTACGGCGACGACCTTGCCCGGCATCGGCGCCGTCAGGCGCCCGCCCTCCGCTTCCACTTCGCCCGCATGCGCCATCGGATCGTTGTAGTGCAGGGTGTAGTGCAAGCCGTTGGTAAATACGTGGAACTGCTCACCGTCGCGCAGCACGGTGCCATGCACGGCCCGCTCACCGAGCTTGATATGCAGCTCGTTGCCTGTGTGCGCCGTCAGGCTCAAGGGCAGGCCGTTGAACAGCCAGCCATCCGTTTTGTAGGCAACGCGCGCCGCGTAGGCCTGGCCCTCGCCCGCCTGCGTGAATTCATCGGCGAACGACAGGCTGCGCCCCAGGGTGCTGTTCAAACGCCAGCCCAGGGCATTGCCCCACGGGTCCGCGCGGTTGGCCGATTGCGTTTCGGCCGCCGCTTTTTCTTCCAGCAGCAAGGCGACGGACGCCAGCGCCAGGGCCGTGTCAGGCGCCGCCTGCAGGGCAGGGAACAGCGATGCTTGATTGCGCTCGATGAGGCCCGTATCGAGGTCGGCGCTGGCGAATGCCTGGCCTTCGACGAGGCGTTTCAAAAAGGCGATATTGCTGGCCAGGCCCACGATCTGGTAGTCGGCCAGTGCTTGCGCCATGCGCGCCAGCGCTTCGCGGCGGTCCGCGCCCCAGACGATCAGCTTGGCGATCATCGGGTCGTAGAATGGCGAGATCGCGTCGCCCTTGCGCACGCCCGAATCGATGCGCACGGGGGCCGGCACCACCGTGCCACCGAGTTCGAACGTGACGGCCGAAGGCGACTGCATGTGGCGCAGGGTGCCGATCGATGGCAAAAAGCCCTTCTCCGGATTTTCCGCGTAGATGCGCGCTTCGATGGCGTGGCCGTGGATCGTCAGTTCGCTTTGCTTTTTCGGCAGCGGCTCGCCAAAGGCGACGCGCAATTGCCATTCCACGAGGTCGGTACCGGTGATCATTTCCGTCACCGGGTGTTCGACCTGCAGGCGCGTGTTCATCTCCATGAAGTAGAACGAGCCATCCTGATTGGCGATGAATTCCACCGTGCCCGCGCCGACATAGCCGACGGCCTTGGCGGCGGCAACGGCCGCTTCGCCCATGGCCGCGCGGCGTTCGGCCGGCATGCCCGGCGCCGGCGCTTCTTCCAGCACCTTTTGGTGACGGCGCTGCACCGAGCAATCGCGCTCGAACAGGTAGATGCAGTTGCCCAGGGTATCGGCAAACACCTGGATTTCGATATGCCGCGGACGCGACAGGTATTTTTCGGCCAGCACCTTGTCGTCGCCGAAAGAGCTGATCGCTTCGCGCTTGCACGAGGCCAGCGCGGCCTTGAAATCATCGGAATGCTCGATGACTCTCATGCCCTTGCCGCCACCGCCAGCGGACGCCTTCAGCAGCACGGGGTAACCGATCTTGTCGGCTTGCGTGTGCAGGAAGTCCGCATCCTGTTCCTCGCCATGGTAGCCGGGCACCAGCGGCACATTGGCCTTTTCCATCAGCGATTTGGCGGCCGACTTCGAGCCCATGGCGCGCATGGCCGATGCCGGCGGGCCGATGAAGACCAGGCCCGCAGCGTGGCAGGCGTCGGCAAAGTCGGCGTTCTCGGACAGGAAACCATAGCCTGGGTGGATCGCCTGCGCACCTGTCGCCAGCGCCACGGCGATGATCTTGTCGCCGCACAGATAGCTTTCCTTGGCCGGCGCGGGGCCGATCAATACGGCTTCGTCGCACACGGCGACGTGCTTGGCATTGGCGTCCGCTTCCGAATACACGGCGACGGTCTGGATGCCCATGCGGCGCGCGGTGGCGGCGACACGGCAAGCGATTTCGCCGCGGTTGGCGATCAGGATTTTAGTGAACATGGTCTCTCTCTATTCTCTCAAAAAGGGGCAGCTGTCTCTTGGCGGACCTTGTCTGCTGGTGTGTCGGTTTACGCGCTTTGCGCTAAGCCGACCTACGCATTGGTGAGGCGGTATTCGTAGGTCGGGTCAGCCGGCACGGCGTAACCCGACAAGGCTGTCATCAGCAGCCGCACTTCTCTTTCTGTACCGATTCCAGCATGGCGCCGCGCGTCTGCAAGCCCAGTTTGCCGAGCAAGACGCGGTCGTCTTCCGCTTCCGGGTTGTCGGTGGTGAGCAGCTTGTCGCCGTAGAAGATGGAGTTGGCGCCAGCCAGGAAGCACATCGCTTGCACGGCTTCGCCCATCTGGCGGCGGCCGGCCGACAAACGCACGCGCGCTTTCGGCATGGTGATGCGGGCCACGGCGATCGTGCGCACGAATTCGAACGGGTCCAGCGCTTCCAGGCCAAACAACGGCGTGCCTTCCACCTGCACCAGGTGGTTCACGGGCACCGATTCCGGATACGGGTTCAGATTGGCCAGCTGGGCGATCAGGCCCGCGCGTTGCAGACGCGTCTCGCCCATGCCGACGATACCGCCGCAGCATACTTTCAAGCCCGCTTCGCGCACGCGGCCCAGGGTATCCAGGCGGTCCTGGTATTCGCGCGTCGAGATGACGTTGTCGTAGAACTCGGGCGCCGTATCGAGGTTGTGGTTATAGAAGTCCAGGCCCGCGTTTTTCAGGCGGTCCGCTTGTCCCTCTTCCAGCATGCCCAGGGTGGCGCAGGTTTCCAGGCCCAGCGCTTTCACTTTGCTGACCATCTCTTCGACTTTGTCCATGTCGCGGTCTTTCGGGCCGCGCCAGGCGGCGCCCATGCAGAAGCGCGTGGCGCCATTGGCTTTCGCCTGGCGGGCCGCGTCGAGTACCGTGTCGATGTCGAGGATTTTTTTCGCTTCCACGCCCGTGTCGTAGCGGGCCGCCTGCGGGCAGTAGCCGCAGTCTTCCTCGCAGCCGCCCGTCTTGATCGACAACAGGGTCGCCAGTTCCACGTCGCCATCGGGGAAGTTGGCGCGGTGGGTTTGCTGGGCCTTGAACATCAGGTCATTGAATGGCAGGTCGAACAGGGCCAGCACATCATCGATGGGCCAGGTGGCCGCTTCGGGCAGGGTGATGCGCGCCGCAGGGCGGTGCAGTTCGACGGTTTTTGCTGCTTCTTGGACTACGGACATGGTGATTCCTTCGCTTCTATTTTTTAGCTACGTTAAGTGTTCGGTTTAATTCTGTTGCGCCGGCCAGTTGGGCAAGCCGGTGAAATCGAGATACGCGGCCGCCGCTTCCGCGCTCGGCTGCGCCAGGCGCGGCACCCTGCCCAGCAGCGGCGCCGGGATGCGCTCGATCAGCGCATCGATATTTTCGTCGAGGAAGCGCATTTCCACTTCCAGGGTGTTGGCGACCCAGCCGATCACCGTCAAGCCGCGCGCTTCGACGGCTTCCACTGTCAGCAAGGCCTGGCTGATGCAGCCCAGACGCATGCCGACGACGAGGATCACGGGCAGATCGAGCTGCTGCGCCAGGTCGGCTGAATCGAAATCGCTGGAGAGCGGCACGCGGAAGCCACCCACGCCTTCGACCACGACGGCGTCCGAGGCGGCGGCGATTTCCAGGTAGGCGGCCAGGATCGGCACGGACTCGATGCTCACGCCTTCGAGCGCGGCGGCGATGTGCGGGGCGGCCGGTTCCTTCAGCATGTAGGGCGTCGTCAGGCTGCGCAGCATGGTGACGTTGCCGGCGGCGATCAGGCTGTCGGCGTCTTCATTATGCAGTTCGCCGTCGCGCATTTCGGCACCGGCGGCCACGGGCTTCATGCCGCAGGCGCGCACGCCGCGCGCGACCAGCGCGTGCAGCAGGGCCGACGAGGTCAGGGTCTTGCCGATTTCCGTGTCGGTGCCGGTGACGAAACAGGCAAAGCGCGATGGCAGGCCGGTGGCCGCCGGCGCCGCTTGCACGGCCGGCGCCAGGTCCGCCAGCACGTCCGCCACGATAGGGTCATCAAGGCTCATGGCGAGTCCTTTCCAGGGTGTTGACTGCGTTGATCAATTGCGCCACTTCCTGCGCCGTGTGGCCGGCCGACAGGGTCACGCGCAGGCGCGCCGTACCAACTGGCACGGTGGGCGGGCGGATGGCGCCGACCCACAGTCCCTGCTGGTACAGTTGGGCGGCGACGGCCAGCATGTCCGCATTCTCGCCGATGATGACGGGCTGGATGGCGCTCAATGACGGCAACGCTTGCCAGCGCCGCAGCTGCAAGCCGTCATTCCACTGCGCCACCAGCGCCGCCAGGTGAGCCCGGCGTTGTTGTCCTTCTTCCCCGGCGATGATGTCCAGGCTGGCCAGCAGCGCATGCGCGAGCGCGGGTGGGGCCGCCGTGGTGAAGATGTAAGGACGCGCCTTCTGGATCAGGGTGTCGATCACGGCTTCGTGCGCGCACACAAAGGCGCCGCCCACGCCGGCCGATTTGCCCAGGGTGCCCACATACACGAGGTAGGGCGAATGCAGATTGAAATGTTCTAGCGCGCCACGGCCATCGGCTCCCAGCGCGCCGAAGCCGTGCGCATCGTCGACCACCAGCCAGGCGCCATAGCGCTCGCACAGGGCCAGCAGCGCGGGCAGCGGCGCCAGGTCGCCATCCATGCTGAAGACGCTGTCGGTGACGACGATTTTCGTCTGTGCCGTGCTGGCCGCCAGTAGGGCCGCCAGGGCATCGAGGTCGGCGTGCGGATACACGCGCGTCTTGACGCGGGCCAGGCGCGTGCCGTCAATCAGCGAGGCGTGGTTCAGCGCTTCCGAAAAAATCTCGGCGTCCGGATCGCCCGCCGACAGGGCCGTCAGCACAGCTAAATTCGCCATGTAGCCTGTACAGAAATACAGGGCACGCGCCTGTTCCAGGTTGGCGCCCACGAAAGCGGCCAGGCGTTCTTCCAGCTGCGCGTGGGCGCGGCTGTGGCCACTGATCAGGTGCGAAGCGCCGCTGCCGGCGCCATACAGGTCGGCGCCCTCTTTCAGCGCGGCGACGATGCGCGGATGCGCGGCCAGGCCCAGGTAGTCATTGCTGCAAAAGGCCAGCATCTCGCGCCCATCCACCGTCAGGCGCGGCGCGCACGGCGTGTCGACGGTGCGGCGGCGGCGGATCAGGCTACGCTCTTCCAGCCCTTGCAGCTGCAGTTGTAATCGCGCGATCAGTTCCATCTCAGGCCCCGATCACATGATTGAAGACGGCCAGCGTTTGCTGGCCCAGGCCCGCGATTTCTTCGTCGTCGAGGATGTACGGCGGCATCAGGTAGACGGTGGAGCCGATGGGGCGCATCAACAGTTCGTGTTCCAGCGCCGTGCTGAAGAAGCGGCGCGAAAAATCCGGGGCAGCGTCCACCGCATCGAAGGCCCAGATCATGCCCTGCTGGCGGAAGTGTTTTACGCGCTCGTGCTGCGCCAGCGGCGCCAGGGCGCGCGTGATTTTTTCAGCGCGTACGTGGTTGGCTGCCAGCACATCGTCTTCCTCGAAAATCGACAGGGTCGCCAGCGCGGCGCGGCAGGCCAGCGGGTTGCCCGTGTACGAATGCGAATGCAAAAAGCCGCGGCGCACGTCGGTGCTGTAGAACGCCTGGTAGATATCTTCGCGCGTCATCACGAGGGACAGCGGCAGATAGCCACCGCTGATGCCCTTGGAGAGACAGACGAAATCGGGCCAGATGCCGGCCTGCTCGCACGCAAAGAAGGTGCCCGTGCGGCCGCAGCCGACGGCGATTTCATCGAGGATCAAATGGACTTGATGGCGGTCGCACAGGGCGCGCACCAGGGACAAATACAGCGGGTCGTGCATGGCCATGCCGGTCGCGCACTGCACCAGCGGCTCGATGATGATGGCGGCGATCTTGTCGGCTTTTTGCTGGAACAGCTGCTCGACTTCGGCGGCCGCGCGGCGCGCCACGTCCTCGGCGGTCTCGCCCTCGGCTGCCTGGCGAAAGTCGGGCGACATCACCGTCTGCGTGGCGCGCAGCAGCGGGCCGTAGGCATCCTTGAACAGGGCGACATCGGTGACGGCCAGCGCGCCGATGGTTTCGCCGTGGTAGCTGCCTTTCAGGCAGACGAATTCCTGTTTTTCGCTCTTGCCGCTGTTGCGCCATGCGTGAAAACTCATTTTCAGGGCGATTTCCACGGCCGATGCCCCATCGGATGCGTAAAAGCTGTGGCCAAGCACGCCGCCCGTCAAGGCAGAGAGTTTTTCCGACAGTTCGATCACCGGTTCATGCGTGAAACCGGCCAGCATGGCGTGTTCCAGGCGGTCCAGCTGGTCCTTGAGTTCCGCATTGATGCGCGGATTCGCATGGCCGAACAGGTTCACCCACCAGGAGCTGATGGCGTCCAGGTAGCGTCGGCCTTCGTGGTCATACAGCCAGGCGCCGCGGCCATGGCTGACGGGGATGAGCGGTACAGTCTCGTGATGCTGCATTTGCGTGCACGGATGCCACACGCTGCGCAGACTGCGTTCGACCCAGCCCGATTGTTTTTCTGCTTTCAAAACTGCTCCAATGATATTGCTAGCCCATGAGCCAACTCGGCTTGCGCTTGTCGAGGAACGATTGCACGCCTTCGCGTCCCTGCTCCGAGGCGCGGATTTGCGCGATGCGCTCGGCCGTGTCGGCCAGCAGCGCGTCGTCGACCGGCTGGCCGACGATCTCGCGCACCAGCGTTTTCGCTTGCGCCACAGCGTGCGGGCTGTTGCCCGTCAGCGCTTTGAGCACCTCGGCCGTTTTCGCGTCCAGCGCGCTTGCCTCGACTACCTCGTGGGCAAAGCCGATGCGCAGCGCCTCTTGCGCGGAGAATCGCTCCGCGGTCAGGAAATAGCGGCGTGCCGCGTTTTCGCCCATGGCCTTGATGACATACGGTGAAATAGTGGCCGGGATCAGTCCCAGGCGCACCTCGCTCAGGCAGAAATGCACGTCTTCCGCAGCCAGAATGATATCGCATGCGGCGACCAGGCCCATGCCGCCCGCATAACAGTCGCCCTGGATCTTCGCCACGACGGGCTTGGGACACAGGTAAATCGTGCGCAGCATCTGCGCCAGCTGCAGCGCGTCGGCCTGGTTTTCGGCATGCGTGTAGCCTGCCATCTTCTTCATCCAGTTCAGGTCCGCACCGGCGCAAAAGGCCGCGCCATTCGCCGCCAGGACGATGGCGCGCACCATGTCGCTGCGTCCCAGGCCCTCGAAGGCGCGCGCCAGTTCGGCGATCGTCGTCTCGTTGAAGGCATTGCGCACATCGGGACGGTTCAGGGTCACGGTGGCGACATTGCCCTCGATGACCAGCTTTAAGGTTTCAAATTCCATGGTCTTCGCTCCTTATTGCCCGTTACATGCGGAATACGCCGAACTTCGTGTCCGGAATCTCGGCGTTGAGCGCGGCCGACAGGCCCAGGCCCAGCACCATGCGGGTATCGGCCGGATCGATCACGCCATCGTCCCACAGGCGCGCGGTGGCATAGTAGGGGTGGCCTTGGTGTTCGTATTGATCCTTGATCGGCTGCTTGAAGGCCGCTTCCTCGTCCGCGCTCCACTGCCCGCCCTTGCCTTCGATGCCGTCGCGCTTGACGGTCGCCAGCACGGAAGCGGCCTGGTCGCCGCCCATGACGGAAATGCGTGCATTGGGCCACATCCACATGAAACGCGGGGAAAACGCGCGGCCGCACATGCCGTAGTTGCCGGCGCCGAAGCTGCCGCCGATGATGACCGTGAATTTCGGCACGGCGGCCGTCGCGACAGCCGTCACCATCTTGGCGCCGTTGCGGGCGATGCCCTCGTTTTCGTATTTGCGGCCCACCATGAAGCCCGTGATATTTTGCAGGAAGACGAGAGGGATCTTGCGCTGGCAGCACAATTCGATGAAATGCGTGCCTTTCAGCGCCGATTCCGAGAACAAGATGCCATTGTTGGCGATGATGCCGACTTTGACCCCATAGATATGCGCAAAGCCGCAGATCAGGGTGGTGCCGTAGCGGGCCTTGAATTCGTCGAAATCGCTGCCGTCGACGATGCGCGCAATGACTTCGCGCACGTCGAACGGCTTGCGCGTATCGACGGGGATCACGCCATACAGTTCCTGCGTCGGGTATTTCGGCTCGACGGATGCACGCAAGTCCATCTGCTGCGGCTTGGTGCGGTTCAGGTTCGAGACGATGGTGCGCGCCAGCGACAGCGCATGCAGATCGTTCTGCGCCAGGTGGTCGACCACGCCGGACAAGCGCGTGTGCACGTCGCCGCCGCCCAGGTCTTCGGCCGTCACTACTTCACCGGTGGCCGCTTTCACCAGCGGCGGGCCGCCGAGGAAAATCGTGCCCTGCTCCTTGACGATGATCGATTCATCGCTCATGGCCGGCACGTAGGCCCCGCCGGCCGTGCAAGAACCCATCACGACGGCGATCTGCGGGATGCCCTTGGCCGACAGATTCGCCTGGTTGTAGAAGATGCGGCCGAAATGGTCGCGGTCCGGGAAGACGTCGTCCTGGTTCGGCAGATTGGCGCCGCCCGAGTCGACCAGGTAGATGCACGGCAGGTTGTTCTGGTCGGCGATTTCCTGGGCGCGCAAATGCTTTTTGACCGTCATCGGGTAATACGTGCCGCCCTTGACTGTAGCGTCGTTACAGACGATGACGCATTCCTGGCCCGAGACCCTGCCGATGCCGGTGATGATGCCGGCGGCGGGTGCCGCATCGACACCCTTGGCGTCCTGGTACATGGCATAAGCCGCCATCTGGGAAAACTCGAGGAAGGGCGTGCCGGGATCGAGCAGCATCTGCACTCTGTCGCGCGGCAGCAGTTTGCCGCGTGCCAGGTGCTTGGCGGCCGCCGCTTCGCCGCCGCCGGCCGCGATCTTTTCCACCTTGTCACGCAAATCGTCGACGATGGCTTGCATGGCCGCGGCATTGGCCTTGAAATCTTCACTGCGCGGATTGAGTTTGCTTTCGATGTGCGGCATTGCGGTTCCTTTTTATTATCGCCCGGTCTCTCGGGTCGCGCTATTCGGGAAAACTGCCGTCGAGATAAAACCAGCGCAGGGCGCCATCACCGCTCTTGTCCGCCTCGCGCACGAAGCGGCTCACTTCATGCAGGCGGTGCGCGCGGCCGTTGACCTTGTAGCGGGCCACGAATTCGACAGTGTCGCGGTGTATCTCTTCGGCTTGATCGTCTGATTCTGCTTTACGTTGACGTAAACGTAAAGCAGATTTTACCTCAAGTCCCAGCCAGTGGACTTTTTCTTCTTCGGCAAATAAAGCGTCGGTGGGACGAGTGCTGGCATGCCAGGTGGCAAGCAGATATGGCTCGTCGCGCAAGGTAAACGCCGTGTAGCGCGAACGCATCAGGATTTCGGCCGTGGGCGGCAAGGCGTCGCCCGCGATATACGGGCCGCAGCAGCTGGCGTAGGAGGCGCCGCCACAGGGGCAGGCGGCAGATGTCGAGGGTGTGGGCATGCGCTGGCAAATAGGGGAACTGAAAAGTTCCGCAATTATCCGCCATAACGGCGGCGCCGGTCGCCGCTGCCGCCAGTCCGCCTATTTTTGAGGCGCGAGGAAGTCCAGCGCGAACGGCGGCGCCTTGCCGGCCATCAGGTCGGCCAGGATGCGCGCCGTGCCGGCGGCAAAGGTAAAGCCCAGCGGGCCATGGCCCACGTTCAGCCACAAGTTTGCCACTTTGCTGGCGCCCACCAGCGGCGCGCTGTTCGGCGTGGCGGGGCGCAGGCCGGCCCAGGCCGTGGCTTGGTCGTAGTCGGCGCCGTGCGGCATGGCTTCGCGCGCCAGCCGCGTCAGGCCGGCGATGCGGCCCCAGTCGATACTGTTGTCGGCGCCCACCATGTCGACCATGGCGGCCACGCGCAGGTCGCTGCCGATGCGCGCATACAGCACCTTGCGTTCGAAATCCGTGATGCTGATCTCGGGCGCACGGTGCTGGGCGCGGATGGGCGCCGTCAGGCTGTAGCCCTTCAACGGATACAGGGGCAGGTAAATGCCTGCCGTGGCGGCCAGGTCGCGGCTCTGGATGCCGGCCGCCAGCACGTAATGGTCCGCTTGCAACAGGCCCAGGCTGGTGTCGACGCCCGTGATCCTGCCCTTGTGCGTGACGAGGCGGCGCGCCTCGCCTTTTAACAAGAGTGAACAATTCGGGTGCTGCAGCAGGCGCGCTTCCAGCGCCAGGCAAAAGGCGTGGCAATCGGCCACCGCTTCGCCCTGCGTAAAGATGCCGCCCGCCAGGGAGCCCTGCAAGGCGGCCAGCGCCGGTTCGCGCTGCACGGCTTCCGTCGGCGACAGGACGACACGCGCCTCTTCCGATTCGGGCCGCGCCACGGCACGCTGGAAGATGGCGGGCGAGCGGTAGACGATGAGCTTGCCCGCATCGCGGCGGGCATACGCTTCCGGCGGCACCGTCAATTCCAGCTGGGCCATGCCGGCGCGGCTCCATTCTCCCAGTTGCAGCAGCTTGGCCGTCGTGCGGGCATTGCTGGCGCTGTTGCAATTGCGCAGGAAACTGGCCATCCAGCGCCATTGGCGCCAGTCGGCCTCGGGGCGGAAGCGCAGCGGACCGTCTTTCTGCAGCAGCCATTGCAGGGCCTTGAAGGGCACGCCCGCGTCCGCCAGCGGCGCCACATAGCGATAGCTGAGCTGACCGCCATTGCGGTAGCTGGCGGCGATCGCCACCTGTTCATTGCGTTCCAATAAGGTGACCCTGTAGCCGGCCTCGGCCAGCCACCAGGCCGATGTCAGACCGACGACGCCGCCGCCGATGATGATGACTTGTTGCTGCATGTTGCCTCGCTGCGTTGCGCTCCCATGGTGCGGGAGCATTCGGGAAGAGCTTAGAGGCTGGCCGCCAACGCAGCCAATGAAACATCATGGTGCAGCCATAACTTTCAGGAATGCACCATTTCAATGCAAGGATGGATTGTTGTCCATCGCACCACGGTATAGGGTGGTGAGTATCCGTTCCTCGCTGCGCCCCATGGCGGAATACGTGCCAGGGTACTGTTCGGGATCGCTGCCCGTGCCGCCCACCAGCATCACCATGCCGTTTTTGTTCTGGAAATCGAGCACGAAGGCGGAGACGAGCCCATACGCGTCGCCCAAATGGCCCACGGCCATGAAGCTGGCGCCCTCGACCAGATGGTTGCCCTGCCCGGCCACCGCATCGAACTGCTGGTTGCCCAGGCCCCAGGCGCGGTACAGGCCCCGCTCGCTGTCGCCATTGCCGGCATCGGGCGCCAGCTGCCATTGGCGGCCAAACATCAGGGCGATGCTGGCCGGCTGCAACAGTTGCTGATGTTGATAGCGGCCGCCGTCGAGCAGCATCTGCATGACCTTGCCCAGTCCTGCGGCGGAAATGCGCAAGCCGCCCGTGGGACTGAAGACGGTGGCATTGCTGCCGATCACATAGCTGGCCAGGGCAGTCGGTGGACGCTGGTAAAAATCGTCGGCTTGCGCGATCCACGGGCCTTGCGGCTGCCACACTTCTGTCTCGAGCGTGCGCTTGCGGTACAGCGTGGCCGTGTTCGCCACGTCTTCCGCCGGGAATGCGGCCGGGTTGTAGCCGCCGCGCACATCGAGCGGATCGAGCAGCAGGCGCCGCATCAGCAAGTCGAAGCGCTCTCCCGTGACTTTTTCCATCACGGTGCCGATCACGCCCCAGTTCAGGTTGGCGTACGTAAAATAGCGGCCCGGCGCCGTTTGTTTGTCCCACATGCTGTCGCCGCCGGCCGTAAACACGTCGCGCAGGCTGCGTTCCGGCCCCCAGGCATAGCCGCCCGCGTCGCGCAGCGAGGAGGTATGGCTGAGCAGGCTGCGCAAGGTCAACGCTTGTTGGGGGAAATGCGGGTTGCGCAGGGAAAAGCCCAGATAGATGCCGACATCCTGGTCCAGGCTCAGCTTGCCCTGCTCGACCAGCCGCATCAGGCCCAGTGTGGTCATCATCTTCGAAACCGAGGCGATGCGGAACAGGGTGGCCGGCGTCACGGGCAAGCTGTCCGCCCGCGTGGCGCCGATGTGCCGGTAGCCAAATTGTTGCTCATACGACACCTTGCCGTGGCGTATGGCCAGCACGGACAGGCTGGCCAGCGGGTGGGCCGCATCATTGACGATGGCCGATAGCGTGGCATCGAGCGCGCGCTGCTGGTCCTTGCCGCCACCGGGCGGGGCGGCCAGTGCGCTCCAGGTCGTGCCCAGCAGCAGCAAGCCCAGCAAACCCGACATTTTATTGTGCATGTTTCCCTGTTCACGGCGTAGTGGAGGCATCGCCAGCATAGGGCGGGATGCTTCACGACGCCAATGAAAATTGCTTATTTATCTATAATGCAAAGCTATACGTACGGTAAAACATTGTTTTTTTAAGTGTATAACCGTTATTTATGGCCATTTTCTATTTATTCATGGGTGGACGGGCTACGCACAAGCGCCATCGCTATTACACTAGGAGGACAAGGAGAACTGTATGAGCCAGACCAGCGTAGAACTCAAGGTCGATTTAAATGACAATTCGCCTTTATATATGCAGATCGCCCGCAAGCTGAGCGATGACGTACGCAACGGCCGCTACCAGGTAGACCAGGCCCTGCCATCCGAACGTACCCTGTCCGAACTGCTCGACGTATCGCGCGTGACTGCCCGCAAGGCCATCGACCAGCTCGTCGAGCAAGGTCTCGTCGTGCGCCGCCGTGGTTCGGGCAACTATATTGCTCCGCGCATCGAGCAGCCGCTGTCGAACCTGTCGAGCTTTTCCGAGCAGCTGCAGCAGCGCGGCTACCGCCCCGGCTCGCGCTGGCTCAAGCGCGAAGTCGTCATCGCCAGCAGCGATGAACAGCTGAGCCTGGGCTTGGCGCAGAACACGAAAGTGGCGCGCCTGGAGCGCTTGCGCCTGGCCGACGACGTGGTGATGGCGTATGAAGTGAGCGTGCTGCCGTTCAGCGTGGTGCCGGACCCGGACGCCATGGGCGACTCGCTGTATGAATACTTGAGCAGCATCAAGAAGGCGCCCGTGCGCGCCTTGCAGCACATCCGCGCCATGAATGCGACGGACGTGCTGGCCAAGCAACTGGGTATCCCCGATGGCCAGGCCGTGCTGTTCATCACGCGCATCGCCTACCTGGAGACGGGCGAAGCGGTGGAACTCACGCATTCGTATTGCCGCAGCGACCATTACGATTTCGTGGCGGAAATGCGCCGAGCCCCATAAACTTACTGCTCGATCAGACGGATCATGGATTCCGCCACGCCGACGGACGACTCCCAGCTCATGCCGGTCACCAGCCGGCCATCGACCTCGACGTGGCTCTGTCCGTTGGCGCCGTGCCTGAAAATGCCGCCCTGGCGCTTGATGCTGCCTTCCGCCGAAAAGGGATAGGCCTTGTAGATCGGCGATTCCTTGTTGAGAAACGCATCGGGGAACGAGGTGAGCACCTTGCCCTGGATGAGGAAAGTACCGTCGCTGAGCTTCAGGTTCTTGATGCCCTCGGTGCCATGGCAGATGGCCGCGATCACCCCGCCTTGCTGTTCGTAGATACGCAAGGCGATGTCCTGCAGCGGCTTGTTGTCCGGGATGCCGACGATGGCCGCGCCGCCGCCGACGAAAGCCATGCCCGCATACTCGTCTGCCTTGACCTCGGCGACGGGTTTGGTATGGGCCAGTGCCCACATGAAATCACTGTCGTACAGATGCTTCTTGAGCAACTCGTCCGACGTGACGATCATTTCCAACGGAACGGCGCCACCCTCGGGACTGACGAAGTCGACCGCGTACCCTGCTTTGCGAAATGCATCATAGGTATAGGCAAGCTCGGGGAAATTATTGCCTGCGTTAACTTTTGTGCCGGGATATTGATGCACGTTCGACACGACGAGCAGCACCTTGCGCGCATGGCGCGCGGCTGGCTCGCGATCGGCCGACTTGCTGACGATCTTCCAGTTGCCGGCGATCTTTTTCAAAAGGAAGACATCCACATAGCGGACCCCTTGTTGGGGAATGTGGATCTCGGCCTTGGCCGTGGCCACCTTGCCGTTCACCTCCACCTTGATCAGCCGCCCGTGGCGTCCATTGAATTGCCCTTTTTTCTCGTCGCTAAAGAGTTTGGCGTATTCGGGACCGCTCAACTCCCATTCCGCATCGTCTTTGCCGTCCAGGTAAAGGCGGGCGCTGGCATGGAAGGCCTGGTTGATCTCGCCCTGCACGTTGAAGCTGGTGCCATGCAGATACAAGCGCACGGTTTCCTGGATGGCATGTTCGTCCTGGTCCGCAGTGGCGGCGGTGCCGACGGCGGTGATGCCCAGCAAGCAACAGGCGAGTACGGTTCGCACTAAAAACTGGATCATGGTTTTACCCTGCATGAAGAATTTCGTTTATCGGAGCAACGACTATTTCAGATCGCTGGTGGTCGATAATTTAGCGAAGTGCAGGGGAATGGATGTCGCCAAACAGGATGTCAGACTCCGGAATGGCGATTCCGGAGCGGTTTCATGCGGAAATGGCCGGGACCGCCTGGCTGGATTGAGCCCGGAAGCTGGCGGGAGTCTGCCCAGCCACTTTCTTGAAGGTCGAGTAGAAGGTGGAACTGGAATTGAACCCGCAGCGCTCGGCAACGGTATCCATGTTCAGTTGTGGCTCGCCCGTCAATACCTGTTTCGCCTCGGCGATACGGTATTCGTTGACGTAGGTAGTGAAGCTCTTGCCCAGCTTGTCATTGAGTACCTGCGACACCTGCGCCTGCGTGCATCCGGCCCGCTTGGCCAGTTGGGCCAGGGTCAGATTCGGATTCAGATAGGATTTCTGCCCGCTCATCTGTTGTTCCAGTGCAGCGAGCACGGCAAGCGCATCGTCGTGCGTCAGGCGGCTATGCTGGTACTTCTGTTTTGGCTCGGCAGGCGTCGAGGTTTCTTTTCTCAGCAGAAAAACCATGACCGCGACATGCAGCGAAAAGGTGAACGACAAGGCACCGACGATATAGGACGTGAACGGCGTGCTCGCGTACGCCGCCAGCATGACACAGCTGCCTGCAAAGACGCTCAGCAGGAGCACGTTGCTGGTCGCCATCCGCTGTCCGTCGTTCCACCATGCGCGGCGGCTTTGCCAGAGCAGCCGGGCGGCCGCCAGCAGGTAGCCTAGCCAGAACACATGAATGGCATGACTCGACAGGTTCCACACAGAACGATACGCGGCATACGGAAAGGCAACGCCAATGCCAATGAGCAGGAAGGACAAGCCGAGATGCCAACGCCATTGTTGTCCAGCAGGAAATTGTCCAAGCCCGGCCAGAAAAGAGCGCACATACAGATAGGTCAAGGGACCGATCAGCAGGCAGGCCGACAGGCCCAGCTGGCGGAATTCGAGTGCGATCGCCGGGTTGAAGAAGAGGAAGGCGGATTTGGCGGTGCGCACCCCGACGGCCAGCAGCAATGCACCGAGCATGCAGTCGGCGAGGCAGCGAGGCCGGCGGCTGAAAAAATAGACGGCCAGAAAAATGCCGTTGATGGCGCCAAGGGCGCTAAACAGGAACAGCAATTGGCGAGCGATCATGGGGATGTCGTTGATGTTGGCGTCGAACCCAAGTATAGACACAAACGGAACCGTATCGAAGTACAAGTAGTACCCCCACGTTCCTGCACCAGCCATAAACTCCCGTTATGCCCGCCCGCCAACCTTTCATGGCTGATATTGCTCGTTGGTATTAAACTGGTTTCACCTTCAACCATGTTCTAAAATCATGTTGAAAACTGAAACCCCGAGCCGGCGGCATCCGGATCTGGACCTGTATCCGGTGGAGCAACTGGTGGCGGCGCTGGTCGATGATCAGTTCTGGGCCGTCGAGGCCGTACGGCTGGCGTCGCCCGACATCGCCGCCGCCATCACGGCCGCCCTGCCCCGCATCGCGGCCGGTGGACGGCTGCTGTACGTGGGTGCGGGCACGTCCGGCCGCCTGGGTGTGCTCGACAGCGTTGAATTGAATCCCACGTTTTCCTGGCCGCCCGAGCGGGCCGTCGCCATCCTGGCCGGCGGCGCGGGCGCCATGTTTACTGCTGTGGAAGGCGCGGAAGATGATTTACAGCAAGGCGAGGCTGACTTGCTGGCCCTGCAGCCGCACGTCAACGACGTGGTGATCTTGCTGGCCGCTTCCGGCGCCACGCCGTATGTGCTGGGCGCCTTGCTGGCCGCGCGCCAGGCGGGCGCCTTGACGATAGGCATCGCCAATAATGTGGACGCCCCCGTGGCGCACGAGGCGCAATGCGGCATCGTGCTCGACACAGGGACGGAAGTCATATCCGGCAGCACGCGCCTAAAAGCGGGTACGGCGCAAAAAATCACCTTGAACACGATTTCCAGCGCCCTGATGGTCGGTTTGCACAAAACTTACGGAAACTTGATGGTAGACTTGAAGCCGACCAACGCCAAGCTGATCTGGCGGGCGGTGCGTCTGACCATGCACGCCACCGGCGCCAGCGAAGTGCAGGCCAGAACCGTGCTGGAGCAATGCCACTATCACGTCAAGGTGGCGATTGTTGCCTTGATCAAAAAAATCAACACAAACCAGGCACAGGCATTGTTGGCCGGCGCGAACGGCAGTGTGCGGGCGGCACTGGCGGCGTGATCCGATGGCGCGGCATTCTTCTGTCTGGGAGACAACGAAGGATGTATGGAGCTAGTGAAACAAACCGCCGCGGCGCGCGCAAATAAGCCGTCAAATAAGCCGTGGCTGTGGATCCCTTCCCTGTATTTCGGCCAGGGCATTCCCTATGTAGTGGTCATGACCTTGTCCGTGATCATGTACAAGAACTACGGTTTCAGTAATACCGATATCGCGCTGTATACGAGTTGGTTGTACTTGCCGTGGGTCATCAAGCCGCTGTGGTCGCCCTTCATCGATATGTACCGCACCAAGCGCTTCTGGATCGTCGGCTTGCAGCTGGTGATCGGCGCCGCGCTGGCGCTGGTGGCCCTGACGACCTCCTTGCCGCACTTCTTCCAGATCAGCCTGGCCATCTTCTGGCTGATGGCTTTCAGTTCCGCCACGCATGACATCGCCGCTGATGGCTTTTATATGCTGGGCCTGGAAGAGCACCAGCAGGCGGCCTTTGTCGGCGTGCGCAGCACGTTTTACCGCCTGGCGATGATCGCCGGCCAGGGCGGTCTCGTGTATCTGGCCGGCTATCTGACGCATGCGACGGGCAATGTGCAGCTGGCCTGGTCCGTCGTCTTCGCCATTCTGGCGGGCCTGTTCATCGCCCTCTTCCTGTACCACTATTTTGTCTTGCCGAAACCGAAGGACGACCGCCCCAGCATCCAGGGCGTTGGTGTTTCTCCCTTGCAGGAATTCATCGCCACCTTTGCTTCCTTCTTCAAGAAGAAGGATATTGTCGTCATTCTGGGCTTTTTGCTGCTGTTCCGCCTCGGCGAAGCGCAACTGCTCAAATTGGCCGCGCCATTCCTGCTCGACCCTGTCGCCAAGGGCGGTCTGGGCCTCAGCACGGAACAGGTGGGCCTCGTCTACGGCACCATCGGCGTGATCGCCCTGACCCTGGGCGGCTTGCTGGGCGGATTCATCATTTCCCGCTTCGGCTTGAAACGCTGCCTGTGGATCATGGTGTTGTCCGTCCATCTGCCGGACCTGGTGTTTGTCTATCTGGCCAGCGCCTTGCCCAGCAGCATCTATGTGATCGCCGGTGGCATTGCGTTGGAGCAATTTGGCTATGGCTTCGGTTTCGCGTCCTATATGTTGTACATGATCATGGTCTCCGATGGCGCGCATAAAACGGCCCATTACGCGATCTGCACGGGTTTCATGGCCCTGGGCATGATGTTGCCGGGCATGGCCAGCGGCTGGATCCAGCAAATGCTTGGCTACCAGCACTTCTTTATCTGGGTCTGCATCGCCACCATTCCTGCTTTCATCATGGCCGCGCTGGTCAAGATCGATCCCGAATTCGGCAAGAAGGCCGAGGCCTGATTCTTTTGAACCGTGCGCCCGCATGGATGGCGGGCGCACAGTAAAATGCCCGCACCGATAGACCTGCGCTTCACCACTGCAAGGAATTGTTTTGTTGTCTACTTTTAAAAAACGCCTGAGCGCCAGCGCCGGCGTATTGGCCGCGCTGGCCACCGCCACATTGCTCAGCAGCTGTACCAGCACCAGGATCCCCTCCGCAGCGACGCCGGGCGAAGTGGGTTTGCCGGCCGTGCCGCCCGTGCAGCACATCACGGGTGAAGTGCCGCCGCCGGCGCCGCGCGAATTCCGCGCCGCCTGGGTCTCGACGGTGGCCAATATCGACTGGCCCAGCCGCAGCAATTTGCCTGTCGCCAAGCAGCAAGCGGAAGCGCTGGCCATTCTCGACCGTGCTAAGTCCCTGAATCTGAACGCGATTGTGCTGCAAGTGCGCCCTAGCGCCGACACGATTTACCCGTCGCAGCTGGAGCCGTGGTCGGAATACCTGACCGGCAAGCAAGGCCAGCCGCCATTGCCCCTGTATGACCCGCTGGCCTTCTGGGTGGCCCAGGCGCATGCGCGCGGCCTGGAATTGCACGCCTGGTTCAACCCGTATCGGGCCCGTCACGCGACGGCCAAGTCGCCGCTGGCGCGCGACAGTTTCGCTTCCACCAACCCGGCGTCCGTCAAGCAATACGGCCGCTACCTGTGGATGGACCCGGGCGACGCCGCCGCCTCCAAGCACACGACGGACGTGGTGCTCGACGTGGTGCGCCGCTACGATATCGATGGCGTGCACATCGACGATTACTTTTATCCGTACCCGATCGACGCGCCTGGCGCCGGTGCGGGGGCCGAAACAGCCGCGCTGGACGCGGGCAACGGCGGCGCCAAGCGCGAACTGCCGTTTCCCGATGAGCCTTCCTGGCAGCAATATCTGCTGGCCGGCGGCCAGCTGGACCGCCCTTCCTGGCGCCGCCAGAACGTCAACCAGCTGATCGAGGCTTTGTATACAGGCATCCACCGCGAAAAGAGCTGGGTGCGCTTTGGCATCAGCCCGTTCGGCATCGGCCGTCCGGACCGCCGCCCTGCCGGCATCGTCGGCTTCAGCCAGTACGATAAATTGTATGCGGATGCGGAACTGTGGCTGGCCAAGGGCTGGCTCGATTATCTGTCGCCGCAGCTGTACTGGCCCGTGGCGCAGGCGCCGCAAGCGTTTGGCGTACTGCTCGACTATTGGCTGGCGCAAAACCCGTATGGCCGCCATGTTTGGCCTGGCCTGTACACGAGCCGTATCGACAATTCCGCCAAGTCCTTCACGCCGCAAGAGATCATCAAGCAAATCGAAGTGACGCGCACGCGCCCCGGCGCGAATGGCCAAGTGCATTTCAGCATGGTGCCCCTGATGCAGAACCGCAAGGGTGTCAGCGAGCAACTCAAGGCGAGCGTGTATCAAAGCCCTGCCCTGATTCCCGCCACGCCATGGCTGGGCAAGGAAGCACCGGGTACGCCCGTGCTGGCCTTGCGCCGCGATTCCACCAGCCTGAACGTCAAATTGACGGCGGGCGGCGGCAAACCCGTGGCGCAGTACGCGGTCTGGGCCCGCTACGGCGAGGACTGGCGTTTTACCGTGGTCACGGGCATGCAAGGCGAACTGACCCTGGTCGACGATGCCATTGGTAAAGTCAATGCGGTGGTGGTCAGCGCCGTGGACCGCCTCGGCAATGAAAGCCCCCGCGTCACCGTGCGCGCACCGTTTACGGTCGCCGCCAAGTAATTTTGCTGGTTTACCGGCAATCCATAACCTGCAGGCATGAAACATGCGCAAGCTTTCATGCCTGCAAGCTCCGCTTGGCTTTACACTCATGCCATGATTTCCTTCCCTGCAATCAATATTGACACGGCCGTACTCGGGCTGGGCATCGACGCGGGCGGCACGCAGACGCGCTGGGCTTTGGCCGGCGCGGATGGCGCCATCGTGGCGGACGGGGCCGTGGAAGGCTTGTCTGCCTTGCAAATGAGCAGCGATGCGGGCCGCGCAGCCGTGCACGCCACGTTTGCGAAATTGTCTCAGGCTGTGCTGGCCGTTGGCCAGCCGCGCGCCGTGGTGGCGGGCTTGACGGGTTTTGGCGGCGACGATGTGGCGCTGGCGCACATGCTGGCGGAGTTGCTGGCGCTGGATGCCGGCGACGTCCGCTTGGGTAACGATATCGACATCGCTTATCGCGACAGTTTTGAACCAGGCGAAGGTTATCTGGTCTACGCTGGCACAGGGTCGATTGCGGCCTGGATCGATGCGGATGGCGTGTTTCACCGCGCAGGCGGGCGCGGCGTGCTGCTCGACGATGGCGGCGGCGGTTACTGGATAGCGCGCGAAGCCTTGCGCCATATCTGGCGCCGCGAAGACGAGGCGCCCGGCAGCTGGCAAGCGTCGCCCATGGCCGAGGCCGTGTTTGCGCAACTGGGCGGCAGCGACTGGTCATTGTCGCGCGCCTTCATGTATGGCCAGGACCGGGGCGCCATCGGCCGGCTGGCGCTGGCCGTGGCCGCCAGTGCGGATGCCGACCCGCTGGCGCTGGACATCTTGCAGCGCGCGGGACAGGAACTGGCGCGCCTGGCCCTGGCACTGGTATCGCGCCATGGTCCGCGTCCTGTGGTGCTGGCGGGCCGCGCGGCGCAATTGCACCCTGCCATCGCATCAGCCATGCGCGCCGCTTTGCCTGTATCGTTGACGATGGAACAGAAAGTTGCCCGTCCACATGACGCAGCAGCCAGGATAGCCGTCAAGGCGGCGGTCAATACACAGGCCAATACTGAACATTTTATTAACCCGAACACGGATCTTTCATGAAAAAAATCGCCCTCGCCCTGCTGGTGGCCCTGCTCTCCGCCTGTACCACGCCCGCGCCGCACCTCGACCACAGCTTGAATGCGCGCAGCCAGAGCCCGCGCGTAAAATTCATCGTCATCCATTACACGGTCAGCGACCTGCCCCGCTCGATCAAGATCCTGACGGAACAAGTAGTCAGCAGCCATTATTTGCTGACGGACACGGACAAGCCGAAGTTTTACGTGCTGGTCGACGAATCGCGCCAGGCCAATCACGCGGGTGTGAGTAACTGGAAGACTTATACACAGTTGAATGTCAGCTCGATCGGCATCGAGATCGTCAACCCCGGCTACAAGGACACGCCGGAAGGCCGCCTCTGGTATCCGTTTCCCCAGGCACAGATCGATGAGCTGATTCCACTGCTGAAAGATATCCAGGCCCGCTACAACATCGCGCCGGAAAATATCCTCGGCCATAACGAGATCGCCCCGCAGCGCAAGCAGGACCCGGGGCCGCTGTTTCCTTGGCGCCAGCTGGCCGATGCGGGCCTGATCGTCTGGCCCGATGCGAACCGTGTTGCCGCGCAGCGCCTTATTTTTGAGCAGCAAGTACCGGACGCCGTCTGGTTCCAGAAAAAGCTGGCCCAGCACGGTTATGCGACGCCGAACACGGGCGTTTTCGACGAGGCGACGCGCAATGTGCTGATCGCCTTCCAGATGAAATACCGCAACACCTTGTTTGACGGCACACCCGACGGCGAAACGGCGGCCCTGCTGGAAGTGCTGACGACGCCGGCGCCAGTTGTTGTTGCAAAGTAGCATAGCCGTTCCAGCCCATGACTTTTTCTTATATGCTGAACGTTGAGGGCCCAGGCGGCCACGGCAAGGTAAAGGAATAGCTCATGCGGCTGCGTCATATCGAAGTGTTTCACGCCATCATGCAAGTTGGCACCATCAGCGGCGCCGCCCAGGTGCTGCATATCTCGCAACCGGCCGTAACCAAGGTCTTGCAGCATTGCGAGTTGCAGTTGGGCATGCCGCTGTTTGAGCGCGTGCGGGGCAAGCTGTACCCGAAACCCGAGGCGCACCGTTTGTTTGTAGAAACAGAAAAGCTTAATCGCGATTTATTGGGCATCCGCCGCCTGGCGGCCAGCCTGAAGGGCCATGCGGTGGAAACCATCCGCCTGGTCTCCACGCCGACGATTGCCATCAGCGTCTTGCCGTTCGCCATGACGGAATGGCGGCGCGACTTTCCCCACACGCGTTGCCAGCTGGCTACCCACCACACGGGCGAGATCGTCAATACCTTGCGCCTCGGTGAAGCGGACCTGGCCGTGTCGCTGCAAGACCCGCGCCATCCGGGTATCGTGGCCGAACCGATCGCGCAGGGCGTCATGACGGTGATCGCGCCGGCCGGCACCTGGCGCGCGGCCGATTGCGGCACCCCGTTGACGGCGCATGGCCTGAACGGCGAGCTGATCGGCCATACGGACAACGATCCGCTAGGCGAATTGGTGATCGCCGCCTGCGAGGCGCAGGATATCCACCCCGTGTTTTCCACCGTAGTGCAAACTTATCAAATCGCCCGTTCGCTGGTGGAAGCGGGCGCCGGCATGGCCGTGGTCGATCCGTTTACGGCCGCGTCCGGCTCGCCCGAGCGGCTGCAGCGCCGTCCCTGGGCGCCCACGATACCGATCCAACTGTATTTATTGACGGCGAGCCATTCGCCGCTGTCGCATGGCGCGCGGCGCCTGGCCGACAGCATCGGCGTGGCGGCGCGCAATTGCCTGGAAAGAGGAGTCTGATGTCTGTTGCAAGTCTGCAATTGGAAGCGGTGAGTAATGATCCGCAATTTCGCCACCTGAGCAGCATCGCCGGCATCGCCGTCGACTTGCGCTATGCCACGCCCGACAATTTTGTCGGCCGCGACTTATACAGCCCCATCGATTGCGCCTGGCTGCACCGCGATGCGGCAGTGGCGCTGGAGAAAGCCGTGGCGTGGCTGGCTGAGCGGCGGCCCGATCATCATCTGCTAGTGCTCGACGCCCTGCGCCCGCAGCGGGTGCAGCAGCAACTATGGGATGCGCTGCAGGGAACGGAGTTGCTCGGCTACATCGCCGAGCCATCGCGTGGCTCGATCCACTCGTTCGGCATGGCGCTCGACATCACCATCGTCGGCCCGGACGGGCAGGAACTGGACATGGGCACGGGTTTTGATGACCTGAGTGAGCGCTCGCATCCGGCACTGGAACTGGTGATGCGGGAAAGGGGAGAAATTACGGAGCAGCAAGTGGACAATCGCCGATTGTTGCGCGACGCCATGTTCCAGGCGGGCTTCTTTGGCATCAACAGCGAATGGTGGCATTTCGATTGCGGCGACCGGGTGCTGGTGCGCCAGACCTACACCCGGGTACTCTGATTAAAAGACTTTCAAACCCTTCAGCATCACGATCAGGATCAGCACGGGCGAGATAAAGCGCAGCAGGAACAGCAGCACATGTGCCAGTTGCCTGTTCTGCAACTGGCCGCGATTGCTGATCGCATCGATGAAATGCTGCTTGCCCCAGGCCCAGCCTGTAAACAAGGCAATCGCGATGCCGCCCACAGGCAAGAAGATATTCGATGAGACGAAGTCGAACAGATCAAACATATTCAAATCAAACAGCTTGAAGTCCGCCAGGGTGCTGTTACTCAGCGCGCACACGGAACCGAGCACGGCCAGCAGCAGCATGGTCACGACCGTTGCCTTGGTGCGTGTCCAGCCAAAGCGTTCATGAAAAATCACCACGGGCACTTCCATCAGCGACAGCATCGCCCCCGTGGCGGCGACGGCGGCGAGGATGAAGAACACCACCATCAGCACTTGTCCCATGGGAATCTGCGAAAACACGGCCGGGATGGTGATGAATACCAGCGACGGTCCCGCGCTGGGCGCGAAACCGAACGTGAACACGGCGGGGAAGATGGCGATGCCGGCCAGCATTGATACACCGAGGTCGGCCGCCATCACGCGCAAGGTCGTGACGGGGATATTCTGGTCATCGCGGAAATAGCTGCCGTAGGTCATCATCGTGCCCATGCCGACAGACAATTTAAAGAAGGCCAGGCCCATGGCTGTCAGCACGACGGAAGCTGTCAGCTTGGAAAAATCAGGACGGAACAGGAATGCCAGGCCTTCGCCCGCCTTATCGAGCGACAGGCTGACCGCGCAGAGCAGGAGCAGCAGCAGGAACAGCAGCGGCATGAGTTTCTTGGCGATCGCTTCGATGCCCTTGGTCACGCCCAGCATCAAGATGCCGCCGATAAACAGCAGCACGCCCCATTGCCACAACAGCGATTGCAGAGGATTGCTGATCAGGGAGGCGAAGGCCGCTTCCGTCACCAGTTTGTCGCTGCTGAGAATGGAGCCATCGATGGCCTTGGCAATATAGGCGAACACCCAGCCCACCACTTCCGAATAGAACGCGACGATCAGGAAGGCGGCGATCATGCCGATGACGCCGACCAGCCACCAGGGCTTGCCCTTCGGTGCCAACTGCTCCATGGTCGAGATGGGATTGACCTTGGCCCGGCGTCCGAGGGTGATTTCCGCGATCATCACAGGCAGTCCCACTAATAAGGTAGCGAGCAGATAGATGAGCAGGAAGCCGGCGCCGCCATTGGCGCCTGTCAGATAGGGGAACTTCCAGATGTTGCCGAGACCGACTGCGGAACCGAGGGTGGCGGCGAGTACGCCGAAGCCAGTGGTAAAGCCAGCCCGTTTCAGGGTCAGGCCTGATCCTTGAGCTTGTTGTTTCATGGTGAATCTTCTATGGTGGGACGCGAATTTGCGCTGAGGGGGCGAAATTGTAGCAGTTGGCCGCAAATACCCGGGAAAAGCCTTGCTACTCCCGGGGCGCTTTGCTATAGTTCGCCTCCCCAATGAGACGCAGTCAAATGCGAGATAAAAGGGACAGTCTGAAAAGGCTGGGTAGTAAAAAGAAGGAGTTGACGGACGTAGCGAAATGCTTCATACTCTTCCTTCTTCGCAGCTGACAAACACAACGCTTTGT
>NZ_LRIB01000032.1:0-1061 GCF_001758715.1 Janthinobacterium sp. HH104 | reverse complement strand
TCGTCTTTGCCGACAGCAGCCAGGTGTGCGCCACGCCCGAGGACGCCAGCAGCGCGCAAGGCGGCGGCTTGCGCTTTCATGGCGCGCGTGTCGGCGAGCCCGGCGACAGCGTGCAGGCCTTGAGCGCGCGGCGCAGCCTGCAGGTGGGCCTGAGCAGCGTACTCAGCTATGACTACAAGGCGAAAAAGGCCGTGGCCGCCAGCGTGCCGACCAACACGGCGCTCGGCGGCAAGCATGCGCCGGTGCTGGAAAGCTACGATACGCCGGGCCAGTACTGGTACGCCAGCGCTGCCCAGGCGCAGCGCTACGCGCAATTGCAGATGCAGGCGCATGAAGCGCGCGCCCAGCTGTGGCAAGCCCGCTCGACCGTGCGCACCCTGCGCGCCGGCACGCGTTTTACCCTGACGCAGGGACCATTGCCGCCCGCCGATGGCGCCGCACCCGAGTATGTCGTGCTGCGCGTGGCCAGCATCGGCGTCAACAACCTGCCGGCGCCGGCACTGGAGGGATTGGCGGAACTGTTCGGCCCGATACCGGAATTGCTGGAGGAAACCGTGGCGCAGTGGGGCGACGGTTTTCCCGATGTCGCCGCAGCGATTGCCCAGGCGCAAGCCAGCGGTTACGCCAACTGCATCGAGATGATCAGCGCAGGCACGCCGTGGCGTCCGCTGCGAAATGGCAACGATGCGCGCCAGCATGCCACGCCGACGGCCCTGGGCAGCCAGAGCGCCATCGTCGTGGGAGCCGATGGCCAGGACGCGGCCAGCGGCGCCGATGAAATCTATTGCGACAGGCTGGGCCGGGTGCGCATCCGCTTTCACTGGCAACAGGAAACGGCCGCGACCTGCTGGGTGCGCGTGGCGCAGCGCGCGGCCGGCGGCGGCATGGGCAGCCAGTTCCTGCCGCGCATCGGCCAGGAAGTGCTGGTGCAATTTTTGGAAAACGATATCGACCGGCCCGTCATCATCGGCGCGCTGTACAACGGCCAGGGCGAGGGCGGAAGCAAACCGACCCCGGGCGGTATTGGCGGCGAGCCTGGCGACGCCGGCGTGTTCCAGCCG
>NZ_LRIB01000031.1:0-1496 GCF_001758715.1 Janthinobacterium sp. HH104 | reverse complement strand
CACCGAAGGCGCCACCACGGACGGCCGCAACATCGACCGCGCCACCATCGAGCAGCTCGCCGCCACCTACAACCCGAAAACCTACGGCGCGCGCATCTGGCTGGAGCACATTCGCGGCATCCTGCCCGACAGCCAGTTCAAAGCCTACGGCGACGTGATCGCGGTGAAAGCCGAAGAGGTGGACACGGACAACGGCAAGAAACTGGCCCTGTTCGCGCAGATCGAACCCACGCCCGAGCTGGTGGCCATCAACAAGGCGAAACAGAAGCTGTACACAAGCCTGGAAATTCAGCCCGACTTTGCCGACTCGTCGCAGCCCTACCTGGTCGGCCTGGGCGTCACGGACAGCCCTGCCAGCCTGGGCACCGAAGCGCTGAAATTCTCCGCTGGCCGCAAGCAGCAAAGTGCCAACCTGTTTACCTCGGCCGTCGAGGTGACGCTGGAATTTGACGAGCCGCAGGGCACCAAGCTGGCCGACGCCGTCAAGAACCTGCTGTCGCGCTTCTCAAACAAATCCGGCAGCGACGCCGCGCAGTTCGCCGACATCAGCGAAGCCGTGCAGGCGCTGGCCGGCCACGTCGTCACCGCCAACGACAACTACGCCGATGCCGTGACGCGCCTGGAGAAAGCCGAAACAGCCTTGAAAGCCACGCAGGACGAACTGGCCGCCTTCAAGGCGCAGATGGACGAAGCGCCCGGCAACGGCCCGCGCCGCCCTGCCGCCACCGGCAACGACGGCGCCGTGCAGACCGAGTTTTAAGCGCCCACGCCATCACTCACACCCCATTCAACAACGGAGCACCGATATATGAAAAAGCAAACGCGCCAGGTATTTGGCCAATATGAAACCCGCCTGGGCCAACTGAACGACACGGACAACGTGGCCAAGACCTTCAGCGTCACGCCCAGCGTGCAGCAAAAGCTGGAAACGAAGATGCAGGAATCGAGCGAGTTCCTGTCGAAAGTGAACATCATCGGCGTGACCGAGCAGGAAGGCGAAAAGCTGGGCCTGGGCGTGTCCGGCCCGATTGCCGGCCGCACCAACACCAAGGACAAGGAACGCAAGACGCGCGACCTGTCCACCCTGGACGGCACTAAATACCGCTGCGAGCAAACCAATTTCGACACGCATTTGAACTATGCCAAGCTGGACGCCTGGGCCAAATTCCCCGACTTCCAGTCGCGCGTGGCCAATGCCATCCTGACGCGCCAGGCGTTAGATCGCATCGTCATCGGCTTCAATGGCGTAAAGGTCATGGCTGACACCGATCTGGACGCCAATCCGCTGCTGCAGGACGTGAATAAAGGCTGGCTGCAGCACCTGCGCGATCTGGCGCCCGAGCGCGTGCTGGGCCTGGTGGCCGCTGGCATGCCGGGCAAGGTCGTCATCGGTGACGTGGCCGATGCGGATTACGCCAACCTGGACGCAGCCGTGACGGACGCCGTCAACCTGCTGGACCCGTGGTATCAGGAAGACACCAACCTGGTGGCCATCG
>NZ_LRIB01000030.1:0-145786 GCF_001758715.1 Janthinobacterium sp. HH104 | reverse complement strand
AACGCTGGGCCAGGTTGCGCACTTCGGACGCCACGACGGCAAAGCCGCGGCCCTGTTCACCCGCACGGGCCGCTTCCACGGCCGCGTTCAGCGCCAGGATATTCGTCTGGAAAGCGATGCCGTCGATGACGGAAATGATGTCGACGATCTTGTTCGACGACGCGTTGATCGATTCCATCGTGCCCACCACTTGCGCCACGACTTCCCCACCCTTGACGGCCACTTGTGCGGCCGATGCCGCCAGCTGGTTCGCCTGGCGCGCATTGTCCGCATTCTGTTTCACGGTACTGGTCAGCTCTTCCATCGACGACGCCGTTTCTTCCAGCGAACCGGCCTGCTCTTCCGTGCGGGAAGACAGGTCCTGGTTACCTGCGGCAATCTGTGTCGACGAGGTCGCGATGCTGTCCGTACCGCTGCGCACTTCGCCGACGATGTTGAGCAGGCTCGTGTTCATGTCCTTCAGCGCTTGCAGCAATTGCCCCGTTTCATCGTTGGCGCTGGCGTCGATCTGCGCCGTCAAGTCGCCATCGGCCACCTTGCGTGCAATCTCCACGGCCGTGCGCAAGGGACGCACGATGCCCATCGTCAACAGCCAGGCGCAGACGACGCCAAAGCCCAGCGCCAGCACGGCCAGCACCAGCAGCAGGTTGCGGCTGGTAGTGGCGACGGCGTCGATCTCGCGCGCCGTCGTGTCGATGCTGGCGCGCTGGTGTTCCAGCAAGTCCAGCACCATCTTCTGGTACTTGGCGGCGGCCGGCACGAAGGTCTTTTCAAACACCTCGTTGGCGGCATCGACCTGCGCTTCGCCCTTCAGCTTGTAGACCTGGTCGCGCGAACCGATATACAACTTGCGCTGTTCCAGCAAGCCCGCGAACATGGCTTTTTCTTCCGGCTTGTCGATCAGCGCCTCGATTTTCTTTTGCAGTTCAGCCGAGCTGGACGACGACACTTTCGATTCTTCGGCGAAATAGCCGCTGAGCGAGGTATCGCTGCTGCGGGCAATGGCGATGGTACGGCGCACGGCGCTGTCGATGCGGCCATACCAGTCGGAAATATAGCGCTCCTTGGCCAGCGGCTGCTCCATCATGACGCGCGTGGAACTGGCCACGTCGTGCAGGCGCCAGACGCTGATGCCGGTAATAAGCATAGAAAACAGCAAGATCACGGCAAAACCGAGTCCGAGGCGGACGCCGATGCTGACGTTGCGTAATACATTCATGTGACTATCCTAAAAAGCCCTGATGCAGCGCGCCGAACGGCTGATGGCATCCATTGACGCGCTGCGTGGCTGCGCTATCAAGGCGGGCATGAAAAGTGAAACCAAAGTGAAACTGGCGCACGGTTCGGCTGAACCGTGCGCCAGGAAAGGCGCTAGCGTGCGCCTTGCAGAAAAACCAAGCAATGTCGAGAGTCAATTGTTTCCGACAAAGCCAATCAAAATGACCGGCGGGGAAAAATCAAGCGGCCAATTTTTCGATCAAGCCCATGTCGGCGCTAGACATCAGCTGGTCGATATCGACCAGGATCAGCATGCGCTCGTCGATGGTGCCCAGGCCGATCACGTATTCCGTGTTGATCGAACGGCCCATGTCCGGCGCCGGCTTGATCTGCTCGGGCATCAGGGTGGTGACGTCGGAAACGCGGTCGACGACCATGCCGACGACGCGGTTGCCGATGTTGAGGATGATGACGACGGTGAACTGGTCATAGCTGGGCGTGCCCAGGTTGAACTTGATGCGCATGTCGACGATCGGCACGATGATGCCGCGCAAGTTGACCACGCCCTTGACGAACTCGGGGGCGTTGGCAATGCGGGTCGGCGTTTCGTAGCTGCGGATTTCGCTGACTTTCTGGATGTCGATGCCATATTCTTCCTGGCCCAGGGTAAAGGCCAGGTATTCGGCAGCCTTGGCAACGGTTGCGCCAGTATCGCTGGAATTGGTGTTCATGATAATCCTTTCGTTAACTCGCCTGGGGCGCAGGCCAGGGCGCGCTGCATGCAAGCCCTGGATGTGACGCGCCAAGCACGATGGAATGGCTGTCACTTGTATGTTTTTGCAAATACTTTCTCGCAATTAGCTTATGCTTCTAATTTCCGTGCGGCAATGTTACCCCATGTAAATTTTACATGCACTAAAAAAGAGCATTCGTCTGACCAGTGCTTTTCAAAAATACAATTTATGTGGCAAATACGGCACGCCGAAGTGCCGGGCGCCCCGCCCCACGCGGCGGCGTTTTATGCCACACTGGCGGCCCCTGCTTTTTTACGACTTTGAACCATGCATTCTTTGCTTTCCCAATGGCAACCACGTCTGCTGGCGCTGGCCACGGCCGGCCTGGGCGATGACAGCGCCCACGACATCAACCATCTGCACCGTGTCTGGCGCAATGCCAGCGTCCTGCTGGAAGAATATGCGCAGGCCGACGCCCTCACCGTGATGGCAGCGTGCTACCTGCACGACCTGGTCAACTTGCCGAAAAACCATCCCGAGCGCCATCTGGCCTCGCGCCAGGCGGCAACGCTGGCTTGCCGCCAGTTGGCGGAACTGGAGTTCCCGGCAGAAAAATTGGCCGGCGTGGCCCACGCCATCGAGACGCACAGTTTTTCCGCCAACCTGCCGCCGCACACGATCGAAGCGCAGATCGTGCAGGACGCCGACCGCATCGACGCGCTGGGCGCCGTGGGACTGGCGCGCCTGTTCTATACGGCCGCGCGCATGGATAGCGCGCTCGCGCACGGCACGGATCCGCTGGCCGCGCATCGCCCGCTCGACGACAAGGCCTACGCGCTCGACCATATCGTCACCAAGCTCGACAAATTGCCCGGCAAGATGCAGACGGCGGCGGGCCGCGCGCTGGCCGAACAGCGGCTGGCCGTGCTGACGGATTTCCGCGCCGCCTTCGCTGACGAATGGGGAATGAGCACATAAGCCTGGTGGCGATAGCCAGCAGCACGCATGCTATCTATAATGCAAGCCTCAGCTATCGCGCCGCGCGTCAGCAGAAAACTGCAAGACGCCGGCGCAATACCAACGCGCAGAAAGCATGCATGTCCGATCAAACCAGCCCCGACAGCCATTCCCCGTCATCGCCCGCCGCGCCCGCGCGCGCCGGCAACCTCAATTTCATCCTCGTCTGCGTCTTCATCGACATGCTGGGCATCGGCCTCGTGGTGCCCGTGCTTCCCATCCTGATCGGCAATTTTGTCGACGGCAAGGATGCCCAAGCATTCTGGTACGGCATCATGGCGGCCCTCTTCGGCTTGCTGCAGTTCATCTTCATGCCCATGCTGGGCGCCATCAGCGACCGCGTGGGACGCCGTCCCGTGCTGCTGTACTCGATGGCCGGCATGGGCATCAACTTTCTCGCCACGGGCTGGGCGCCGAACCTGGCCTGCCTGTTCATCGGCAGGGTCATCGGCGGCGTCTCGTCGGCCAGCATGTCGGTCGCGTCCGCCTATGCCTCCGACGTTTCCACGCCCGACAACCGGGCCAAGAGCTTCGGCAAGATCGGCGCCGCCTTCGGCCTGGGCTTCATTTGCGGGCCCATGCTGGGAGGCCTGCTGGGCGAAATCGATCTGCGCCTGCCGTTTTACGTGGCGGCTGGCCTGTCGGCGGCCAATTTCATCTACGGCTATTTCTGTGTGCCCGAATCGCTGCAGCCGGGCCCGCGCGCACCGTTCACCCTGGCCCGCATCAACCCGTTCGCCGCGCTGCTGAAACTGGTGCGCCGCGTGGAAATCCGCGGCCTGGTGCTCGCCTTCGGCCTGATGACGTTTGCGCAAATGATGCTCAACACCACGTGGGTGCTGTACACGCACTTCCGCTTCGACTGGACGCCGCGCCAGAATGGCATCGCCCTGTTCTGCGTGGGCCTGTGCGCGGCCGTCGTGCAGGCGGGCTTGCTGGGCATACTCATCAAACGCTTTGGCGAAGTACGCTTATCCCTGCTGGGCATGGCGTCGGGCGCCCTCACCTACCTGCTGTACGGACTGGCCACGCAGGGCTGGATGATGTATGCGCTGATCCTGTGCAACCTGCTGGCCTTTGCCGCCGGCCCGGCCCTGCAAGGCATCATCTCGAAATCATCGAACGCCAGCGAACAGGGAGAACTGATGGGCTCCCTGCAATCGATCAGCAGCCTGGGCATCATCCTCATGCCTTTGCTGGGCAGCATGATCCTCGGTGAAGTGAGCCATTTGCCGCCGCAAGACTGGCGCATCGGCAGCACCTTCTATCTGTGCGCCATCATGCAAACCCTGGGCATCTTGGTGGCCTGGCGCTACTTCAAGGCGCAGCGCCTGGCCAGACTTGCGGTTTCCACCACAAAGTAGCCGCGGGGATAATATTGTATTTGAGAAATAAATAGGCGAGAATGGGATAATCAGCGGGGCGTTACCGACGCCCGGCATTCGATGGCAAGCAAGGATGGGTATGACTGACTTTTATTCCAGCGCCTGGCGCCGAACCATGGCCATGCTGGCGCTGGCGCTGCCGTCCCTGGCGGGCGCGCAATGCTCGCGCGACATCCAGGTGCCCGTCTCGGCGATCGGCGCCAGCGTGGTCGTCAGTGGCGCCACGATCAGCGGCATCTATCCCGACTTGCTGCGCAGCATGGGCGCCAAGCTCGGCTGCAACTTTGTCTTCACGGCCGTGCCCCGCGCGCGCCTGGAAGCGATGTTCGAAGCGGGCAAGGCCGACTTGCTGATCCCGGCCAGCAGCACGCCGCGGCGCGACCAGCATGGCCTGTTCATCCCGCTGATGGGCAGCCGTCCGCTGCTGATCTCGCTGCAGGGCACGCGCGCACCCGTCAACACCATGCAGGAACTGATCGACCGGCGCGAATTGCGCGTGGCGCTCGTGCGCGGCTACGACTACGGCGCACCGTACCAGGCGCTGGCCAAGGAATTGAGCAGCCAGGGACGCCTGTTCTACGAAGTCGACGCGCTCTCCGTGGCGCGTCTGATGCAAAGCGGCTTCATCGATGCCACCATCATGGCCCCCACCATCCTCGCCGGCGTGGCGCAAAACGATGCGCGCGTGTATGGCCTGGCCGACCGATTGCGCCTGGAAGCGCTGCCGGAATTGCCGTGGGGCATGAGCGGCGCCTACCTGTCGCGCAAGTCGCTGACGGCGGAAGACCAGGCCACCTTGCGCGAACTGCTGGAAAAAGCGGGCCGCTCGGGCGTCCTGATGGAAGGTTTCCAGCGCCACCACCGCCAGGAATTGTTGTCGCAGAGCATACGCCCCCGCTAAGGCCCGCATGTCCGGTCTGGTCGTCGCCGTCGTCCTGTTTGCCGCGCTGCTGCACGCCAGCTGGAACGCCATCGTCAAGTCGGGCAAGGATACCTTTCTCAGCACGGTGCTCGTCTCCGTGGGCGCGGCCCTGATCTCGCTGGCCGTGCTGCCCTTCGTCACCTCTCCCGCGCCCGCCAGCTGGCCCTATTTGGCCGCCTCGGCCGTGGCGCAGCTGGCCTATTATTCTCTGCTGGCGGCCGCCTACAAGGCCGGCGACATGAGCCATGCCTACCCATTGATGCGCGGCAGCGCGCCGCTCATCGTGGCGCTGGCCAGCTGGCCGCTGATCGGCGAGCGCCTGTCCGCCATGCAAATGGGTGCCGTCGCCTGCATCTGCGCGGGCATCCTCGGCCTGTATGTTGCCGCGCGCCGGCCCGCCACGGCTGGCACCACGAAACAAACAGGGCGCGCCACCGCCTTTGCGCTGGGCAACGCCTGCGTCATCGCCAGCTATACCCTGATCGACGGCATCGGCGTGCGCCTGTCCGGCGCCCCGGCCGCCTACACGATGTGGATTTTTGTCTTGAACGGAACGGGCCTGCTGCTGTGGACGGCGTTGCGCCGCCCCGCCGACCTGCTTGACTATGCGCAAACGCAATGGCGCCTGGCCGCCTTTGGCGGTTTCGGCACGCTCGCTTCGTACGGCCTGGCCCTGTGGGCCATGACGCAAGCGCCCGTGGCCGCCATCGCGGCCCTGCGCGAAACATCGATCCTGTTCGCCATCGCCATTGCGGCCCTGTTCCTGCGCGAAAAAATCAGCCCCCGCCGCTACCTGGCCATCGCCCTGATCGCGGCGGGAGCTGTGCTCATGCGCGCCGGCTAGCGAGCATCGAGCGGCGCGATCGGCAATTCGATCGCGCTGGCCGCCCCTGCCGCGTGGTACACGCGCTGCGTCGCCTTTTTATAATCGCCTGGCTGGGCCAGGAAGATATTCGGCACGAAGGTTTGCGGATTGCGGTCGTACAGGGGGAACCAGCTCGACTGCACTTGCACGGCAATGCGGTGGCCGGGCAGGAACACATGGTTGGCGTTCGGCAAGGCAAAACGGTAGCGCTCGATCTTGCCGGCAGGAATCGCGGTCGGATGTTCGAGGCTGTCACGGTAGCGGCCGCGGAAGATGTCCATCGCCACGCCAAGCTGGTAGCCGCCCATGGCCGGCTGCGACGGCACTTCGTCCGGATACACGTCGATCAGCTTCACCACCCAGTCGGCATCCGTGCCGCTGGTGGCGGCAAACAGGTTGACCATCGGCGCGCCAGCGATGCGCACGGCCGTCTTCAACGGTTCCGAGACATAGCTGAGCACATCCGTACGGTCCGCATAGCCGCGCTGGTCGCTGACCAGCCATGGCTTCCACACGTCTGCATCGTTCAGGCGCACGGGACGGGTTACGAAAGGCACGGGTTTCGCCGGATCGGCCACGTATTCATCGAACGCGCCGCTGGCTGCATCGGCTGTGGCCGATGACGCGGCAAAGCCTAGCTTGTAGCCATCCTGCAGATAAATCGGCGTCAGCTTCGTGTCGCAGGTCTCGCAGGCCAGCGGCCACTGCTGCAGGCGCTGCCACTGGTTCGTGCCGCTCTGGTACGACACGACGGGTGCCGTGTTCGCTTCCGGCGCGCCATCCTTCAGGTATTGATTGAGGAATGGTTGCATGACTTTTTCACGGAACTGGCGCGCCGTGTCGCCGTCAAACTTCAGTGCGCCCAGGCTAGCGCCTTCATAGTTGACGCCGCTGTGGCGCCACGGGCCGATGGCCAGGTAATTGAGATTGTTGCGCGTGTCGCGCCCTTCCATCGCCCAGTAACTGGCGTAGGGGCCATAGATGTCTTCCTGGTCCCACTGCCCTACCACGTGCATGGTGGGCACGATCAGCGGGCGCTTGGCGAGGATCTTGTCGAGCGCCTGTTCTTGCCAGTAACTGTCGTAAGCCGGGTGCTCGAACAGCTTTTTCGTATAGGTCAGCTTGTCGATGCCGAATTTCTTTGCAAAGTCGCCAGCCGAGCCGATGCGCAGATACGCATCGTAATCGTCGTAGGCGCCCAGCACGGGCGCCTCGCCGCTGCCGCGCACGCTCGTCTGCCATGCCAGGTAAGACAAGCTCGGCATGCGGAAGGCGCCGTTATGGAACCAATCGTCGCCGCGCCAGCCATCGACCATGGCGCTCATGGGAATGGCCACCTTCAACGCCGGATGCGGGTCGACCAGGGCCATCAGCACCGTATGCCCTTCGTACGAGGAACCAAGCATGCCCACCTTGCCATTGCTTTCCGGGATATTCTTCGACAGCCAGTCGATGGTATCCCACGCATCCGTGACATTGTCCACTTTGGTATTGTTGAGCGGGCCGCGCACGGGGCGCGTCATCACGTAATCGCCTTCCGAGCCATGCTTGCCGCGCACGTCCTGGAATACGCGGATGTAGCCGTTTTCCACCAGGGTGTCGTCGCCTTGCGGCAAGGTGGCCAGCATGCTGGCGCTGGTGGCGCGCTGGGCGCGGCGGGCAGCGTTATAGGGTGTCCGCGTGAGCATGATAGGCGCCCGTTTGGCGTCTTTCGGCACGACGATGACCGTGTACAGCTTGACGCCATCGCGCATGGGAATCATCACCACGCGCTTGACGTAATCATTCACGTCGGGCATCACCAGCTTGGCGCCGATATCGGGCGTCATGGGCGGCGTTTTCGGCGTTTGCGCCATCGCGGGCGCAGCAAACAGGGAACTGATAACCAGGGCCAGGCCGGTGAGCCGGACGGGGGACGACACGCGCATACTGTTCTCCAATGGATTCATGCCACGCAAAAGTGGCCGAATGGCAATAATACCCGGAAAGCAAGTTCCACAGTAGGCTAGCCTCTGACGCAGCACAGCAGATAAATCGGGCCGCAAACTTGACAGAACGCGCCCAAACTGCAACCATAACGCCATGAAATTTATCCCTTCACAACACGCCTGCTTGAATTGGTGGTCCCGCTCACTTTCGCGCGGCCACTCTATAGTGATGTGAATTAGATCCACGCCGCCTCGATCGGTGGCGTAACAGGCTCAGCCTGGATCATCCCCGATGCAGGCGGCTCAAAAGGAAACTTGATGAGCTTGCCGAACACCCCAGATACCCAAGACCAGAATGACGCACCGGCAGCACCGCTGTCGCCCGCCGCCATCGCTTCGCAATCCGTGATCCTGACGGGCGACCGCCCGACCGGCCCCTTGCATCTGGGCCATTACGTGGGCAGCCTGCGCGACAGGGTCCGCTACCAGAACAGCTACAAGCAATTCATCATGCTGGCCGACGCGCAGGCGCTGACGGACAATATGGACGACATCGACAAGGTGCACCGCAATGTTGTCGAAGTGGCGCTTGACTACCTGGCCGTCGGCATCGACCCGACGAAAACCACGGTGTTCATCCAGTCGCAAATCCCGGAACTGGCCGAGCTGACCTTTTACTACCTGAATATCGTCACCGTGGCGCGCCTCGAGCGCAATCCCACCGTCAAGGAAGAAATCCGCCTGCGCGGCTTCGAGCGCGACATTCCAGCGGGTTTTTTGACCTACCCTGCCAGCCAGGCGGCCGACATCACGGCCTTCAAGGCAGGCGTGGTGCCCGTGGGCGAAGACCAGATCCCGATGATCGAGCAAACGAATGAAATCGTGCGCCGCTTCAACCGCATGTACAACCGCGAAGTGCTGATGGAATGCAAGGCGCTGGTACCGGACATCGGCCGCCTGCCCGGCATCGACGGCAAGGCGAAGATGAGCAAGTCGCTGGGCAATACCATCAACCTGGGCGCGACCTCGGCCGAAATCACGGCCGCCGTGAAAAAAGTCTATACCGACCCGCTGCACCTGCGCGTGGAAGACCCGGGCCATCTGGAAGGCAATATCGCCTTTACGTACCTGGACGCCTTCGATCCGGAAAAAGCGGCGCTGGCCGAAATGAAAGCCCATTACGTTCGCGGCGGCCTGGGCGACAGCATCGTCAAGAAGCGCCTGGACGTGGTCTTGCAGGAAATGCTGGCGCCGATCCGCGCCCGCCGCGAAGAGTTCGCCAAGGACAAGGGGCAAGTCATCCAGATGCTGAAGGAAGGCACGTTCAAGGCACGCGAAGTGGCGGCCCGCACGGCCGATGAAGTCAAGTCGGCGCTGGGTCTCAACTACTTCTGATCACAGACAGTCAGCAAACTGATGCGCTCAGGCGGAGTCGGGTAAAATCCCGCTTCCGCCTGGGCGCGATGCATTTGTGTCACCGTGGCACCAGCAATCCGTAGAGAAGACAACGCGCCATGACCGATACCCCTATCGAACAGCTGCTGCAGCAGCATTTTTCCATCGATGCGCTGCAGCAGGCACCCGCGCCCCTGCAGCAGGCGCTGGGCATGCTGGGCGGCTGGCTGGCCGCCGAACGCGACACGCCCTATCCGCACACGCCGTATGCGGAACTGCTGACGCAATTGTCCGACACCTGCCTGCCCGCGCACGGCATGCCCGTGGCGGATTTCCTGCAGGAACTCGACACCACCGTGCTGGCCAATACGGCCCAGCTGAACCACCCGCAATACATCGGCCACATGACGCAGGCCCTGCCGTGGATCAGCGTGCTGGCCGAAGCGTTTACAGCCACCCTGAACCAGAACCAAGTCAAGATCGAGACGGCGTACGTGTCGACCCTGATCGAAAAACAGATCCTCGGCTGGCTGCACCGCCAGGTCTACCAGCAGCCCGATGCCATCTACACGCAGGCCATGGCCGCCACCAGTGGCGCGCTGGGCAATGTCGTCAACGGCGGCACCATGGGCAACTTGACGGCGCTGGCCGTGGCGCTGGAAAAACAATTACCGGGCACGCGCAAGCGGGGCCTGTTCGCCGCCATGCAGGATTCTAGCCATGCGGGGCTGGCCGTGATCGGCTCGGCGCGCAGCCATTACTCCGTGAAAAAAGCGCTGGCAACTTTGGGCCTCGGCGAAAACGCCTTGCAGCTGGTGGCCGTCGACCGCGACAACCGCATCGACGTCGCTGCGCTGGAAGCGACCATTGCCGATTTAAAACTGCGCAAGATCAAAGTCGTCGCCATGATCGGCATCGCCGGTACGACGGAAACGGGCGCCATCGACCCGCTGGCCGCGATGGCGGCCATTGCCGCGCGAGAAAGCATCTGGTTCCACGTGGATGCGGCCTGGGGCGGCGCCCTGTTGATCGCGGAACAGTACCGCGCGTTGTACGACGGGATTGCGCTAGCAGACTCCGTCGTCATCGATGGCCACAAATTGCTATGGGTGCCGATGGCGCAAAGCATGGTGCTGTTCAAGGATAGCGCCAGCCTGAACTTGCTCAAGCACAATGCCAACTACATCTTGCGCGACAACTCGGGCGACTTGGGCCAGACGTCGCTGGAAGGCTCGCGCCGCTTCGATGCCTTGAAACTGTGGACCTCGTTCAAGGTGCTGGGCGTGTCCGGCTACACGACCTTGCTGCAGCAGGCGGCCACCCTGTCCGGCCAATTGCAGGATTTATTGGCCGACCAGCAGGATTTCGAACTGGTCACGCGCTCCGATACCTTCATTCTGACCTACCGCTACGTGCCCGCGCACTTGCGCCAGCGCATGGAGGCCTTGCTGGCCGGCGGCCAGGTGGACGCTGCCACCGAACTGAACAAGCAACTGAACACCTTGAACGCCAAGCTGCAGAACCGGCAAAAGGCGCAAGGCCACAGCTTCGTGTCGCGCACGGTACTGGAATCGACGCGCTACCCTGGCCCGACCAACGTGCTGCGCGTGGTCATGACGAATGTCAAGACGCGCCCCCACCACTTGCGCGCCATCTTGGCCGAACAGCGCGCCATCGGCCAGGCGCTGGTGGCGGAACTGGGCCTGTAAGGAATCCCCCACCCATCAGTTTTGAATGGATGCACGATGCAGCGTCTTAGCGCCCTCACCGATCTACTACAGCATCTGTTGAAATGGCTGCTGCTGGCCTTGGTCGTGGCCGTGCTGGCGGGATCGGCCTCGGCCTTCTTCCTGTTCGCCCTGGACTGGGCCACGCGCACGCGCCTGGCGCACGCCTGGCTGATCTGGCTGCTGCCCTTGGCGGGCTTTGCCGTCGGCTGGCTGTATTTGCGCTACGGCAGCAGCGTCGAAGGCGGCGCCAACCTCCTGATCGATGAAATCCACGACCCGAAAAAAATCATTCCGCTGCGCATGGCACCGCTGGTGCTGGGCGGCACCGTCATCTCGCATCTGTTCGGCGCCTCCGTCGGACGCGAGGGCACGGCCGTGCAGATGGGCGGCGCGCTGGCCGACCAGCTCACGCGCCTGTTCCGCCTGAACAACGAAGACCGCCGCATCATCCTGATGGCCGGCATCAGCGCCGGCTTTGCCTCCGTCTTCGGCACGCCGCTGGCAGGCGCCATCTTTGGCCTGGAGGTGCTGGCCATCGGCCGCCTGCGCTACGAAGCCATGCTGCCCTGCCTGCTAGCCGCCATCATCGCCGACCAGGTGGGCTTGCTGTGGGGAGTCCACCATACGCATTACGCCGTGCCATTGATCCCCGCCCTCTCCGCCTGGACCTTGTGCGCCATGGTGATCGCGGGCGTGCTGTTCGGCGTGACCGGTAAACTGTTTGCGCAAGCCACGCATGGTTTGAGCGGCCTGATGAAGCGCTGGATCGCCTACGCCCCGCTGCGTCCCCTGGCCGGCGGCGTGATCATCGCTGCCGCCGTGTGGCTGATCGGCACGGACAAGTATATCGGCCTGGGTATTCCCACCATCGCCGACGCGCTGAAGGAACCGCTGCCCGCATACGACTTCCTCGGCAAGATGGCATTTACCATTGTTTCATTGGGCACAGGTTTCAAGGGCGGCGAAGTGACGCCCTTGTTCTACATCGGCGCGACCCTGGGCAATGCGCTGGGGCCTGTGCTGCACCAGCCCGTCACCCTGCTGGCCGCCATCGGCTTCGTTGCCGTCTTTGCGGGCGCGGCCAACACGCCGATCGCCTCGACCCTGATGGCCATGGAACTGTTCGGCGCCGAAATCGGCATGTACGCGGCCATCGCCTGCGTCGTGGCCTACCTGTTTTCCGGCCACGCGGGCATCTACCGGGCGCAACGGGGCGGGCATGCCAAGCGCACGCCCCCCAAGGACATCGACGCATGACACAGAATATCTACGACAACGATGGCTTCTTCACGGCCTATAGCCAGCTGCCGCGCTCTGTCGGCGGCCTCGACAGCGCTCCCGAATGGCCTGCCATGCGCGCCATGCTGCCCGGGTTGCCAGGAAAAAGCGTGCTGGACCTGGGCTGCGGCTATGGCTGGTTCTGCCGCTGGGCTGCCGAGGCTGGCGCGGCGCGCGTGCTGGGCGTGGACGTGTCGAAAAAGATGCTGGCGCAGGCAAGCGCCATGGGAGAACACCCGACGGTCAGCTATGCGTGGCTTGATCTGGAACAACTGGCCTTGCCGCCAGCCAGCTACGACCTCGTCTACAGTTCGCTGGCGTTCCACTACATCGAAGGTTTCGACACCCTGCTGGCCGCCATCCGCCACGGCTTGAAGCCTGGCGGCAAGCTGGTGTTTTCCATCGAGCACCCGATCTTCATGGCGCCGCGCCAGCCCGGCTGGCTGACGGATGCGCAAGGCCGCAAGACCTGGCCCGTCGACAGCTACCAGCAGCAAGGCCCGCGCATGTCGGACTGGCTGGCGCCAGGCGTGATCAAGCAGCACCGCACCCTCGGCACGACCTTGAATGCTTTGCTACGCGCTGGTTTCCAGCTGGACCACGTGGAAGAATGGGGACCCAGCGACGAACAGCTCGCGCAGCAACCGGCCCTGGCCGAAGAGCGCGAGCGGCCGATGCTGTTGCTGGTGGGGTGTGGCCTCAAGTAACCGCGCCGTCAGCTGGCCACATTGCGCGTAAAGCGCAAGGTCGACGCGCCCGCATTCACGTAGGCATACGCTTGCGCGCTGCTGAAGACAAAAAATTCACCCGTGGCCAGTTGCCTGGTTTCCGCCGCCAGCACGAGCTGCAGCGTTCCTTCCAGCACGTAGATCATTTCACTGAAGCCGGCCGGGTCGGCTTGCGCATCGTAGCGCTCGCCTGGTGCCAAGGTCCACGACCACAGTTCCACCTGGCGGCTGGCGGGCGCCGCGCCCAGCAGCACGGCCTGGCTGGCCTGCGATGCGCTTTGCCACATCAGCACGCGCAGGCTGTCGTGCGGCTGCTGCGGCGGCTGGACGAGGTCGACAAAGGCCACGTTTAAAGCGGCCGCCACATGGTCGAGGTTGGCCAGGCTGATATTGGTGCTGCCCGCCTCGACGCCGTTGACCATGCGCCGGCTCAGGCCAGACTGGCGCCCCAGTTCCTCCTGGCTGAGGCCCGCGGCAAGGCGCAAGCGCCGCAGATTGGTGGCCAGGTGTGCCAGCACACCACCGGCCTCGGCTTGACTGCGCAATATATTGCTCCTATGATGATGGGAAATATTTTGCTCATAGCATAGCGCCCCATGAAAACACATGCAAGTCTCCCGCCCGCCCTCGGCCTGCCCGAACTGGCCCTGATCGCCATCACCTTCATCTGGGGCGGCACGTTTCTCGTCGTGCAACATGCCGTGACGGTCAGCGGCCCGCTGGCCTTCGTGGCCGCCCGCTTTGCCGTGGCCGCCAGCATCGGCGCCCTGATTTGCCGGGGCCAGTTGCGGCACTTGACGAAGGCGGAGTTGCTGACGGGCATGGCCATTGGCGTCAGCATCTTTGGCGGCTACGCGCTGCAGACCTATGGTTTGATGCATATTTCCAGCAGCAAATCGGCCTTCATCACGGCCTTTTATGTCCCCATCGTGCCGCTGGTGCAGTGGCTGGTCTTCAAGCAGCGGCCTCACCCTGCCGTGTGGGCGGCTGTCGTGCTGGCGTTCGTCGGCTTGCTGCTGCTTACCGGCACGGATGGCTTGAGCATGGCCTTCGGCACTGGCGAGCTGATCACGGCCGTGGGCGCCATCGCCATCGCCCTGGAAATCATCCTCATCAGCCGCGTCTCGCCGCAGCTGAACATCTTGCGCGTGACCATCGTGCAACTGGCGACGGCGTCATTGATCGCCCTGCTGCTGATGCCCGTCATGGGCGAAGCGCCACCTGTCATCAGCAAGACGTTCATCCTCAGCGTGCTGGCCCTGGGCTGCGCCAGCGCGCTGATCCAGTATGTGATGAACTGGGCGCAAAAGCGCATCTCCGCCACCAAGGCGACCTTGATCTATGCGGGCGAGCCTGTCTGGGCTGGCGTGATCGGACGTATCGCCGGCGAACGGCTGCCGGCGCTGGCCATCGTCGGCGCGATATTGATCATTTGTGCGGGCATCCTCAGCGAGTGGCGGCCGAAACGCCTGCGCGCCGACGGCAAGGCCATCGTGCCATCAGATTAAGCGTCGGTACGCCGCAGCGCCGTATCCCCATGCAAGGCCAGCGGCACGGCCCTGGCCCAGCGGTTCGAGGACAGCGAAAACGTCAGCGCACGCACCTGGTGGTACCAGCCGGCGGGCACATACAGCATGTCGCCGGGCTCGACGATGCATTCGATCATCGTCGCCTGGCGTGCCAGGGGAAAACGCTGAAAATCGGGGGCTTCCGGGTCGAAAGGCGAACCGAACAGGATGGCGTTCGCTTCGCTAGGATAAAGAAAAGCGTCGTGGTGCGGCGGCGACAAAAAGATGCGCTTGCGGCCCCACACCTGGGCGAAGATATTGTCGTCGTAATCGCAGTGCAAGGGCGTCACCGTGCCGGCCGGCCCCACCCAGAAACGCGGCGGGCCCATCTTGTCGAAATACGTGGGCCAGTGGCACAGGCGGTTCAGCTCGCGTAATTCCAGGTTGCCCAGGTAGGGCGGCAGCACATACTTGCCCTCTGCCACCAGATCCAGATATTGCCCCATCGACATATCCTGCATGGCGCGATCGGCCGCAAAGGCCGTGTTGATGTAGTCGCCCACCCGCGCACGCACGGGCACGTGGCTGAACTGCTCGCGCAAAACGTCAGGCTCCAGCTTGGATAAGGGCCAGCGCCGCACCAGTCCGCGCATCAGGAAAGGCAAGCCCTGCGCGGCGCGCGCGCGGAAGGCGGCGGCGTCCAGCATGGCCAGGCGCGGCACCTCGGTGATGGCAGGCAAGCCGCGCGCCGCCTGCTTGATGGCCTCGCGCATGGTGTCGATAGAGGTAACACCGCGCACCTGCGCATCCTTGTCTTCGCGCGCCTGCTTGCGGGCCAGGGCCGCTTCGGGCGAACTGAATTCGGCTGGCGGCCTCGGCGGCAGTGCACGTGGCAATACGGGGGCTGCCGCAAGCGGGAGCGGCTCTTTTTTTTCTGCGGACATAAACCTTCTTTGCGATCAGGCGCCGCGCGGCATGGCGCGACAGTGCGCTATTTTAAGCCAGCAAGGCCCGTTTCAGCATATCGGCCTGCTCGCCTGCCTGGCGCGCCTTGGCTGCATACTCGCTGGCCGTCCCCGGATGCAACCAGGCCTGGGCCTTGGCGGCCAGGTTCAGATACAGTTTTTCTTTTTCCTGCAGCGCCCTGACAGCGGCCCAGATGGCGTCTTCCGCCTTTTCATGCTGCAACTCGCCAAGCGTCTGCGCCGTGAAACTGTGACCCGTATGGCAGCGAAAACGCTGCGGCTTCTGGCCATGCAGCTCCCACAGCGTGCCCTGGCATTCGGGACAGGTGAACGTCGATGGCGTGGCAATTTTTTCCAGTTGCTCCATATTTCCCACTCCCCGGGCAAAACGGTTTTCCACGGCAACCCACTGGGGCACGGGCGGCAAGGACTGCGCAGCGCCTGCTGGCGCTGGCGCGCCGCTGGCCAGCGCCAGCAGGGCCGGCCCGATCTCGGCGGACGGCAGGCACCAGTCCACTCCGGCATGGTCGATCGCGCTTTGCGGCATGGACGGCGCCACTGCGTCCTGCGGCTCCTGCACCAGCGCCTTGCCGCCGCAGGCCTTGATGGCCTGCAAGCCCGCCGTGCCATCGTCGAGGTAGCCGCTGAGAACCACGCCCACCACCTTCGGCCCAAAAGCGGCGGCGGCACTGCGAAACAGGGGATCGATGGCGGGACGCGTATGGTTTTCCTTCGGACCCCGGGTCAGCTCGACCATCGCCTGGCCGGCCAGGTTGGCAACGAGCATGTGCCGGTCTGGCGGCGCCAGCAGGATGCGTCCCGCGCGCACGGGTTCGCGCTCTTCGGCAAAGCGCACGGGCAAGGCGGAGGTCTTGCCGAGGATCTCGGGCAGCACGCTGTTGCGCGCCCCCACGTGCATGACGGCCAGGATTGCCGCGGGCAGGTCCGCCGGCAAGGTGGCGAAGATGGTGGACAGCGCGCTTACGCCGCCCACCGAGGCCCCCATGACGATCAGCGTTTCCATGCCTGCCCCTTTCGCGCCCGGATCACTGAACTATTTTGCCGCGCCTGGTAACACGATTCAGTGCGCCGACTAACACTATAAGAAGCGTCAGCTCAGGGACGACGCGCAGCAGGTTTGGTCAGGCGTCCTCAGACTGGGGTTTTGAAGATGGGATCCACGATGAACTGCTGCGCCTTGATGCGCAAGGTGCGCTCTTCGTCCAGCTCGGCGCGCGTTTCGCCCAGCTCTTCGCGTTCCGCTTCCAGTTCCAGGCGCGCGGCCGCCAGTTCCGTTTCCACGCGTGTCAGGCTTTCCAGCTTCAGCTGGGCCTGGATCAGTTCCGCGCGCGCCGCTTCGGCGGCCTCTTCCAGACGGGGGATGCCTTCGAGCTTGAATTGCGCTTTGGCCAGGTCCATGCGGGCCTGCTCTGCCGCCTCTTCCAGGCGCGGCAAGCCTTCCAGGCGCAGCTGCGCCTTGGCCAGGTCCGTGCGGGCCTGGTTCGCCACTTGCCGCTCGCGCTCGAGTTCCTCGCGCAAGGTTTCCAGCTCGCCCGCCTGCAGGTCGAGCAGTTCTTGCTGGCGCTCATTCTCGCTGGCCAGGTCCATCAATTCCTGTTGATTGTCGTTCATCTCGGCTTCATGCGCGCTGTGGCTGGCGCTTAATTCCTGTCCTACATAATCGAGGATGGCTTGCTGCAGCACGGGCGACAGTTCGGCGGCGGCAGCGATCTGGCGCTGCGCACCGGCCTTGCGGCGCTGCAATAGCTTGCTGATGGTGCCCAGACAGGCGCCGTTGCCCAGCCGTTCGCGCAAGGCGCGCACCGTGATGGACTGGCCTTCGCCGGCCATCGCTTCCATTGCCGCATTGATCTGTTCCGCGCTTACTTTTGCCATGTCGTGTGCTCTTGAATGTTGCCCAGGGCAATCTTGCCCAGGGGCATTATCTTATGCCAGCGGCGGCAAAGCGTAAAGTATTTCTCAATAGTGATTGCAATTGCACAACAGAACGTTGTGCAAACATGCGGCTTGGGATGTTTTACTCTTCGAGCAGACCATTTTCCGTGAGCATATCCTGCACCAGTTCCAGGCGCAGTACGGGATTGTCCTGGCTCAGCAATAGTTGTTTTTGCATGGCGCTCAGGGACAGCAGCTCGCACCAGCGGTTCGCCACCCAGCCGCACTCGTCGAGGCGGTATGGCGGCTGCAGGGGCATCTGATCGGGCGGGATCTTTTGCTCCTGCAAGGTGCGGATCAGGGCGCCGAGCGCGTCGGCCACGTTCTGCTGCTCTTGCGGGATGGGGATGGTTTTATCGGGCGCCAAGGTGTCGACCTGCGCCATCCACAAGCCGTGCTTCAGCTGTTCGCTGGAAACGATGTGGAAGCGCTGCATGCCCATGCATTTGATTTGCAGCAAGCCCGACAGGGGCGCGGCCCAGTCGACGACGCGCGCCAGGGTGCCCACGGGCGCCAGGGTCTCTTGCTGGCCCGGCTTGCGCACTTCCGCACCGTCCAGCAGTTGCACCACGCCGAACGGCTGCTCGCCCATGATGCACTGACGTATCATGTCCAGATAGCGTACCTCGAAGATCTGCAGGGGCAGATAGCCGTCGGGATACAGCACCGTATTGAGCGGGAACAAAGGTATCGAGGTCATGGCGCATGATGGCACGAATGGCATATCCGTGCAGCGCGCTTTGCACCTCCCGGTTATTTGTAGAAGCGGCGCTTTTTCGCTCTCTCTGCCGCTTTCGGCGCCAGCACTTTCACGGCCTTTTTCTGGATCGTGCCACCGGCGGACGTGCCCGGCACGCGGTGCTCGGCCTCGTAACCGGCTTCCTCATTGCGTTTCAGGGTTTGCCGCGTCAGCGCTTCGACGGCCGACAGCAATTCCACCTCGTCGGCGCAGACGAGCGAGATCGCTTCGCCCGAGGCGCCCGCGCGGCCCGTGCGGCCGATGCGGTGGATATAGTCTTCCGCCACGGTGGGCAAGTCGAAATTGACGACGACGGGCAATTGGTCGATATCGAGGCCACGGGCGGCCACGTCGGTAGCCACCAGCACCTGCACTTCGGCGGATTTGAAGCGGGCCAGCGCGCGCAGGCGGTTCGGCTGCGTCTTGTCGCCGTGAATCGAATCGGCGCGCACGCCCTGCTCCAGCAAGGTGTTTACCAGCAGCTCGACACCCTTGCGCGTCTTGACGAAGACCAGGACCTGGCCCCAGCGCTTTTTCTTCAGCAAGTGCAAAAACAGTTCCGGCTTGCGTTTCTTGTCGCACACGATCACCGATTGCTTGACGGCCTTGACCGTGCTGTTGCGCGCGCTGACCTCGACCGAGACGGGATCCTTCAACATGGTTTTCGCCATGGCGCGGATGGCGTCCGAGAAGGTGGCCGAGAACAGCAGGGTCTGGCGCTGCTTGGGCATGGTCATCAGCAATATATCGAGCTCGCGCTCGAAGCCCAGGTCCAGCATGCGGTCGGCCTCGTCCAGCACCAGTGTTTGCACTTGCTCGAACTTGACGGCGCCCTGCGTCTGCAAGTCCAGCAAACGGCCCGGCGTGGCCACCAGCACGTCGAGGCCCTTGCGCAATTTGCTGATCTGCGGCTCGATGGGCACGCCGCCATACGCGACAAAGCTGCGCAGCGGCAAGTTGCCGCCATAGCTGCGGAAGCTGGCATAGACTTGCTCGGCCAGTTCGCGCGTGGGCACGAGCACGAGCACGCGCACGCACTGCGGCGCCACCACGCCTTCCAATGTCAGGCGCTGCAGCAGCGGCACGGCGAAACCGGCCGTCTTGCCCGTACCCGTCTGGGCGGCGGCCATCAGGTCGCGCCCGGCCAGCACGGCAGGAATCGCTTGCGCCTGCACGGGCGTGGGCTTGGCATAGCCGAGCTCGTCAAGTTTGCGGACCAGGGGATCGATCAGGCCGAGGGAGGAAAACGTCATGGGGAAAGCAATCTTGGCAAATGAAAAGGTGGCGCGCACGGACAGGCCGTGCGCGCAATTGCCGAGATTATAGGCCAGCGGGGATGCCGGCCGGGGTTTTCAGTATAGAAATAGCGCGCTCAGAACTTCATTTCCAGGGTCGCGCGCGCCTGCGGCGAACTCGGCGAAATGCTGTTGCGCGCTATCGTGCCACTGGCGTCCGCATACGTGGTGGTGCTTTCGAAGTCTTGCGCCAGCAAGTTCGACACGGCCAGACGCAGCTGGTTCTTTGCATCGAATTTCCACAGCGCATATATGTCGACGTCGCGCCGCGGCGAGGTGTAGGCGCTCTGGCGCTCGGTGATGCGCACGGGGCCGCCATTGCGGAAGTTGAAGCTGCCACCCGTCGTCAGCACGCCGTCCGGCGTCTTGTAGTCGAGGCCGAAGTTGCCGCTGACGGGGGTTTGCTGGTCGAGCCGGTTGTTCGGTCCCGGCACCTTGTCCACCTGCGACCAGTTGCGGCTGATGCTGGCGCGCAAGTCGATGGCTGGCACGGGCGCGGCCATCACGGCACGCAGCGGGAACTTCGCTTCCAGTTCCAATGTCTGAGTATTGGCGCGGCCATCGTTGACGGGCGTCGATACCCAACGGTCATTGATGAACAGCAAGCCCTGGCGCGTATAGCCATCGATACGGCGCGCCGAGGCGCGCGCGCTGAGCAAGGCGCCTTCGGCCCAGTAGTGCTCGTACGAGGCGTCGATGCCCAGCGCCAGCTCCGGTTTCAGGTAGGGATTGCCTTCGCGGTCGGGGTCCGTCTGGCTATTGTTGGTCGAGGTATTGCGGCGCGGAATCAGGCTCGCCGTGGGCTGCGCCTTGTAGGTGCGCGTCAGGGCCAAACGTAGCTGGTCGCCCTTGGTATCGGGCAGCTTCCACAGGGTTTGCAGCAGCGGGCTCCACACGCTGGTGCGCTGGTTCACTTCGTCATAGGTATCGCCCGCGCTGCGCGTATCGATACCTTCCCAGCGCACGCCCGCATACATCGACCAGCGCGGCGTGATTTCCCAGTCATCCTGCACGTACAGGGCCAGGCGCTTGATGGTGGCGTCGAAACCTTCGTCGCTGTTGACGGGCGGACGCGCGCCCAAGGCAGCCAGGGCCGCTTCGCGCTGCCGGCGCGTTTCGTCGCGCTCCGTGTAGGCGCCGTCCCAGCCCATCGACAATGCATGGCCGGGCAGCAAGGGCGACGAATATTTGCCCGTCGAACTGACGCCGTTTTCCGTCGCCTTCACGCCCACCTTGCGCTCGAGCGCCAAGCCGCTGCCGTCGACAAAGCCTTGCTGCAGGCTGTCGGACGTATTGCGTGCGGCCGAGGCGCCGATTTTCAGTTCCAGTTTGGCGCCAGCAGCCAGCTTGTGCATCCACGTCAGGTCGCTGCGGCCGAAGGCGTTGTGGTTGCTTGAGCTGCCCGTATTGGTGTCGTAGTCGGGGCGCACGCCCTGCTCCGTTTCGGCCCGGCTGAAATTGCGGTGATTCGAGCGCCCGCCATTGAAAAAGAATTGCGCCGTCACATTGTCGCCATTGGCCAGCACCCAGTTCAGGCGCGGCGACAGATTGATGCCTTCCGGACGGCCGTCACCCGTGCCATTCGTGCGGCGCAGCAGGTTTTGCCGGCCATCGGGCGCGTAGCCCAGTTCCAGGCCGGGATTGTCGTAATGGTAGTCGTAGCGGAACAGCGAGCCGGCCAGCGAATACGAAAAATTGCCGTCGCGGTCAGACAGCTGCACGTTGACGCTGGGCGAGAAGCTCACGTCGCTGCCCTGCACGCCCAGCTTGAGCTCGCGCTGCGCCGTCTTCACGGCTTTCTTGAGCACCACATTGATGGTGCCGGCGATCGACTGCGTGCTGTATTCGGCGCTGGCCGCATGCAGAATCTCGATGCGTTCGATCACGTCCGGCGACAGGGTGTCGAGCGAGAAACCGGCCGGCGCCCGCTCACCGTTGAGTAGTATCTGCGTGTAGCCGCTGCCCAGCCCGCGCATGCGGATTTCGCCGCCCGAGCGTCCGGCCGCGCCGGAGACGGTAATGCCGGGCAAGCGTTTGAGCACGTCGGTGACATTCGTGTCGCCATACTTGAGGATTTCCTCGCTGCCCACGACCATCTTGCTGGCCGTATCGTCGCGGCGCGGATCGTAGCCGCTGCCCTTGACTTCGACGGTTTGCATGGCCGGTGCGGCGGGCTTTTCAGCCTTCGGCGGCGCAGTGGTGGCGGCAGCGGCCGTGTCGGCTGGCGCTTCAGATTGCTGGGCCTGGGCATTCCAGGCAAGTAAAACGGCTGAACAAAGGACGGTAAGGCGGAGGCAACGGCGTGGCATCATGACCTGGCTGAAAAAAGTTGGCTGAATAAAAATGGCTAAAAGCTAAAAAACAGGCCGCCGTATTGTGCTGCAATTTTTTCCGAGTGGCGCAGTTTCCCGAAAATATTTCTTACAGCAAATTAAATTCGGCGTCGGACTGCGATACGCACCCTTGCATACGGCGCATATCATTGCGCGCCACATCGCCGCTATAATGCGTTTTCACCATTGTTCCCATCATCCCGTCAAAGGCTTCCCATCGTGTCTGACCGTCTTGCCGTCCTGCCTCAATATCTGCTTCCAAAAGGAGCGTTGACCAACTTTGCCGGCCGGATCGCCGGCGCCAAAGGCGGCGCCATGACCACGCGTTTGATCCGCTGGTTCGTCGGTCGCTACAACGTCAACATGGATGAGGCGCTGGACCCGGACATCACGCACTACACGAGCTTCAACGACTTTTTCACGCGCGCGCTGCGCCCCGATGCCCGTCCGCTGGCCCAGGCCGACTACATCTGCCCCGTCGATGGCCGCATCAGCCAGTTCGGCACGATCGACAAGGACCAGATCTTCCAGGCCAAGGGCCATAACTTCAGCACCACGGCCCTGGTCGGCGGCGATGCGTCCCTGGCGGCCCAGTTCGAACACGGCAGCTTCGCCAATCTGTACCTGAGCCCGCGCGACTACCACCGCATCCACATGCCGTGCGACGGCCGCTTGACGCGCATGATCTATGTACCCGGTGAACTGTTTTCCGTCAACCCGACGACGGCGCGCGGCATCCCCGGCCTGTTCGCCCGCAACGAGCGCGTCGTCTGCGTATTCGACACGGCCAACGGCCCCTTCGTCATGACCCTGGTCGGCGCCACCATCGTCGGCAGCATGGCCACCGTCTGGCACGGCGTCGTCAACCCGCCCCGCACCGGTGATATCCGCGACTGGAGCTATGCGAACGACAATGTCGTGCTGAAACAGGGCGAAGAACTGGGCCGCTTCCTGCTCGGTTCCACCGTCGTCATGCTGTTCCCGAAAGACACCGTGCAATTCAACGCCAACTGGCAACCGGCCGGCCCCGTGCAGCTGGGCGAAGTCATGGGCAACCTGCCCAAGTAAGGCATCCGGACGCGCGCCTATACGGGTGCGTCCGTGCGATACATCTCCTCCATTAGATCGAGAAACGCGCGCGTCTTGGCCGGCATCAAACGCCGGCCGGGAAACACGGCCCAGCCCGTGACCAGCGGAAAACTCCACTCCGGCAGCACGCGCACCAATTCCCCCGTCGCCACATAAGCCTTGGCAAAGCGGTCCGTGCTGGCCGCGATGCCCACGCCCGTGCACGCCATGCGCACCAGCAACTCCGGCGAATTGGCCAGCAGGCGCACGGGCAGATCGCGCTCCCACGTGGTCTTGCCGCGGATCAAAGTCCAATGCACGAGGCCATGCACGGCGCGCGGCAAGCTGAGCAAATCATGACCGTACAGATCGTCGGGATGCTCGGGCAAGCCATGCACACTCGTGTATTGCGGCGAGGCATACAAGGCGAGCGTACTGAAGGCCACGCGGCGCGCGGACAGGCTGGCGTCGTCGGGCAAATTGCCCATGCGGATGGCCAGGTCGAAATTTTCTTCCAGCAAATCCACGCGGCGCGCCGACAAGTCCAGCTCCAGCGAAATGGCAGGATAGCGGCGCACGAACTCGGCCAGCACCTGGCGCATCAGGGTGTCACCAAAGTCGGCCGGCATGGAAATGCGCAGCAAGCCGCTGGGCCCCGCCTGGCGGTGCTGCGCCAGGGCGCCGGCCGCCTCCGTTTCTTCCACTACCTTGCGCGCATGCTCGAGCAGGCTGGCGCCAAACTCCGTCAGCGCCAGCTTGCGCGTCGTGCGCAGCAGCAGCCGTTCACCCAACTTCGCTTCCAGCAGCGAGATGCGCCGCGACAGGGTCGACTTGGGCAAGTCCACGCGCACGGCGGCACGACTGAAACTGCCGCATTCAACGACTCTGGCGAACAGCAGCAAATCTCCGGGATCGATATCCATAAAACCTCATTGTTCCATTGGTGGATTAATGTTATCCATTTTAACGGCTTCCGCATCAATTTTGGAATTGCTATAGTTCATCCATCGCAAGACACCTCACAACGGAGAAAACAAGATGAACATCCTGCAAATCAATTCCAGCGCCCGCAGCACCGGTTCCGCCTCGACCCGCCTGGCTGACGCCATCGTCGCCCGCGTAGAAGCGGCCAACCCTGGTGCCGCCCTCGTCCGCCGCGACCTGGCTGCCGCGCCGCACCCCGTGCTCGACGAACCGACCCTGCAAGCGCTGTTCACGCCGGCCGACAAACGCACGCCGGAACAAGCGGCCCGCATCGCGCTGGACGACGCGCTGATTGCGCAAGTGCAAGCAGCTGACGTAATCGTCATCGGCGCGCCGATGTACAACTTCGGCATCACCGTGCAACTGAAAAGCTGGTTCGACGCAATTGCCCGCGCCAACGTCACCTTCAAGTACACGGAAAACGGCCCAGTTGGCCTGCTGAGCGGCAAGAAAGTCTATGTGGGCCTGTCCCGCGGCGGCTTGCACCGCGACAGCGCCAACGATAGCCAGGTGCCTTACCTGAACACCATGTTCGGTTTCCTGGGCATGACCGACGTGCAATATGTGTATTCGGAAGGCATGGGCATGGGTCCGGAAGCCGTGGCCAAGGCACAAGCGCAAGCGGACGCCGAGATCAACGCCATCCTGGTGTAATAGCTGACTGCCGCAACAAGGGGTCAGACGGGGACGCCGAGTTCCGGCGGGTCTGACCCCAAACAGGAGAACACAATGAGCGATACCACCACCGTCAACAAGCCACGCGCCGTCGAGCGCGTGATCGCCGGCCAGGCCGTCATGGATGGCGCCGGCGTGAAGATCAACCGCGTGCTGACGCAGCAGCTGCAGCGCCGTCTCGACCCGTTTTTGATGCTTGATAACTTTGCCAGCGACAAGCCGAACGACTATATCGCCGGCTTCCCCGAGCATCCGCACCGCGGCTTTGAAACGGTCTCGTACATGATCACGGGGCGCATGCGCCACAAGGACAGCGCGGGCAACGAAGGCTTGCTGACCTCGGGCGGCGTGCAATGGATGACGGCCGGCAGCGGCGTGATCCACTCGGAAATGCCGGAGCAGGAAGAAGGCGTGATGGAAGGTTTTCAGTTGTGGCTGAACCTGCCCGCGCGCGACAAGATGCGCACGCCGTGGTACCGCGATTTCACGAGCAGCGAGATTCCCCGCTACACGACGGACGCTGGCGTGGCCGTGCAAGTGATCGCCGGCGAGAGCCATGGCGTGACGGGCGCCGTGCAGCGCGAACTGACGGAACCGTTGTACCTCGATATCGACTTGCCGGCCGGTGCCAGCTTCGAGCAACCCTTGCCGCCAGGCCATAATGCTTTCATCTACACGTTTCGTGGCGAAGTGCAGGTCGACGGCAAGGCCGTGCCCACCCTGCGCATGGCGATCTTTGCCAACACGCCGGGCAGCGACGGCGTGCGCATCGAGGCGCCCGAAGGCGGCCGCGTGATCCTCGTCGCCGGCCAGCCCTTGAATGAACCGATCGCGCAGTACGGCCCGTTCGTCATGAATACCCAGGCGGAAGTGTTCCAGGCCGTAGAGGATTTCCGCGAAGGGAAATTTGGCGAGACGGCGGTACAGTAAAATTATTTGCTCCAGGTAAAACCTGCAGTGCCTCGCGGCCTGCAGGTTTTTTTACGCGCCGACTATTTTGTTGCTTTTCAATTAAACTGACGGCAAGATCATTCCACAAAGCATTCCATGCATCCCACGCACGACAACACCGAACACGACGCCACCCATTTGCACGCCCACCTGAAAGGCGACGCCAAGCACACCCACTCGTTCGAGGGGCGCAGCCAGAGCATCCTCGCGTGGGCGCTGGGGCTGACCCTGTCGTTTGCCGGCATCGAGGTCATCGCCGGTTTCCTGTCCAATTCGCTGGCCCTGATTTCCGACGCGGGCCACATGGTCACGGACGCGGCCGCGCTGGGCCTGGCCCTGCTGGCACAGCTGATCGCGCGACGCCCTCCCTCGCCGCGCCACTCGTTCGGCTTTGGCCGCGCCGAAGCGCTGGCCGCCTTCGTCAACGGCCTGGCCATGCTGTGCGTCGTGGGCTGGATCTGCTATGAAGCCGTGCTGCGCTTTTCCGCCCCACAAACCGTGCAAGGCGGCATGGTCTTCATCGTCGCCTTCATCGGCCTGGCGATCAACCTGGTGGTGGCGTGGGTCTTGTCGAAAGACAAGCAAAGCGTGAACACGCGCGCCGCCCTCGTGCACGTGATGGGCGATTTGCTGGGCTCGGTCGCCGCCATCGTGGCCGGCGCCGTGATTTACTTCACGGGCTGGATGCAGATCGACCCGCTGCTGTCCGTGCTGGTGTCCCTGCTGATCCTGAAATCCACGTTCGGGGTATTGAAAGAGTCGTATCACTTCCTGATGGAAGGCGTGCCCATGCACATCGACTACGTCCAGGTGGGCGCGGACGTGGAGCAGGTGGACGGCGTGATTTCCGTGCACGACCTGCACGTATGGGACATGTCGCCCGGCCAGCCAGCCCTGATCGGCCACGTGGAAATCGAACACCTCGACCATTGGCCGAAGGTATTGCGGGCGATCAAGAAGATGTTATTGAGTAAGCATGGGATAGACCACATCACTCTGCAGCCGGAGACGGCCACAATGGCGGGACTACATGCGGGAGACAAAACCCACTAGCAAGGACCGGGGTCAGACCCGCCGGGTCTGACCCCAGCTTCTGTACTTGGGGTTCAACAAGACTAACTGCGCCTTGCCTCAAGAACACCGCTCACATCCTTGATCACATTCAGCGCCTTCAGCAACTGCGCCGTCGAACTGATCTCGGCCGTAAAGGTCATGCGGGCCTGGCCCTTGGCGCTTTGGGTGTTGACGCCGATGACGTTGATCTTTTCGCGCGAAAAGATTTCGGAGATGTCGCGCAGCAAGCCCTGACGGTCACCGGCCAGGATGAAGATGTCAACCGGATACACCGTGTCGTGTCCGCCCGTGCTGCCCCATTCCGTGAAGATCACGCGCTCGGGCGACTTGGCGCGCATTTCCTCGAAGTTCTTGCAGGTGGCGCGGTGGATCGACACGCCCTTGCCGCGTGTGACAAAACCGACGATGCTGTCCGGCGGCGCCGGCTTGCAGCACTTGGCCAGCACGGTCATCAAGCCTTCGGTGCCCACCACCAGCACGCCGGACTTGGCGCCCTGTTCCACGCTGGAAGCGCGGCTCTTGCCGACCAGCACGGCGTCTTCCGGCACCACCACTTCGCCATTGTCGTGCAGCGCCTGCTCCACGTGGCGCAGGCTGAATTCATCCTTGCCCACCGACAGGAACAGCTCGTCGACTTTCGCAAAGCCCAGCTTTTGCGCCAGCGCTTCCAGATTGACGGCCGTCTTGCCTTCGCGCTGCAACGATTTTTCCACCAGCGCGCGGCCGTGGGCCAGGGTTTCCTGCATGTCGATCGCGTGGAACCAGGCGCGGATTTTCGAGCGCGTGCGCGTGCTGACGGCGTAGCCGGCGCTGAGCCAGTCGCGCGACGGTCCGGCCGTGCCCGGCGCGCCTTTGGCCGTGATGATTTCGCAGGTCTGGCCGTTTTTCAGCTGGGTATTCAGGGGCACCATGATGCCGTCGACCTTGGCGCCGCGGCAGCGGTGGCCCACGTCCGTGTGCAGGTGATAGGCAAAATCGACGGGCGTCGCGCCCACGGGCAATTCCAGCACGCGCGCTTGCGGCGTCATGACGAAGATGCGGTCGTCCAGGGTGGCGGACTTGAGCTTTTCCACCCATTCGCGCTGGATTTCTTCCTGACCTACGACGGCGTCGGCCACCTCCGTTTTCCAGGCCAGCAGCTGGCGCAGCCAGGCGATCTTTTCGTCGTATTTTTGGCCGGCAAAATTCGAGCCGCCCTCTTCCTTGTAGCGCCAGTGCGCGGCCACGCCGTATTCGGCAAAGCTGTGCATTTCATTGGTGCGGATTTGCACTTCCAGCGGACGGCCATCCTCGGCCGTCACCACCGTGTGCAGCGACTGGTAACCGTTCGGTTTCGGCCGCGAAATGTAATCGTCGAATTCTTTCGGGATGGGGGTCCAGATATTGTGGACCACGCCCAGCACCGTGTAGCAGGTTTTCACGTCGGCAACGATGACGCGGAAGGCCCGCACGTCGTACAGGGCCGTAAAATCGAGCTCCTTGCCGCGCATCTTGTTCCAGATGCTGTAAATGTGTTTCGGGCGGCCAAATACTTCCGCCTGGATACCGGCCGAAGCCAGTTCCGTCTGCAGGCGCAAGATCGCCGAGGACACGAAGCCCTCGCGCATCATGCGCTTTTCTTCCAGCATCTTGGCGATGCGTTTATACGCTTCCGGTTCGATGAAGCGGAACGACAAGTCTTCCAGTTCCCACTTCAGCTGCCAGATACCGAGGCGGTTGGCCAGCGGCGCGTACAGGTCCAGGGTTTCCTTGCCGTATTCACACGTCATTTCGTTGAACAGCTTCAAGTCGGCAAAGTAACGCAAGGTCGTCACGCAGGCGGCCAGGCGCACCAGCACGACACGCATGTCGGAAGCCATCGCCAGCAACATCTTGCGCAAGGTTTCCACCTGGGCCACGGCTTGCTGCGCCGCATTCTTGCCTCGCCCGCCAGCGCTGCCGTGCTGCGCCTGGGTCAGCGCGCGCAAGCGAATCAGCTGGCGCACGCCGGTGGCCAGATCGCACACCTGCTTGCCGAAGCGGGGTTCGATGTCGGCCGCCGTATCGGGTTCCAGCAGGGTCAGCTCGAACATCAGGCCGGCGATGCGCGTTTCCGCATCGCTGCGCAGGAAAGCCAGGGTGGTGGCCACGCCGATGGCGAACTCCAGCGCGGAGCGGCCGGCAAAGGTCTGCTTGTCGCCATACGCTTGGGTGGCATACGCGAGCGCGTCCAGCACGCGCGCGCAGTCCGGCGCACTCAAGCCCTCTACCAGTTGTTCCGATGTGGCGCTATTCGGGGCCGAGATGGAAACCATGTATTACCTTTAAACTTGATGACTGAACAACTTGAAAACTTAACGTTCTGCAGCGATGACGACGATTTCAACCAGGCATGCCGGATTGGCCAGCTTCGCTTCCACCGTGGCGCGCGGCGGCGTGTGGCCGGAGGCGACCCAGTCATCCCACACTTCATTCATGCCGGGGAAATCCTTCATGTCGGCGATGTAGATCTGGCACGACAGGATGCAAGTCTTGTCGCTGCCCGCTTCCATCAGCAAACGGTCGACGTGGCCCAGCACTTCGCGCGTCTGGCCGACGATGCCTTGCGTGGTGTCTTCGGCGATCTGGCCAGCCAGATAGATGGTGTTGTTGTGTATCGCTACTTCGGAGAGGCGTTTGCCTACATGCAGTCGTGTAATTTCCATGCTTCTTCTTTCGGTTGTTTCAAAATCTGTACAGCGGTATTGCTTGTATTACTTGCCCAGAAAAAACTTGCGCGCGATGGCGATCTGGTCGTCGTGGACGAAAGTGGGCGCATGGCCCACGCCGGCGATTTCCACCAGCTCCGCCTTCGGGCCGCGACCGAGCATGCGCGTGGCCGTTTCGTGCGACAGCAGATCGGATTCCGAGCCGCGCACCAGCAAGGTGGGGCAGCGCACGGCATCATATGCGGCCCACAGCATGGCTTCGTCGCTGGCCGCCGATTCCGGCGTGGCCGAGCGGAACGGCATGGCCAGTCCCATATCATAGTGGCGGCGCCAGTGGCCATCCTTATCTTGCCGCAACACATCCACCGCCAGTTTATGCCATTCCGCATCCGTGTGCGGGCCGAAGCTGGCGGACACGTCGCGCACGAACTTGGCGCCCTGCTCGAACGTCTCGAAACGCAAGTCCTGGCCGATGTAGTCGCCGATGCGCTGCAAGGCTTCGGGCGCCAGGGTCGGGCCGATATCGTTCAGGACCAGCTTGCTGATCGGGCTGTGCGGCAGCGATGCCAGGCCCAGGCCGATCAAGCCGCCCATCGACGTGCCGAACCAGTCCACCGTCTGGCGCTCGCCATTGGCCAGCACGCGCGCCAGCAGGGTCACCATGTCGCTCACATATTGCGGCACGCGGTAGAACTGGGGATTGGCCAGCCAGCCCGAGCGCCCGCGGCCCACCACGTCGGGGCAGATCACGCGGTAATCGCTGGCCATGGCGCGCGCCAGGTTGTCGAAGTCGTCCGCCACGCGCGTCACGCCGTGGGCGCAAACGAGCACGTTCGGATTATCGGCAGCGCCCCACTCCTTGTACGACATGGTATGCAAGCCTGCGGGGGAGATGCATTGCACGGATTTGATGCTCGCTTCGATCATGCGATTCCTTATAACACCGGAGCTACGGTTTTGTCCGGCGTCGTTATTTGGTAGTAAAAAACAAAGAAACCTGCGATTTGCCGGTTGCCTCGCGCGCGACGCTACGGCAGTGTAGCGCAGCGCGGGCAATGCTCCAAGCGCGCGGCTGAAATGCTGCGCCGCAGCACACTACTGGCACGCTCGCCATGGCGCAATACCCGATATAGCGAAAATGCATATCTGCGGTTATCCACAATTGAGCCGGCCTGGCAATGCGCGGATGATCGCAGCATCAACCCGCAAGAGGAGACCACTCGTGAAAAAACCATTCTATAAAATCCTGTACGTACAGGTGCTGTTCGCCATCGTGGCCGGCGTGCTGCTGGGGGTGTTCTACCCCTCGAACGCCGTCGACATGAAACCGCTGGGTGACGGCTTTATCAAACTGATCAAGATGATCATCGCCCCGGTGATCTTCTGTACCGTGGTCTCCGGCATCGCCGGCATGCAGGACGTCAAGAAAATCGGCCGAGTGGGCGGCAAGGCGCTGCTGTACTTTGAAGTGGTCTCCACCTTCGCGCTGGCCATCGGCTTGCTGGTTGCTAACATCCTCAAACCGGGCGCCGGCTTCAACGCCGATCCGGCCCACCTCGACGCCAAGTCGATCGCGCAATACACGCATGCCGAAGGCATGTCGACCATCGACTTCGTGATGAACATCATCCCGAAGACCTTCGTCGACGCTTTCGCCAAGGGCGACATCCTGCAAGTGCTGCTGATCGCCATCCTGTTCGGCTTTTCGCTGTCCCTGCTGGGCGAGCGCGGCCGTCCGGTCACCAAGCTGATCGACGAACTGTCGCATGCCATCTTCGGCATGGTCAACATCATCATGAAAGTCGCTCCCATCGGCGCGTTCGGTGCGATGGCCTTTACCATCGGTAAATACGGCCTGGCTTCGCTGATTCCGCTGGCTAAACTGATGGGCTCGTTCTACCTGACCTGCTTCCTGTTCGTCTTCGTCGTGCTGGGCCTGATCGCCAAGTACACGGGCTTCTCGATCGGCCGCTTCCTGCTGTACATCAAGGAAGAACTGCTGATCGTGCTCGGTACCAGCTCGTCGGAATCGGCCCTGCCGGCCCTGATGAAAAAACTTGAGCGCCTGGGCTGCTCCAAGCCAGTCGTCGGCCTGGTCGTGCCTACCGGCTACTCGTTCAACCTGGACGGCACCAATATCTACATGACCATGGCCGCCCTGTTCGTGGCGCAAGCGACCAACACGGAACTGACCATCTGGCAGGAACTGACCATCCTGGGCGTGGCGATGCTGACCTCGAAAGGCGCATCCGGCATCACAGGCGCCGGCTTCATCACCCTGGCCGCGACCCTGGCCGTGGTGCCGACGATCCCTGTGGCCGGCATGGCGCTGATCCTGGGCATCGACCGCTTCATGAGCGAATGCCGCGCGCTGACGAATTTCGTCGGCAACGGCGTGGCCACCATCGTCGTGTCGAAATGGGAAAAAGAACTGGACATGGACAAGCTGCATAGCGAGCTGGCCCACCCCACCCACCCGACGGACGACGCGTATGTCGCCCCGGCCGTAAATATCGTCAAGTAAGCCGTACTACTCACCATTGAAAGCCCCGCAGAGCGATCTGCGGGGCTTTTTTCATTGCGCGTGGGATTCTCGCATCATCAACATACAGTAAATCATGCATCAATATTTATTACGATGATCAATGAATGAAAAACTATTACAGTACTGTCACCTGTTCGCCGTCAAGCTCCCGCATAATGACATTGCGTTAATGCAAGCCTGACACCGAACCATCCTCACTTTTGAATGGAGCACGCATGTCCCTCTCGCCCGCCTTTTACGCCACCTGGAGCCCACGCCTGCTGGGCGTGCTGCGCATCATCCTCGGCTTTCTCTTCCTGCAACACGGCACGGCCAAGCTGTTCGGCGCGCCGCACGTGGCCATGTTCGACGGCTTGCAACTGTTTTCCGTGATGGGCGCGGCCGGCGTCATCGAGCTGGTCGGCGGCACCTTGCTGCTGGTGGGCCTGTTCACGCGCCCCGTCGCCTTCATCCTGTCGGGCCAGATGGCGGCCGCCTATTTCATGGCGCACGCGCCGGCCGGTTTCCTGCCGATCCTGAACGGCGGCGAAATGGCCGTGATGTATTGCTTCACTTTCCTGTACTTCGCGGCAGCGGGCGCTGGCGCCTACAGCCTGGACGCATTGCGCGGCAAGGCAAGCGCATAAAAAAGGGCGGACATCGCTGTCCGCCCTGCTTCGATACGACGCTACGCCTGGCTTACACGGCGGAGACGTCCAGTTCCGCGCCCGTGGCCGCCTGCACCTGCTCCTTGGTCACGCCCGGCGCCAGTTCCACCAGCTTCAGACCGTTTTCCGTCACGTCGATCACGCCCAGGTCGCTGATGATGACGTCGACCACGCCCACGCCCGTCAGCGGCAAGTCGCACTGTTTCAGCAGCTTGTGCGACGTCGTGCCATCCTTGGCCGTGGCCACGTGTTCCATCAGCACGACAACGCGCTTGACGCCGGCGACGAGGTCCATCGCGCCGCCCATGCCCTTGACCATCTTGCCTGGGATCATCCAGTTCGCCAGGTCGCCCTTTTCCGACACTTGCATGGCGCCCAGGATGGCCAGGTTGATCTTGCCGCCGCGGATCATGCCAAACGAATCAGCCGAGCTGAAGTAGGCGGCGCCTGGCAAGGCCGTCACCGTCTGCTTGCCGGCGTTGATCAGGTCGGCATCGACTTCGGCTTCCGTGGGAAACGGACCGATGCCCAATAACCCGTTTTCCGACTGCAGGAATACTTCGATGTTGTCCGGCACATAGTTGGCGACCAGGGTCGGCAAGCCGATGCCCAGGTTCACATAAAAGCCATCCTGCAATTCCTTTGCCGCGCGCGCGGCCATTTCATCACGTGTCCAAGCCATAGTAATCTCCGTATTCTGTTTTATGCTTCGGTGCGCACGGTGCGCTGCTCGATGCGTTTTTCCGGGTTCGCGTTGACCACGATGCGGTGCACGAAGATGCTCGGCGTGTGGACCTGGTCCGGGTCGATCTCGCCCACTTCGACCAGTTTTTCCACTTCGACGATGGTGATCTTGCCGGCCATAGCCACGTTCGGGTTGAAATTGCGCGCCGTCTTGCGGTAGACCAAATTGCCGGCGCGGTCGGCCATGTAGGCTTTGACCAGCGCCACGTCGGCCACGAGGCTGCGTTCCATCACGTATTGCTCGCCGTCGAATTCGCGGAGCTCCTTGCCGTCGGCAACGATGGTGCCCACGCCCGTCTTGGTAAAGAAGGCCGGGATGCCGGCGCCGCCGGCGCGCAGTTTTTCGGCCAGGGTGCCTTGCGGCGTGAATTCCAGTTCCAGTTCGCCGGCCAGGTACTGGCGCGCGAATTCCTTGTTTTCACCCACGTAGGAGGCGATCATTTTCTTGATCTGGCGCGTGGTCAACAGCTGGCCCAGGCCGAAGCCGTCCACGCCCGCGTTATTCGAAATGGCGGTCAGGCCCGTCACGCCCGAATCGCGCAAGGCGCCGATCAGGGCTTCGGGAATGCCGCACAGGCCGAAGCCGCCGACGGCGATGGTCTGGCCATCTTGGACGATACCGGCCAGCGCCGAGGCGGCGTCAGGATAAACTTTATTCATGGGTGTCCCTCTATCTTTTGTTAAGCTTTGGTCTTGAGTCCATGACTCAGGCAGCGACTCAGCATAAAATACGCGAGTGGAAAGTACAATACCGTAGAACTACCGGCGCCGTGCCGGCAATCCCCCTGTGAGAGTGATACGTATCAGATGAACGCCGCGTCAGCCATCGACTATGAAAGCATCTTCCTGCACGCGCCCGTGGGCATGTGCATGTCGGAAAACCGTATCATGCGTAGCTGCAACGAAGCGCTGGCGGCCATGTTCGGCTATGCGCGCGCCCAACTGGACGACCAGTCGTTCGAAGTACTCTACCCCACGCACGACGAATTCCTGCGCACCGGTGACCGCATCATTCCCATCATGAACGCCAGGGGACGCTATTCGGACGAGCGCATCATGCGCCGCAGTAATGGAGAATTGTTCTGGTGCCACGTCACGGGCCACGCCATGCTGCCGCAGGAACCGCTGGGGCCGGGCATCTGGACGTTCGAGGATGTCAGCGAGAAACGTCCCGTGACGGCGGAACTGACCCCGCGCGAGCGCGAAATCGCCGCCCTGCTGGTGGAAGGCAAGACCAGCAAGGTCATCGCCCGCCAGATCGACCTCAGCCCCCGCACGGTGGAAATGCACCGCGCCAAGCTGATGCGCAAGTTCGCCGCGTCGACGTCGTCCGAGCTCGTGCACAAGCTGGTGGGACTGCAGCTGCAGCGCTAGAAGGTACTCATGCCACCGTCAGCGGAAATGATGGCGCCGTTGATGAAATGCGAATCCTCGCCCGCCAGCAACAGCAGCAGGCCGTCGAGGTCTTCCGGCTTGCCCGGACGTTTATTCGGCAGCATTTCGATCAGCTTCTTGCCCTGCTCGGTGGCAAAGTAATCTTCATTGATTTCCGTGGAAATGTAGCCGGGGCAGATGGCGTTCGTGTTGATGCCGTATTTGCCCCACTCCACGGCCATGGCGCGCGTCATGTGCACCATGCCCGCCTTGCTCATGCAATACACGCCGATCTGCGGCAACACCTGCAAGCCCGCCATCGAAGCGATATTGATGATGCGGTGCTGTTTCTTCGGGTCGCCCTTGGCGCGCGCGATCATGCGCTTGGCCGTTTGCTGGGCCACGAAGAACGAACCGCGCAGATTGGTGTCCATCACGAACGAGTAATCTTCGGGCGTGACGTCGACCAGGCGTTGCGTGGTAGAGACACCGGAATTATTGACGAGGATATCGATGGGACCCGCTTCCGTTTCCGCATGCGCGATGGCCGACTTGATGCTGGCGAAGTCGGTCACGTCGAGCGACACCACGTGCGCGGCGCCGCCATCGGCTTCGATTTCGGCGCGCAATTCCTTCAGGCGTTCGGTGCGGCGCGACGCCAGCACGACCTGTGCGCCGGCCTGGGCCAGCACTTTCGCAAAGCGCGCGCCGAGGCCGCTCGATGCGCCGGTAATCAGGGCAATCTTGCCCTCGAAATTGACTTCTATGCCCACGAGCTACTCCTGTTTTATTTTAGACAACACTTTACGCCGTGCCTATGGCAATCGGGCAAATTCCCCCGCAGCGCACTCGAGCAAAAGTAAACGCCATCATTACACAAAATGGCCGGATTTAGATTGCGGCGAGGGGCAATGTCACGCAAAATGGCGCCAAAGTTGCAATCCTCGCCAAAAACAAGCACACTCGTGCTTAAATTTCCCCGATGATGCTTTATTCCCTATCCTTGCTACCTAATTGAGTGACTGACAATCGAGACCATGACACAGCCTAATAACTTAGTTGAACAGTACGGACCGCGCGAAACCATGGAGTATGACGTGGTGATCGTCGGCGGTGGCCCCGCAGGCTTGGCCGCGGCGATCCGCCTGAAGCAGCTGGCCGCTGAAAAGAGCCAGGAAGTGTCCGTCTGCGTGCTGGAAAAAGGCGGCGAACTGGGCGCGCATATCCTGTCGGGCGCCATCATGGACCCGAAAGCGCTGACCGAACTGATACCGAACTGGAAAGAACTGGGCGCGCCCCTGAACACGGAAGTGACGGAAGACCGCATCCTGTTCCTGACCGAAACGAAAGCGTATAAAACGCCAGGCTTCGCCGTGCCGGCCTGCTTTGAAAACCACGGCAACTACATCGTCTCGCTGGGCAATGTGGTGCGCTGGATGGGCCAGCAGGCGGAAAACCTGGGCGTGGAAATCTTCCCCGGCTTCCCTGCCGCGGAAATCCTCTACAACGACGACGGCTCCGTCAAAGGCGTGGCGACCGGCAACATGGGCGTCAAGCGCGATGGCGAACCGGGTCCCGACTTCCAGCTGGGCATGGAATTGCACGCCAAGTACACCTTGTTCGCCGAAGGCGCGCGCGGCCACCTGGGCAAGCAATTGATGGCCAAGTATGACTTGAACGCTGGCAAGGATCCCCAGTCGTACGGCATCGGCATCAAGGAATTGTGGGAAATCGATCCGGCCCAGCACAAGCCTGGTCTGGTGATCCACTCGAGCGGCTGGCCGCTGGACACGAAAACCTATGGCGGCTCCTTCCTGTACCACCTGGAAAACAACCAGGTGATGGTGGGCTACGTGGTCGGACTGAACTACGAAAACCCGTATTTGTCGCCGTACGAGGAATTCCAGCGCTACAAGACGCATCCGGAAATCCGCAAGTTCTTCGAAGGCGGCAAGCGTATTTCCTACGGCGCGCGGGCGATCGCGGCCGGCGGCCTGCAATCGTTGCCGAAACTGGTGTTTGCCGGCGGCGCGCTGATCGGCTGCGATGCGGGCTTTTTGAACATGAGCCGCATCAAGGGCAGCCACGCGGCCATCAAGAGCGGCATGCTGGCGGCGGACGCGGCCTTTGGCGCGCTGGGCGAACAGCGCCAGCACGATGAACTGACGAGCTACCCTGTCGCCTTTGAAAAATCCTGGCTGCATGAAGAGCTGCATGTGGCGCGCAACGTCAAGCCATGGCTGTCGAAAGGTTTGTACCTGGGCAGCCTGATGACGGGCATCGACCAGCTGATCTTCCGCGGCAAGGCGCCGTGGACCCTGCACCACTCGCATGGCGACCACGAATGCCTGAAACCGGCGGCCCAGTCGAAAAAGATCGTGTATCCGAAACCCGATGGCAAGCTGACCTTCGACAAGATGTCGTCCGTGTTCATCTCGAACACGAACCACGCGGAAGACCAGCCTATCCACCTGACGTTGAAAAACGCCAGCGTGCCCGTCGACGTCAACCTGGCCACGTACGCGGGACCGGAAGCCCGTTACTGTCCCGCCGGCGTGTACGAGTTCGTGAAGAACGACGACGGCGCCGAACGCCTGCAGATCAATGCGCAGAACTGCGTACACTGTAAAACCTGCGACATCAAGGACCCGACGCAGAACATCGTGTGGGTGACACCGGAAGGCGGCGGCGGGCCGAACTATCCGAATATGTAAGCCGGTCGCCCGGCATGCAGCGGCAGCGCTACCGCGCTGCGGCTGCCGCGAGCTTACAGATACTTGTCGCCAGCCAGGCGGCTGCGTATCGTTTTTGCCGGTGCGCCATAGCTGACGCACAAATCGGCCACGGGCCGCGTCACCACGGCACCGGCGCCGACCACGCAGTGACTGCCTATGCGCATGCGCTGCAGCAGCAAGGCGCCCATGCCCAGGGCGCTGCACGTGCCGATGAAGCAACTGCCGCCTGTCGCAGCGGCAGGCGCCAGGCTGGAAAACGCCTCCATCACGGAATCGTGATCAAGCGAGGCGCGCGTGTTGACGATACAGCCATGCCCGACGTCGCAGCCGGGATTGATCACCGCCCCTGCCATCACCACGCTGCCCGCACCGATGTGCACGGTCCTGGCGACACAGGCCTGCGGATGCACGGCGCTGACGAATGGCAGTTGCGGGCACAATGCCGCCACGCGGGCCGTCACGCTTGCCCGCACGAAGTTGTCGCCGATGGCCACCAGTAATCCTGCCACGGCCAGCTGCTCCACCAGGACCGGTAGATCGGACTCGGCGCCCAGGACGCGATAGCCCGAGGTTTCCTCACCGATCGTCCGGAACGCATCGATCAAGCCGGCGATATGAAAGACCCCCTGGCGTTCGACCACGTCAATGACGACCTTCGCATGGCCCGACGAGCCAATGATTAAAATGTTTTGCATATCCCAGCTGAAAAGTGAACGATATCGGACAGCGACCGCCCGGCAAGGAAGGCGCCAATTCACGGGCATCATACCAGCAGCCCGGCACAAGGCATGCCGCCCATCCGCCTGCAAGGTTTTTAAAACAGCCACTTTTCCCCGCGCTTTGACCAGCCAGCAACACCAAGTTTGCATTGCGACAGCATTCCTGGATAAATTCCACCTGGAAAGTTTCTCAGAAGCACTTTCACCAGTTACAATTCCCTCTGCTAACTATTTCACCTTCCGCCCGCCCATGAACGCAAACGCCCTTCCCGCAGTGCCCCTCGACGCCGAATTGCAGCAGGCAATCACCGAACATCAGGCTGGCCGTTATGCCGAGGCGGAAGAGCTTTACCTGGCGATTTTGCAGGCGCAGCCGTATCACGCCATCGCCAACCACAATATGGGCTTATTGGCAGGACAGGTCGGGCAATACGAGGCCGGCTTGCCGTATCTGCACAAGGCGCTGTCGGTCAACCCCGACGAAGGCCAGTTCTGGCTGTCGTATGCGGATGGTTTGCTCAAGGCCGGCGAACGCGAACAGGCGCTGGAGATCGTCACGTCGGCCATCGCGCGCGGTCTCGACAACGAGCAGTCGCAAGGCTTGCGCAGCCGCATCGAAACGGCGATCGCCGGCACGCCGACAGCGCAGGAAACGCAGCACGTCATTGCGCTGTATCAAGCCGGCCACCATGCCGAACTGGAGGCGGCCAGCCACGCCCTGACGCAGCGCTATCCCGACTCCGATTTTGCCTGGAGCGTGCTGGGCACCGCCCTGCAATTGCAGGGCAAGGATGCGTTCGAGGCCCTGCAAAAAACCACGCAATTGGCACCCAACGATGCCGAAGCGCATGGCAACCTGGGCACCGCATGGCAGGAACGGGGCATGTACGACCAGGCGATCGACAGCTATGCCCGGGCGCTGGAACTGAATCCGGACTTTGTCGAAGCGCATGGCAACCTGGCGGCGGCCCTGCAGGCGCAAGGCAAGCTGGAGCAGGCTGAACAGGCATACCGGCAAGCGCTGGCACTGCGTCCCGATTACGCCAAGGGCCACTTCAATCTCGGCAATACACTGCAAGCGATGCAGCGCAGCGCCGAAGCCATCGCCTGCTATCAAAGCGCGCTGGCCCTGCTACCGGGCGACGCCGACATCTATCTGAATCTGGGCAACGCCCAGCAAGACCTGCAGCAATGGCAAGCGGCCATCGTCAGCTACCGGGCCGTACTGCAATTGGCGCCCCAGACCACGGCGGCGCATGCCAATCTGGCCGCGGCGCTGCATGGAGCCCAAGACTACGCGGGCGCCGTGACCAGCTACCGCCGCGCCATCGCACTGCATCCCGACGACGCCAAACTGCACAACAACCTGGGACGCGCCCTCCAGTCGCTGGAGCAGCCGGAGGAAGCGATCGCCGCGTACGAGCAGGCGATCGCGCTCGATAGCGATTTCACCCAGGCGCTGAGCAATCTGGGATTGCTTCAATGCAAACAGAAGAATTACACGGCGGCCATCGAGTACTGCGCAAGAGTGCTGCGCCTGCAGCCGGACGACGCGCAAGCCTGCGGCCAGCTCGCCATTGCCTACGGCGCCGCCGAAGACCATGACAATGCCTTGAAGTATTTCAAGCTTGCCATCGACCTGGCTCCCGGCAACGCCGCGAACCACAGGCAGCTGGCCGATTACTACAGCACCATCAAGCGCTATCCGCTCGCGGTGGAGGCATACCGCCGCACCCTGGAACTCGATTCCGACGATAGCGAAACGCACAACCACATGGGCGTCGCCCTGCAAGAACTGGAGCAATACGACGCAGCCACCGCCGCCTATGAGTGCGCGCTCGAACTGGAACCGAAAAACATCTCGGCGCTGTGCAACCTGGGCTCGACGCAGCAGGCGCAGAAGCAACTGGAACACGCAAAACAGACTTATCTGGCAGCACTCGCTATCGATCCAGCATTCGAGCGCGCCCACTTCGCACTCGGCAATTGCTACGTGCTCATGAACGAGCAGCTGCTCGCGCTCGAGTGCTACCACAAGACACTGGAAATCAATCCCGACTATCGCGACGCCTACGTCAATATCAGCGCCACTTTCAGCAATATCGGCAGGATAGAAGAAGCGATTGAAACCTGCCGCAAGGGCCTGGCCGTCTGCCCGCTGTGGGAAACCCTGTTCAGCAACTACCTGTTCCTGTTGTCGCATAGCACCGAGATCGATCCCCAGGCGCTCTTTGCCGAGCATCAGCGCTTCAGCGACACCTTTGAAACGCATATCGCCAAAGGACGCGGGGAGCACAGCAACAGCCGCGACCCGCTGCGCACCTTGAAAGTCGGCTTCGTGTCGGGCGACCTGCACAACCATCCGGTGCCGCACTTTCTCATTCCGATACTGGAAAATATCGCCGATGACGCCCAGTTGTCGCTGTATGCCTACCACAACAATCCGTGCAATGACGACATCACGGAGCGCCTGCGGGAAGTCATTCCCCACTGGCGCCAGGTGGAACACCTGTCCGATCCTGACCTGGGCCAGCTGATCCGCGACGATGGCATCGACATCCTGATCGATTTGTCCGGCCACACGGGCAAGAACCGGCTGCTCATGTTTGCCGCCAAGCCGGCCCCTGTCCAGGCCAGCTGGATCGGCTACCCGCTCACGACGGGACTGCAATCGATCGATTACTATCTGGGTGATCAGCACTTCACGCCACCGGACGAATTAGGCGACCAATTCTCCGAGAAACTGCTGCTGCTGCCCGCCTGCGTGCCCTTCCTGCCGTCCAAGCTGGCGCCCAGCGTCCAGCCCGCGCCCGTATTGACCAATGGCCACATCACGTTTGGCAGTTTCAACCGTACCAATAAAATCAATCGCCAGGTCATCGCGCGCTGGGCCAGGGTGCTGCGCGCCGTCCCCGATTCCAAGATGATCGTGGCGGCCATGCCGAAATCGGAAGCGCCGCCGCAACTGGCGGCCTGGTTCGCGGAGGAAGGCATTGCGCCGGAGCGCCTGACCTTCGAAGGACGCACGGGCATGGCCCAATTCATGGCCATCCATCACCGCATCGATATCTGCCTCGACGCCTTCCCGTATTGCGGCAGCACGACAACGCTGCATGCGCTGTGGATGGGCGTGCCCACCCTCACGACAGCAGGCCCGACCATGCCTAGCCGCGCCGGCAACATGATCATGCGCCAGGTCGAACTCGATGACTTTATTGCCACCGACGAAGATGATCTCGTGCGCAAGAGCGTGGCCATGGCGGCCAACCCCATGCTGCTGGGCGCCTACCGCTTCAGCATGCGGCACCGCCTGGAACGCTCGGTCCTGGGCAAACCCAAGCTGATTACGGAAGGCCTGGAAAATGGCTTGCGCATCATCTGGCAACGCTGGTGCGAGGGCTTGCCGCCCATCTCGTTCGAAGCACCCGTGGCCGTACCCAACCCGCCGATCGGATTATGATGAGCGCTCAAAAAAACAAACCCGTGTATGTCACCCAGCCCCTGCTGCCGCCGCTGGAGGATTTCCTGCCGTATCTGGAAACGATCTGGAACAACAAGATCCTGACCAATGGCGGCCCGTTCCACCAGCAACTGGAACAGGCGCTGTGCGACTACCTGGGCGTCAAGCACATCTGCCTGTTCGCCAATGGCACCTTGGCATTGATGACGGCCTTGCAGGCGCTGCGCATCAACGGCGAAGTCATCACGACGCCGTATTCGTTTGTCGCCACCGCTCATTCGCTGCTGTGGAATAACATCAAGCCCGTCTTTGCCGACATCGAGCCGCACAGCCTGAACCTCGACCCGAGCAAAATCGAGGCGGCCATCACGCCGCAGACCACCGCCATCATGCCCGTGCATTGCTACGGCCGGCCATGCGATATCGAAGCCATCGAGAAAATTGCCGACAACTACAACCTGAAGGTGATCTACGATGCCGCGCATGCGTTTGGCGTGCGCCACCGGGGCGGCAGCGTGCTCAATCACGGCGACCTTTCCGTAATCAGCTTTCATGCCACCAAGATCTTCAACACCTTCGAAGGCGGCGCCATCGTCTGCCCCGACGCCAAGACCAAGCAACGGATCGACCACCTGAAAAACTTCGGCTTCGTCGATGAGGTCACGGTCGTTGCCGCCGGCATCAATGGCAAGATGAGCGAAATCAATGCCGCCTTCGGCTTGCTGCAGCTCAAGGGCATCGACGGCGCGCGCCAGAAACGCAAGGCGATCGATGCGCATTACCGCCAGCAACTGGCTGGCATCGATGGCATCACCTGCGTGCAGCAAGGCGATGCCGAGGCCGCCAACAACGCGTATTTCCCCATCCTGGTCGGCCCCGATTATCCGCTGTCGCGCGACGCCCTGTTCCAGCGCCTGCGCGACCAGGAAATCTATGCGCGCCGCTATTTTTACCCGCTCATCAGCGACTTCCCCATGTACCGCGGCATGCCGTCCGCCGCGCACGCGAACCTGCCCGTGGCGCGGCTCGCCTCATCGCAAGTGATCTGCCTGCCCATCTATCCGGATCTGGAGATGGCGACCGTGGACGCCATTATCGCCATGATCGCCGCGCCCGCACTGCAACAAGAAGTGATACGGAACATCGCCTGATGCAAATTTCCACCGAAACCAATTTTTCCGGCGTAGCGGAGAACCATGCCTGGTCGGGCCAATTCACGGTGCTGGGCTACGCGGATGGCGCCATCAGCACCCTGCCCCATCAATTTTTCCGCAACTGGCTGGACCAGGAACCGGAGAACGGCCACTTTTATATTGGGCGCGGCTCCTGTTTCGGCGTCGGTTCGCTGGTGAAATATGACAGCGGACAGCAAAGCCTGTGCGTCGGACGCTATGTAGCCGGTGGCTCGCGCCTGAGTTTCATCCTCAATGGCCAGCATGAAATGCGCACGGTCTCGACCTTCATGCTGTCGATCCTTGGCGGCGGATTGAAAAATACGCCGCCGCCACAGTATGCCGACACGGTGATCAAGAACGATGTGTGGATCGGCGACGAAGTGATGGTGCTGGGCGGCAGCGTGATCGAAAACGGCTGCGTCATCGGCGCGCGCTCGCTGCTGCCGCCGAATTTCCGCTCGGAACCTTATGGCATCTATGTGGGCTCGCCGGCGCGCCTGATCCGCTACCGCTTCACGGAAAAAGTCCGTGCCGCGCTGCTGGAACTGGCCTGGTGGGAAATGCCACTGGAATGGGTACGCAACAATAACGCCATGTTCATGGAAGACCTGTGCGCCGACGAAGCGAAGGCCTTGCTGGTCATCGATATCCTGAAAAGCAGCCGCCGGCAATGGGAAGCGGAACACGGCGGCGCGGTGGATTGAACTTGCGCAGCTTGCCATTCAGGCAAGTAAAAAATTATTTCCGCACGGCATTTAATAAAGTGGAAGCGATGGTCGTCTTGTACTGGTAGGAGCAGATAAACCGTCGCTCCTCACCATAACCACCCAATTAGGAATGACACCATGCTGAGTCTTCACACCAACGCTGCTTCCCTGTCGGCACAAAATTCGATCTCGAATACCCAATCCAAACTGTCGACTTCGATGACGCGCCTGAGCACCGGCTTCCGCATCAACTCGGCAATGGATGACGCTGCCGGCCTGCAAATCGCCACCCGCCTGAAAGCACAAACCAGCGGCATGACCGTTGCGATGAACAACACGCAAAACAGCACCTCGCTGCTGCAAACGGCCGAAGGCGCGTTCGCTGAAGTCACCAACATGCTGGTGCGCATGAAAGACCTGGCAACCCAGGCTTCCGATGCCTCGTCGACCGCAGCCGACAAGACCGCCATGCAAGCTGAATACAATGCATTGGGTCAAGAGCTGTACAACGTGATGACCAACACCACGTTCGGCGGCACCAAGCTGCTGGGCAAAGGTAGCGCTGCTGCCGACGGCACGCTGTCGACGTCGATGACGTTCCAGATCGGTGCAAGCTCGACCGAAAAAATGACTTTCGACGTATCGGGCAACCTGTCGACCTTGAACACTGCCCTGAGCGGCCTGAGCGCGAACTTCTCGAGCGGCGCATCGACCGGCGCGACGGAACTGACCGCTTCCGCCAACGCCACCATCGGCCTGCTGGCTACCGCCATCGACAGCGTCAGCACCGTGCGTTCGGCACTGGGCGCGACGGCTAACCGTCTGGACCACGTCAACACCAACTTGTCGAACATCGCCACCAACACCAAAGCCGCTACCGGCCGCATCATGGACACCGACTTCGCTACCGAAAGCTCGAACATGACGTCGTCGCAAATGCTGCTGCAAGCTGGCACCGCGATGCTGAAACAAAGCAACAGCATGTCCTCGATGGTCATGTCCCTGCTGCAATAATATCGGCCTGCCGCTTGCGGCCAGCTCATCGAAGCCAGACTCCGGTCTGGCTTTTTTTTCGCCTGCGGCTGGCACAAGCATGTCGCAACACCAGCAAAACAGGCCGGCGAAGCAACAAATACCATTTATTTTAAAAAATTTCCTTAAAGCATTTAATTAAGGTGGCGGCACGGTCGTCTTGTACTGATAGGAGCAGATAAACCGTCGCTCCTCACCGTAACCACCCAATTAGGAATGACACCATGCTGAGCCTTCACACCAACGCTGCTTCCCTGTCGGCACAAAATTCGATCTCGAATACCCAATCCAAACTGTCGACTTCGATGACGCGCCTGAGCACCGGCTTCCGTATCAACTCGGCAATGGATGACGCTGCCGGTCTGCAAATCGCCACCCGCCTGAAAGCACAAACCAGCGGCATGACCGTTGCGATGAACAACACGCAAAACAGCACCTCGCTGCTGCAAACGGCTGAAGGCGCTTTCGCTGAAGTCACCAACATGCTGGTGCGCATGAAAGACTTGGCAACCCAGGCTTCCGATGCTTCGTCGACCGGCGCCGACAAGACCGCCATGCAAGCTGAATACAATGCACTGGGTCAAGAGCTGTACAACGTGATGACCAACACCACGTTCGGCGGCACCAAGCTGCTGGGCGACGGCGCAGCTGCCGCCTCCGGCACGCTGTCGACGTCGATGACGTTCCAGATCGGTGCAAGCTCGACGGAAAAAATGAGCTTTGACGTTTCCGGCAACCTGACCGCGCTGAACGCAGCCCTGACCGGCCTGAGCAAAAACTTCTCGTCGGCAGCATCGACGGGCGCAACGGAACTGACCGCCACCGCCAACGCCACCATCGGCCTGCTGGCTACCGCCATCGACAGCGTCAGCACCGTGCGTTCGGCACTGGGCGCGACGGCTAACCGTCTGGACCACGTCAACACCAACTTGTCGAACATCGCCACCAACACCAAAGCCGCTACCGGCCGCATCATGGACACCGACTTCGCTACCGAAAGCTCGAACATGACGTCGTCGCAAATGCTGCTGCAAGCTGGTACCGCGATGCTGAAACAAAGCAACAGCATGTCCTCGATGGTCATGTCCCTGCTGCAATAATATCGACTTGGCCGCTTGCGGCCAGTTCATCGAAGCCAGACTCCGGTCTGGCTTTTTTTTCGTCTGCGGTTCCTGGTCTTTCCGGCATATTGAACTAAATTGCCATCACGTTTAACGATGTTGCCGGCATAGTCGCCTATACAAGGTAGAACACCGAACAATCGTCCACTGGAGCCGCCGCGTGCTGAGCATTCATACCAATACTGCCGCACTGTCAGCCCAGCGGGCCATGGGCTGGGCACAGCAAATGCTGTCGACGTCGATGACGCGCCTCTCCACGGGCTTTCGCATCAACTCGGCCATGGACGACGCGGCCGGCTTGCAGATCGCTACCCGGCTGAGCGCCCAGACCAGCGGCATGGCGGTGGCCATGCGCAACACGCAAAACAGTACTTCCCTGCTGCAGACGGCCGAAGGCGCGTTTGGCGAAGTGACCAGCATGCTCGTGCGCATGAAGGACCTGGCCACCCAGGCAGCTGACGCCTCGTCGAACCAGAAGGACCGCGAGGCCATGCAGGGCGAATACGATGCGCTGGGGGCCGAGCTGTACAACGTGATGACGAATACCCGCTACGGCGGCACTTTATTGCTGGGCAACGGCAGCGCCGGCATGGGTACCCTGTCGCAAGCCCTGACGTTCCAGATCGGCGCCACCGGCAGCGAAACCATGCAGTTCAGCGTGGCGGGCGACATGGGCGCGCTCAACGCGGCACTACAGGCGATCTCCGTCAATTTCGCGCCAGGCGCCACCGCCGGCAGCGAATTTGCCAGCAACAGCAGCGCCAATGGCATGATCGACATGCTGGCGGCGGCCGTCGACAAGGTCGGCAGCGTGCGCTCGGCGCTGGGTGCCACCGCGAACCGGCTCGGACACATCTACAATAACCTGTCCAACATGGTCACCAACACCAAAGCCGCCATCGGCCGCATCATGGATGTCGACTACGCGGCCGAAAGCGCCAACATGACCTCGGCGCAAATGCTGCTGCAAGCAAGCACGGCCATGCTCAAGCAAAGCCAGAGCATGAGCAAGCTGATCCTTTCTTTACTACAATAATTACCGGTAGGACGCGATGGCGGATCGGATGAATATGTATCAGCAGGAAGCAATGGCATGGCGATAGACCGCATTGCATCGGGCAATCCAGTGCCCCTGATTACCCAGCGCTTCGACGTCAGCCCCGCTACGCCGATGGTGCCGGGCGTGGTCCAGCCGCTGGTGCCGATCGGCCCCTATATGGCGCCCGCGCCCGACGCCGGCACCCTGCCCGCCCAGCTGCAGCAGAAGGGACAGGACAGCCTGGCATCCCTCATCAAGCCCAATGCCGATGGTACGGGCGGCGCCCTGCCGCGCGACAGCAGCGCCATGCAGGTCAACCAGCTGTTCTTCACGCGCCAGCTGATATGGCAGCCGCCCGACGCGGCGCAGCTGGCCGCGTCGTGGCGCGTGATGGTGCGCACGTATGGCGAACAATATGCGGCTCTGCAAGAACAGGCGCGCGGCCAGCATGTGCCGGGCAGCCTGTTCATGGCCGAGCAGCAGCCGGCCCTGCTGCGCGAAGGCGCACGTCCGCCGTTGACGGTCGACAGCGAAGCGTGGCGCTTTGCCGTGTATGGCTGGGGCGGCCAGCGCCTGCTGCTGCGCGTGCTGGCCAGCGACGAAGACGAAGATGCAACACCGAGGCGGCGCGGCAAGGTGGCGCTGCGCGTCGAACTGATCATCATCGGCATCGGCCGGGTCGTGATCCAGATGGAACCGTCCGGCGACGGCGTGCTGCTGGAACTGGCCGCCGACGAGGAAGCCGCGCTGCGCCATTTGCGCCTGGCCCTGCCCGAAATCGCCGACGCCGTACGGCGCGCGGGCCTGCGCCTGGTGCTCTGCCGCCTGAACCGCCAGTTGCATGCGCAGCGCGTACACGGCAACTACCCGATGCAGGCGGGGGCCGCCTCGCTGTCGCTGCCCCTGTTCCGCGCCATGGCCGAAGTGGCCCTGCTGCTGACGCAGCCGGAAGCGGAAGTGGCGGCCGATCCCGATGCGCCCCAAGCCCCCGCCGCCGAAGCCGAGGAGGAGCCCGTCATCGTCTCGAAGGAAGTGGCGGCGCCGTTCGGTTACGACTATGGCGACGAGGAAGACACGGCGCCAGGCGCCACCGTGCTGCTGCTGGCCGACGGCCAGGAGCACGAGCTGATGCCGCCCATCGACGAGCAGGATTGACGCGGCATAAAAAAACGGCGCCCGTAGCGCCGTTTTTCATTTTACCCCACCGTGCCGATGATGCTCACTTCGCGGTTTTCCGGGATCTCGTTATACGACAGCACGTGCAGGCCAGGCGCGAACAGGCGCGCATAGCGGGCCAGCAGCGGACGGATCTGCGGCAGCACCAGCAGCAGCGGCGGCGTGGCCTGCTGCTTCATCTGCTCGCGCGCCACCGGCATGTTCACTTGCAGCTGCGACAGCAGATGCGGGTCGATCGGATAGTTGTCCAAAGTCACCTTGCCCGACTGGCGCGCCTGGTTCAGGGAACCAAGCAGCATGTTTTCCAGTTCGCCGCCCAGGTTAAACGCCTGCATTTCCATCTTCTGGCCGAACAGGCCGCTGACGATCTGGCGCCGCAGCGCACAGCGCACTTCGGCCGCCAGCAGAATCGGATCCTTGGTCGTTTCCGAACTGTCGAGCAAGGTGGTGGCGATGGGCACGATATCCTTCAGTGACACATTTTCCGCCAGCAAGACGCGGAACACGCGCAGCAGCTGCGTATGCGTCAGCGCCTTGTCCAGCGCGCCAGCGAGCTTGGGCGACAGGGCCGTCAGGCGCTCCATCATGTTCGACACGTCTTCGTGGCGGAACAGTTCCGGCAAGTATTCGCGCACCATCTTCGACAAGTGCGTGGCGATCACGCTGGGCGCCTCGATGACCTGGTAGCCGAGGCCCAGCGCATGTGCTTTTTCGCCCGGTTCGATCCACGTGACGGGCATGCCGTAGGCCGGTTCGATGCCGGGAATGCCGTCGAGCTGGCCATACACGTTCGGCGACGGGATCGCCATCAGGCGGTCGGCCTGCACTTCCGCCTGCGCCACCACGGTGCCCGACAGCACGATCGCGTACTGCGACGGCTTCAGGGCCAGATCGTCGCGCACACCGATATTCGGCAGCAGCAAACCCATCGATTCGGACAGGCTCTGGCGCACACCCTTGACGCGCTTGTTCAACGGTTCACCCTGGGTCTTATCCACCATGCCGACCAGCTTGTAGCCGAGCATCACCATCAGCGGCTGCACGGCCGGCAATTGCTGCCATTCCAGTTCAGCCGGCTTGTCATCGCGCAAGGCCGCCTCGATGGCCGCCATGCCGGCCGCATCGGGCCCCTTCACGCGCTTGGTCAGGCGCCAGGCAACAAAAGCCAGCACGCCGGCAAAGGTCATGAACATGAACCACGGCATGCCCGGAATCAGGGCCAGCGCCACCATCATGCCGGCCGCGCTGTAGATCACCGTTGGCGAGGTCAGCACCTGGCCTGCCACTTGCTGTTCGAAGTCGCCCGAATCGCTGATACGGGTTACGAGGATGGCGGCCGCGGCCGACAGCAGCAGCGCCGGGATCTGCGCCACCAGGCCATCACCGATGGTCAGCAGCGCGTACTGGCGGAAGGCGTCGCCGAACGACAGGTCGTGCATCAGCGAGCCGATGGCCACGCCGCCGACCATGTTGATGATCAAGATCAAAATACTGGCGACGGCATCGCCACGCACGAACTTCGACGCGCCGTCCATGGCGCCATAGAAATCCGCTTCGGCGGCCACGTCCTTGCGGCGGATCTGGGCTTTTTCCTGATTGATCAGGCCGGCGTTCAGGTCGGCGTCGATCGCCATCTGCTTGCCCGGCAAGGCATCGAGCGTAAAGCGCGCCGACACTTCCGAGATGCGCTCGGCGCCCTTGGTGACGACGGCGAAGTTGATGATCATCAAGATCACGAAGACGACGATACCGACGACGAAGTTACCGCCGATCACCACGTTACCAAACGCCTCGATCACCTTACCGGCCGCATCCGCGCCCGTATGGCCGTGCAGCAACACCACGCGCGTCGACGCCACGTTCAGGGTCAGCCTGAGCATGGTGGTGGCCAGGATCACCGTCGGGAAGACGGAGAAATCGAGCGGCCGCTTGGCCGACACGCTGACGAGGATGACGATCAGTGCCAGCACGATATTGAAAGTGAACAAGATATCGAGCAGCACGGGCGGCAGCGGCAAGATGATCATCGCCAGGATCACCAGCAGGAACAGCGGCGTGGCGAACTTGTGGCGGCGCATTTCGGCAACCAACCGGTTCAGGAAATTCATGAAGGTACTACCTCGCTCAAATGAGATGGCACGACCACCTCGGTGGGAAATGGGGGCTGGGCGGCGCGCTGCCCAGTACGGAATGCTTTCAGCTGCAGTATGTAGTTGAGCACCTGCGACACGGCCTGGTACAGCTGCACGGGAATCTGCTGCTGTACCTGGCTGGTGTTGTAGATGGCGCGCGCCAGCGGCGGCAACTCCAGCGTTTCGATATTGTGTTCCTTCGCCACTTGCCGGATATACAGCGCCATCTCGTCGACGCCCTTGGCAACGACGAACGGCGCCTCGGCGCGGTCCTGGTCATACTTCAATGCGACGGCGTAATGCTCGGGATTGACGATCACCACGTCGGCGTCGGGCACGGTCTTGCGCACGCTGCGCCGGCCGATCTGCTGCTGCAGCTGGCGGATGCGCTGGCGCACTTCGGGCCGCCCCTCGCTGCTTTTATGTTCTTCCTTGACGTCCTGCTTGCTCATGCGCTGGTTGCGGGCAAAGAAAAACGCCTGCGCCGGCACGTCGATGATGGCAAACAGCACGAAGACGGAAATGAGCGCCATCAGGCCGTCGAGCATCAGCGCCGAGCCATCGAGCATGGCCTGCTGCAGGGGCCGGTGTTGCAAATCCACGTACTGCGTCAGGCTGGAGCGGCTCACGTGCACGAGTACCATGCCCAGCACGGCGGCCTTGGCGATCGACAAGCCGAATTCAAAGCCGTGCTTGGGCGACACGAGGCGGCCCAGATTCTTGGCCGGACTCAGGCGCTCCATCTTCGGCGCCCAGTTCTTCGTGCTGATGACCCAGCCGCCAGGGATCAAGGAACCGAGTACAACAAACAAAGGCACGCAGAACAGCGGCACAATCATCTTGATCAGCAAGCCCACCGACGTGGTAAACGCCATCGACATGGCATTTTCCAGCGCGCCCTTGCTGTCGAGCGGCATGAAGGACATGGCGAACAGTTCGCGAAAGCTGACCAGATAACCGGGCAGCAGGTAAATGAAGACCTTCATGCTGATCAGGATGCCCAGCGCCGTCGACAGGTCGCGCGAACGCACCACCTGCCCTTCCTGGCGCGATTTCTTCAGCTTCTGTGCTGAAGCCTTTTCTGTTTTGTCGCCCGTGCTGCTATCCGCCATGGGCCACCCGCATTTGTTCCTGGATCATGTCGAGCACGCGGTTCGTCATGGCGACATAGTGCTCCGGGATAAAGCGCACGATCTGTATCAGCATCAGCAGGCCGAACATGGTGATCATGGAAAAACCCAGCGAAAACAGGTTCAGCGACGGCGCCACCCGGTTCAGGAAGCCAAAGCCCAGCTGCACCACCATGGTGGAAAAGACGATGGGCAAGGCCAGCAGCATGGCGGCGGCGAAGATCCACGCCACGTTATACGCCACCGTCTGCAGCAGCAGCGGCCCGTAGCCCTGTCCCACGGGCCAGGCCGTGAAGCTGGCGCCGATCACGCCCGTCAGCACGAGGTGGCCGTCGATGGCGAAAAACACGATCATGCACATGATGGTGAGCAAACCCGTGATCACGTCCGACGAGGTGCCGTTGAGCGGGTCATTCATGACGGCCATGGAAAAGCCCACCTGGCTCGACACGAGGTAGCCGAGCACCGACATGACGGACATGGCGAAGTGGAAAGCCAGGCCAAGGACGAAGCCGATGATGGCCTGCTCCAGGGTGGCGACGAGGGCGTGCAGGGAAAACGGATCGATCTTCAGCAATTCCTGCGACACGCCAGACGCCTGCATCACGGGCAGCATCAGGATCGCCAGCACCAGCGACAGCAGCACCCGCACAGGAACGGGCACCATCGCGTCGCCGATCACGGGCGAGGCGCTGAGCATGGCCAGGATGCGGCAGAACGGCCACCACACGGCCAGCAGAAACGGCAGCACCTGATTGAAAATCTGATCCATGGCGCGGTGCTATCCGACCAGGGTGGCGGCGCGCTGAAAAATGGACACGCAATAATCCATCAGGTAACCGGCCATCCAGCGTCCGGCCAGGATCAGGGCCAGCAGGGTGACCAGCAGGCGCGGCAGGAAACTCATGGTCTGTTCATTGATCGATGTGGCCGCCTGCACCAGCGCGACCAGCAAGCCCATGAGCAAACCCGGCACGACCAGGATCACCACCAGCAGCATGACGACATGCAATGCTTCGATGATCAGGTCGACGGCGACTTCAGGGGTAAACATCGGTCAATAGCCCTGTATGCTGGTAACTAAGGTGTTGACGGTCAGGGTCCAGCCGTCGACGAGCACGAACAGCAGCAGCTTGAACGGCAGCGAGATGACGAGCGGCGAGAGCATCATCATGCCCATGGCCATCAGCACGGACGCCACCACCAAGTCGATGATGAGGAAGGGGATGAACAGCATGCAGCCGATCTGGAACGCCGTCTTCAGTTCGGACAATACAAACGCGGCCAGCTTGACCGTGAAACTATGGTCCTGCGGACGCATGCTCGACGGTTCGCCGGCCAGGTGCGCGATCTGCGCCAGCGCGGCCTTGCTCGTCTGCGCCAGCATGAAGCGCGAAATGGGCACTTCGGCAATTTTCAAGGCTTCCTGCATGCCGATCTGGTCGCGGTCGTACGGCACGAACGCTTCCTTCCACACCTGGTCGCCGATGGGACGCATGACCAGCAAGGTGAGAATCAGGGCGATGCCGGTGACGATACGGTTGGGCAAGCCCTGCTGCAGGCCGAGGGCCTGGCGCAGCAGCGACAGCACGATGACGAAGCGGGTAAAGCTGGTCATCATCATGACCATCACGGGCAGCAGCCCGAGCAGGGTCATGACGACGAGGATCTGCATCTTCACCGACAGGTCGGTCTTCGCGCCCGGCACCACGCCGGCGAGCAGGTCCTGCGCGCCGGCCGCGCCGCAGCACAGCATCAGAACAGGGACAGCCAGCGCGGCAGCCAGCGCGCCGCGGCGCCGGCTCAAGCCGGGTACCGCCAGCTTCATGCTGTCATCAGGTCGAGATTGAGGCCGTCGAGGTCGATGACTTTCAGGCCATAGTTCTCGCCGGCCACCACCACTTCGGCACGGCCGATCGGTGTGCCGTTGACCTTGATCACCAGCGGTTCGCCGGCCAGCATGTCGAGTTCGATCACGCTTTCCGGGCCGATGGCCATCAACTCTTCCAGCGAGATGCGGGCCGAGCCCACTTCCAGGGTCAGAGTGACGGGAATCTTGCGCATCATTTGCGGAATGTCGCGGCGCGCGCGGGTGCTGGCCACGTCGGAGACGTCGCCCTGGTCGATGATCATGTCATCGCCCAGGTCTTCCAGCAGGGTTTCGCTCTGGTTGGTATCGGTGATATTCATATTATTCGACATCTTCAAATGAGGTTAAACAGAGCTTGCCCTTGTGTTCGGAAACAGCCGCTGTAAATAAACGGGAGTCGTCAAGCATGACGTCGGTACGGCTCAGGCTGACTGGAATCACGTCGCCCACGCGCAGGTCGAACAAGGCGCCCAGCTGCACCTGCTTGCTGACGAGCCGGCCTTCCAGGGTCACTTGCAGGCGCGAAGCGAGCGGGCGTACGCTGCCGCGCAAGGCTTTCTTCGCTTGCGCGCGCTCGGGCAGCAGGCCGCGCAGCACGTCGGCCATCAGGCGCTTGTCCAGCGAGAACCAGAACTGGCCGCTCTGCCCCGCTTCGACGTCGCTGAGCGCCACGGTGACGATCCAGCTGCCGCGTGCCGGGTGCACGCCGGACTGCACGGCGACCTCGGCAGTGGTGTCGATGTCGCTGCTCTTGCCCAGGGTTTGCAGGTTCTTGTGGATGCGGGTGAACAAACTGTGGACCAACTGTTGTCCCAGCACCACAGCGAGGCGCTCTTCCGTTGCCGTCACGCGCACTTGCGCCGGATCGGGCAGCGCGCCCTTGGCGCCGGCACTACCGTAGCGATAGTTCAGCACGCTCAACAGTATCTGCCGTTCGAGCGCAAAGCCCGGCTGGCCGGCCGGCGTGGAAAAACTCAGCCAGCGGTTCACGCTGTCTTCGTTCTCCACGCGCGACAAGGTCACGGCGTCGATCTGGAAATTGCCCCAGTAGCGACGGCTCATCGGCTGGCGCAGGGCCACGGCCAGGTCGTCGCGCAGCTGTGCGCCGAATACATGCAGCAAATGGACAGGACGTCCAAGCAGACAGGAATCGAGGACTTGATGGCGCACAGTTTGATCTGTCTTGGTAATGATTGTCATGTAGTGGTCATGTCGGTATTGCGGTGGCAGAACAAATTATACGGATCGCCCGAAATTAAATACAGCATCATCTTGGCCTTGCCGACAGGTCTGCAAGCAAACGATTGCGCATCGTATCGCATGCTCGATGGCTACGGTGCTGAACAATACATGAAAAAGCCAAATATTGCCATGTATCAATATTCCTTGAGGCAATCCTCTCTTTACTTTATAGTTGCCCCGAGGTAAGCTTATAGCGAGAAAATAGTGATTTGCAGTGCGCCATTCCGCTTACCTGATTCCGGTTTTTATGGCAGTTTCCAGCTCCTCTTATTGCCACCAGAAGAAACTTTTATCAGATAATCATTAGTTGTCATGGCCATGTGAATCATGTCGGCGCAGGTCTGCCGGGTTTGTTTGAATCTGCTGAGCGGATGGTGTGGCAACTGATAAAACTGATGGGCCCAATTGAAATCGGGCCGGGCAAGATGGCATTCGATGTAATGCCTGCCGGAATGGCAAACCAGTAATTTCTGATTGATACGTCACCGCATATTGAAAGTAGAGGGCAAGATGAGCAACGAACTCGCAGGTCTGATCAAGGCCGATCTGGCAGCACTGAGCAATGACGCGCGCGCCCTGGGCGCCAGCATCGCTCCCGCCGCCCAGTTCGGCGCACCGGAACAATCCGGCTTCTCGTTTGCGCAAAGCATGAAAGACGCCATCGGCAAGGTCAACGGCGACGACCGCCTGGCCGCGCAGAAAATGAGCGACGTCGACAGCGGCAAGAGCGACGACATGGTCGGCGCCATGCTGGCCAGCCAGGAAGCGAGCCTGTCCTTCTCCATGTTGATGCAAGTGCGCAACAAGGTCATGGGCGCCGTCGACGAACTCATCAAACTGCCTCTGTAATCTTCACGTCCTGATCCACGCCCAGCCTCCCAGCGAAAGTTACCCCAAGTGATTACCACCATGAAGTCCGCATTTGCGCGCTGGCGCCCTGGCGCCCAGCCCGCCATCCCGCCCGCCCTGCTGAAAAACCTGGTTCCCATCGTCGTGCTGGCCATCGGCATCACCGCCATGGTGACCATGTACGCGTGGCGCGACCAGGCCAACTACAAGCCGGTGTTTGGCGCGCGCGAAAAAGTGGCCGTAACGGACATGATGGCCACCCTGGACGCCGAGCACATCCCCTACCGCTTGCATCCGGACAGCGGCCAGGTGCTGGTGCCCGACGCCATGCTGGGCAAGGTGCGCATGCTGCTCGCCTCGAAAGGCGTGACGGCGCAGCTGCCGGCCGGCCTGGAGCTGATGGACAAGAATGACCCGCTGGGCGTGTCGCAGTTCGTGCAGGACGTGCGCTTCCGCCGCGGCCTGGAAGGCGAGCTGTCGCAAAGCATCATGACGATGGACGCGATCGCTTCGGCGCGCGTCCATCTGTCGATCGCCAAGTCGACCTCGTTCGTCGCCAGCGATGGCGACAAATCGTCGGCCTCCGTCGTCGTGGCGCTGAAACCGGGCCGTACCCTGGCGCCGGAACAGATCGCCGCCGTCATCAACATGGTGGCCGGCAGCGTCGCCAGCCTGGCGCCTACGCGCGTGAGCCTGGTCGACCAGGGCGGCAACCTGCTGTCCTCGCACGTCGACCTGACGGACGGCTTCGACGCTTCGGCCGCCGGCAATGAAGGCGCGAAACGCTTCCAGGATGAGATCCGCCGCAACGTCACGGGCTTGCTGGGTCCCGTCATCGGCGAAGACAACTTCAAGCTCAGCGTGACGGCCGCCGTGAACAACGACCGCGTCGATGAAACGCTGGAAAAATACGGCGAAGCCCCGAAAGTGACGAGCGAGGCGATGCGCGAAGAGCAGGAACGCAACCGCACCGTGGCCGGCATTCCCGGCAGCCTGTCGAACCGTCCGCCAGCGGCCGCCGTGCCGGCACCGGCCGACGCCGCCGGCGCCGCACCGGCCGATGGCGCACCGAAGCCGTCCGACGATGGCACGGCCCGCAAGAACGCCACCACGCGCCAGTACGCGTATGACCGCAGCATCACGCAGATCAAGCGCAGCCGTGGCCGCCTGGAAAAACTCAGCGTGGCCGTCGTCCTCAACAGCGCCGCCGCACCGAATCCGAAAACAGGCTGGACCCCTGCAGAACTGGGCAATATCGAAAAAATGCTGACCAGCGGCCTGGGCATCAACGCCCAGCGCGGCGACAGCCTGAGCCTGACGGCGCTGGCCTTCCCTGCCAAGCCGCCCGTGGCGCAATGGTGGGAAGAGCGCGACACCGTCGTCGATTTCAGCAGCTGGCTGCTGTACGCGCTGGGCGCCGTGCTCGGCTACTTCCTGATCCTGCGTCCGCTGCTGCGCCTGCTGACCTCGCGCCTGGCGCCGCCGCCACTGAAACAGCTCGATCCAGCCCTGGCGCTGGGCGGCAGCCCCGCCGCCGCCAGTGCCAATGGCGCAGCCGTTGCCGCCGCGCCGGCCCTGGGCGTGAACGGCAACCCGCTGGCGCTCGAAGGCGAGGCCGGCGCCGGCAACATGCCGGTCGTACCGCTGCTGGAAAACTATGACTTGCCGCCGCCAGGCTCGGCGGTCGACGTGATGGTCGACCACCTGAAAGTGCTGGCTGAAAAAGAACCCGAGCGTGTCGCCGAAGTCGTCAAACAATGGATGCAGAAAAATGGCCGAACTCAACAACAGTAATCCCTCCGACGGCGCCGAATACGAAAGCGCCAGTCTGACTCCCGTGGAACAGGCCGCCATCGTGCTGCTGAGCATCGGCGAAGAACAGGCCGCCAACGTGCTGCGCTGCCTGTCGCGTGAAGAATTGCTGGAAGTCACGCAAGTGATGTCGCGCATGAGCGGCATCAAGGTCGAATCCGTGAAAACGGCCATGCAGACCTTCTTCGACGACTACCGCCAGCAAAGCGGCGTGCACGGTGCCTCGCGCAGCTACCTGAAGCGCTCGCTGGACATGGCGCTGGGCAGCGATATCGCGAATAGCGTACTGAACAATATTTATGGCGATGCGATCCGCCCCAAAATGGCGCGCCTGCAGTGGGCCTCGCCGAAATGGCTGGCCGAATACATCGTCAACGAGCACGTGCAGATGCAAGCCGTGTTCCTGGCCTTTTTGCCACCCGCGCTGGCCGGCCAGATCCTCGACGCCCTGCCCGTCGAAGGCCGCGACCTGGTCTTGCTGAACCTGGCGCGCCTGGACGAGATCGACCGCGACCTGCTGGTCGAGCTCGACGAACTGGTGGGCCGCTGCCTGGGCACGCTCGACACGCAAAGCACCAGCGTGGAAGGCATCCGCCAGGCGGCCGAGATCCTCAACCGCATGCCGGGCAACCGCGCCGCGCTGGTCGAACTGCTGCGCGCGCACGACCCGGACGTCGTCTCGGAAATCGAACTGAGCATGTACGACTTCCTGATCCTGGCCACGCAGAGCGATGTCACGCTCACGCGCATCCTGGAAGACGTGCCGATGGAACAATGGGCGATCGCCCTCAAGGGCGCGGAACCGTCGATCCGCGACGCCGTGCTGAAAACCATGCCGCGCCGCCAGGCACAGAGCTTCGAAGACATGATGCGCCGTTCCGGCCCCGTGCCGCTGTCGCGTATCGAACAGACGCGCCAGGAAATCATGGCCACCGTCAAGGGCCTCGCCGATGCGGGCGAGATCGAAGTGCAACTGTTTGCAGAAGCGGTGATCGAATGAAACACTTCCGCTCGTATCGTTTCCCGCCGCTGTCGCAATTCATCGCCGCCGGCCAGCGTGCCTCCAACGAGGACACGGATGGCCAGTGGCAGGCGTCCGTCTCGGAAGGTTTCGAGCAGGGCCAGCGCGACGGCTACGAAGTGGGCCTGGTGCAAGGCCAGCAAGACGGCTACGACACCGGACGCAACGATGGCATGGCGCAGGGCCGCGAAGAAGGCCGCAATGAAACCCTGGTGGCGCTGGACCGCCTGGCCCGCCCTGTCGACGCCATCTTGCGCGACCTGAAAAAAGTACGCGCCGACTACCGCGAAGCGCAGCGCAAGGAAGTGGTCGACCTGGTGGCCAAGGTGGCGCGCCAGGTGATCCGCGCGGAACTGGCGCTGCAGCCTGTGCAATTGCTGGCCCTGGTCGACGAGACCCTGGCCTCGATGCCGCCCACGCGCGAGGAAATCGACGTCTTCCTCAATCCGGAAGAATTGAAACGCATCAGCGAACTCGATCCGAAGCGCGCCAAGCGCTGGAACCTGATCGCCGACGCCCGCCTCGACGCGGGCGAATGCCGCATCAAGGCGGGCGACAATGAAGTCGACGCGGGCTGCCATCAGCGCCTGTCGGCCTGCATGGAGCAAGTCAGCAGCCACCTGGCCCTGGCCGCCGAACACGCTGACCACGGCGCGCCTGCATGATCGCCGACACGCTGCGCAGCTTCGAGATCGGCGATATCCCGGTCGCGACACCGACCGGCCGCCTGGTCGGCGCTTCCGGCCTGCTGCTGGAAAGTGCCGGCTGCCGCCTGCACACGGGCCAGCGTTGTCAAATTGAAACTGTGAGCGGCGAGTGGCTCGATGCGCAAGTCGTCGGTTTCCGCGAAAAATTGTCCTACCTGATGCCGTTCAAGAAGGCGACGGGACTGACCACGGGCGCCAGGGTCCTGCCCCTGCCCGACAAGGCCAGCCTGCAGATCGGCCCGTCGTGGCTGGGCCGCATGGTCAATGGCCTCGGCGAGCCGATCGACGACCTGGGCCGCCTCGGTGGCGAACACATCCTGGAAGTGACGCCGCCGAAGGTCAATCCCCTGAAGAAACAACCGGTGGTCGAACCGCTCGACGTGGGCGTACGCGCCATCAACAGCATGCTGACCCTGGGCAAGGGCCAGCGCGTGGGCCTGATGGCCGGTTCCGGCGTGGGCAAGAGCGTGCTGCTCGGCCTGATCACGCGCCAGACGGTGGCCGATGTCGTCGTCGTCGGCCTGATCGGCGAACGGGGCCGCGAAGTGCGCGAATTCGTGGAAAAGTCGCTGGGCGCCGAAGGTCTCAAGAAGGCCGTGCTGGTGATCGCGCCGGCCGATGAATCGCCGCTGATGCGCATCATGGCAACCGAACTGTGCCATTCGATCGCCGCCCATTACCGCGACCAGGGCAAGCACGTGCTGCTGCTGGTCGATTCGCTGACGCGCTATGCGATGGCCTTGCGCGAAGTGGCGCTGGCCCTGGGCGAGCCGCCGGCCACGCGCGGCTATCCGCCGTCCGTCTTCTCGAACCTGCCGCAACTGGTGGAAAGCGCCGGCAATGGCGCCCACCCGGAAGGCAGCATGAGCGCCATCTACACGGTGCTGGCCGAAGGCGACGACCAGCAGGACCCGGTGGTCGACACGGCGCGCGCGATTCTCGACGGCCACATCGTGCTCACGCGCGAACTGGCCGAGCGAGGCCACTACCCCGCCATCGACATCGCCGCCTCGATCAGCCGCTGCATGGCGCAGGTGATCACGCCCACCCACATGCAGGCGTCGCGCGCGCTGAAAGCGTCGATGGCGCGCCATGCGCGCGTGCGCGATCTGATCCCGCTGGGCGCCTACGTGCCCGGCGCCGACCCGATCACCGACCGCGCCGTGCAGCTGCACGCGCCTATCGAAGCGTTCCTGTGCCAGGGCACCAAGGAAGAAGCGCCGATGGCGCCGTGCATCGAACAACTTGAACAGATCATGGGCTAGGAGCATACGTGAGCAACGCGCATACCATCCGCAACCTGACCACCCTGGTCGGCCTGCGCAGCACCGAAGTGGAACGCCTGCAAAGCGAAATGGCGGCGCAGACGGCCGTGCGCGAGCGCTACCAGAAAAACCTGGAGCGCCTGACGGGCCTGTACACGGATAGCGGCCCCAGCGGCGCCCTGCCCCTGGCCCTGTCCGTCAACTGCGGCAACTTCAAGCAAGCCGTCATGCAGATGGCCGACCAGCATCGTACCGACTTGCATTTGCACGAAGCCAACATGGCCGTTTCGCAACGCGCGCTGAATACGGCGTGGGCCAAGCGCGAGGTGCTGGACCAGGTGCTGACACAAAAACAAAAGCATGTTGCAAACGAGCAACAACGTGTCGATGCCAAGCGACAAGACGAACTGGCGACGCAATTCTGGTTCCGCGGACAGGTAAAATGAGTTTGTGTAAGTTTCTTTCAGGAAAACTTCACGAAACGGGAATGGGGGTCGCCTTGTACCGGTATATCCCTTTATTCAGGAGTCTGGCATGGCAAACGTAATTACTGCACCGCAATACGATCCGATCGTCACCGCAAAAAATCTGGCGACCAAGTCGGTAGCGGCGCAACAGGCCGCCCTGGCTGCGCAGACCGCGCTGGCCAGCAATACCTCCAGCGCGCTGGGTAACCTGAAATCGGCCATCTCGGCATTCCAGCTGGCGATGTCGTCCATGACGTCCAGCAAATCCGTGCTGAGCCAGTCCGCCACCTTCAGCAATACCGCGTATGGCACGGGCACGGCCGGCATCAAGGCGGCGCCGGGCAGCTACGCATTCTTTGTGGAACAACTGGCCACGGCCGGCCAGACTTCGTATGGCGGCTTGAGCAACACCATGCCTGCCAACGGCGGCGCCATGACCATCCGCATCGGCGACCCGCTGGCCGCCGTGACCGCCGACAACGCCTTCGACATCGACCTGGCCGCCGCCAACAAGGATGGCGACGCCTATTTGACGCCGCAGGAAATAGCCGCCGCCATCAATGGCAACAGCAAGAATAATGCGCGCGTCACCGCTTCCGTCATCAATATCGGTAACCAGGCGCAACTGGTGCTGACGTCGACGCTCACCGGCGCCGCGAATGCCGTCTCGATCGACACCAGCAGCGTGACGGATTCGGGGCTGCAGACAGCGCTGCAGAGCGACAAGAAAACCCTCGTCGAGCCCAAGGATGCCATCGTCTGGCTGGGCGCCCAAGGCACCGGCACCAAAATCACCCAGGCATCGAATACCTTCACCAACGTGCCCGACGTGAAAATGACGTTCACCAAGGCCATGAGCGCTGGCGAGAGCCCGGTCACCGTGACCGTCGGCACCGATAGCACGGGCACCATCGCCAATGTGCAAGCTTTCGTCGACGCCTACAACAAGCTGAAAAGCGTGATGGATGGCCTGGCCAGTCCCGGCAATCCGGAAAAGAACATCGCCGCCGGCCTCTTTGCCCACGACTCCGGCCTGAACGCCCTGCGCTCGAGCATGGGCGATGCCCTGCGCCTGAGCGTCGATGGTGTATCGCTGGTGGCGTATGGCATTACCGCCCAGCGCGACGGCACGATCAGCCTCAATACCGCCAAGCTGACGGCCAAGCTGGCGGACAATCCTGGCGGCCTGGACAAACTGTTCGGCAATAACAGCCTGTCGGCGCCAGCCGGCGTGCTCGGCGGTCTGGACAAGGTGCTGGGACAGTGGAGCAATGTCACCAAAGGCCAGATCACCCAACGCATGGCAGCGACGGACAAGTTGCAGAAAAGCCTGGCCCAGAGCAGCGAGCGCCTGACCAATCAGTACAACACGGCGTACAACCGCTTCCTGGACCAGTTTTCCCGCCTGCAGGTATTGCAAGAGCAAATGACGCGCAATTCCGACATGTTCGATGCCATGTTCGGCAACGACAAATCCTAAGGCGAGCGTGCCTGCAGCACCGCGCCACGTTAACATAGCGAGAAGATAATAATGTTGAACAATGAAGCTTACGGCAGCTACCACGCCGTCAACCTGGATTCCCAGACCGCCCGCGCCACACCGGTCGAGCTGGTACTGGTGCTGACGGACGGCCTGCTGGAAGAACTGGCGCGCGCGCGCGGGCACATCGTGGGCAAGCGCTACGAGCAAAAGGCCATCAGCCTGGACAAGTGCACGCAAATCATCAACGGTTTGTCGAGCTCGCTCGATTTCGACAATGGCGGCGAAGTGGTCGTCAACCTGGCGCGCCTGTACGACTATTGCGTGGCGCGCCTGTACACGGCCGGCATCAAGCTGGACCCTACCCTGATCGACGAAGTGACGACCTTGATGACGACCATCAAGCGCGGCTGGGTGGGCGTCCAGGCCAACAATGCCTAGGCGCGCGGCGCTGCAGCAGCTGAGCCGGCAATTGAGCGCGGCAGTCGCTCAGCCGGACTGGGATGCGATGGAAAAACTCTCGGCCAGCCTGGCGAAAAACATCCCGCTGCTGGCCGAACGTGGCGCATGGAATGCGCTGGAACAAACAGAATTGTTGCATTTGCGCAAAATTCACGCGCAAGCGGTTAAAATTTGCTCTGAGGAAAAAGAACGCCTGGGTCAACACCTGGGTGCATTACAGGCAAATAAGGAAGGTTGGGTCGCCTACGCCGCGCTCGGCGAATACGACTCGGACGGGAATCAAGCATGATCATGAACTTCAACAAGGCACCGGCCGCTCCGGCACCGGCGGCCCCTGCGGCATCCGCACCAGCACCGGCGCCAGCGCCGTCACAAGCCGCTGCCTTGCCTGGCACGCCGGGCTATGCCGCCAATGGCGCCGCCCCTTCCGCCCTGCCCCTGTTTGCGCAGGTGCTCGATGTGACGGGCGGGGAGACGGCCGACGCCGGCACGCCCGCGCCCGCCAAGGACGGCGATAGCGACAGCCAGACCGACAGCAGCCTGCCAGCCATGGCCGCGCCCGTCATCGGCCTGCCGGTGAGCATGCTGCCGCCGGCGGACGCCGCCGCGGCCGAAGCACGCGCCTACGCGCAGGCGCAAGTACAGACTCAAGCACAGGCACAAGTGCAGGCAAATGTGGCGCAAGCCAACCCTGCGCTCAACATCAGCCTGCATCCGGCGGCGATCACCTTGAACGCGCCGGCAACGGCACCAGCGCCAGGCCGCGACACGCGCGAGCCGCTGGCCGCCGCCAATCCGGCGGCGCCCGCCAAAGGCAGCGCGCCGGCACAGCCGTTCGAATCGCTGCTGCAGCAAAGCGCTCCGGCCACGGCCGTCGCCGCCCCTGCCGTTGCCGCGCGCGAAGGCGAACGTGGCGCCGCGAATGTGGCGCCAGCCACGCCCAACCTGGGCCTGGCGGGCGCGGTCGGCAATACGGCCACGGCGGCCGCGGCCGGCGACACCATCAAGCTCAACGGCCCAGCCCAGCAATGGCAGGAACCGCTGCGCGAAGCGCTGGGCGAACGCCTGCAGACGCAGATCGGCCGCAACAGCGAACACGCGACGATCCGCCTCGACCCGCCCATGCTGGGACGCATTGAAATTTCCATCCGCCACACGGCCGGCACGCTGCAGGTGAACGTCACGGCATCGAACTCGGAGGTGTTGCGCCAATTGCAAGGCATCGGCGAAAACATGCGCAGCGACCTGGCGCAGCGCCAGTACACCGACGTGGCCGTCAATATCAGCGCCACCCCGCGCAGCCCCGCCGCCCAGGCGTTTGCCGAGGGCGACGCGCGCGGCCAGCGTCAACCGGGCCGCCAGCACGATGATGCCGAGCCGGGCCGCGCCCTGTCCGACGGCAGCACTGCCGCCACCACTTACGCCATGCACGAGCGAGAGAGCGCCTGATGAATATGAAAATGAAACTGATAGCCGGCTTTGTCGGCGTGGCCGTGCTGGCCGCTGGCGCGGCTGGCGGCGCCATGTGGTATCTGGCCAAGCCGGTCGCCGGCCATGCCGATGCCGCCGAAGCGAAAGCCCCGCCGCCGCCGGCCACGGGCAAGAAGGCACGCAAGTTCCTCACGCTCGACAAAGTCATCGTGATGCTGCGCCGCGGCCCAGGCGACGGCGAAACGCATTATCTGTCGGCCGACCTGGTGATCGCCACCACCGAGGAAAAGGAAAAACTGACGAAGGACCATTTGCCGCTGATGCGTTCGATCGCCGTCAGCACCCTGTCGAGCTTTCCGCTGGACAAGGCGCAGACCATGACCGTGGAACAATATGCCGAGCAGATCAACAAGGCCTTCAACGTCAGCTACGAGCGCGAACAGATGGAAAAACCGTTCACCGAAGTCATGGTCGGCAAGCTGATCATTGAATAAGCCAACACGCCAGCCGACCTAGTGGGAGATCCCTTGGCCTATGTAGAGCAATACCAGGAAGCGTACGGCGCCGGCGAATATGCCGCCGCCAGCGCTTGCGCGGCCGTGCTCAGCGTTGCTGAAGAGCAACAACATCTGGTGGCGTACTCCCCTTTGGTCAAACGCATCGTGCGCCAGCTCAATTCGCAGGTGTCGGGCGCCATCGACCGCGACGACATGGAACAGATCGGCCTGATGGGCTTGCTCGAAGCCTTGCGCCGCTACGGCGTGCCGGACCAGTCTTTCGGCAGCTATGCCAGCCTGCGCATCCGTGGTGCCATCCTTGACGAACTGCGGCGCCAGGACTGGCGTCCGCGCGCCGTGCGCCAGGAAAGCCACCGCCTGCGCGACAGCGTGCGCGCCCTGACCCGCCGCCTGGGGCGCGAGCCGCTGGACGCGGAAATCATGGCCGCCCTGAAGCTGACGCCGGAAGCCTTCCAGGAATACCAGCTGGCGGAAAACGCCGAGCTGATCGCCAGTTTCGACGAGGTGCTGCAGGAAAGCCTGGGACAGGCCGACAGCGCACCAAGCCCGGAAGAGCAATTGATGGTGCGGCGCAGCCTGGAGCAGGCCTTGCGCGCGCTCGACGAACGCGAGCAGCGCGTGATCCAGATGTATTACGAATTCGAACTGAGCTACAAAGAAATAGCCGCCGTCCTGGACCTGAGCGACGCCCGCGTCTGCCAGCTCAACAAGACGGCGCTGGGCAAGATGAAAGCCATGCTGCAAGACGCATAAGTTTCAGCACTATCCATCAAATTGACGCAGCACAATGACGCAGAAAGGCAGTTGACATGGTAATTATCGGTATCTTAATCGTGATGGGGTGTGTATTCGGAGGCTTCGCCCTGATGGGCGGCACCGTCCACGCGATCTGGCAACCGGTCGAGCTGATCATCATCATCGGCGCCGCCGTCGGCGCCCTGGTGCTGGGCAACCCGAAGCATGTACTCGGTGAAATGCTGCACCAGATGCGCAAGATCGTCACGCACAAGAAGCAAGGCTCGGAATTCCAGCGCCAGTTGCTGCTGCTGATGTATGAACTGCTGCAAACGGCCGCCGGCGGCCTGAAGGCGCTCGACGCCCACGTCGAGGCGCCGCGCGAAAGCGCCCTGTTCCAGCGCTACCCGCTGGTGCTGGAAGAGCCGAAACTGCTGGCCTTCATCGTCGACAACTTCCGCTTGATGGCGATGGGCAAGATCAACGCGCATGAACTCGAAGGCGTGCTGGAGCAGGAACTCGAAGCCATCCACGACGAACTGCTGCAACCGTCGAAGTCCTTGCACAAGATCGCCGAAGCCATGCCCGGTTTCGGTATTCTGGCCGCCGTTCTCGGTATCGTGATGGCCATGAATTCCGTGGCCGACGGCGCCGATGCGGCGGAAATTTCCGAAAAAGTGGGTGCCGCCATGGTCGGTACCTTCATCGGTATTTTCTTCTGCTACGGCGTGCTCGATCCGATGTGCAACATGATGAAACAGCTGGTGGGCGAGGAAGGCTCGACCATGGAATGCGTGAAGGTCGTGCTGGTCACGCACGTGGCGGGCAAGCCCCCCCTGCTGGCCATCGATGCGGGCCGCCGCCTGGTGCAGCTGAACATCAAGCCGAGCTTCGCCCAGCTGGAAAGCTGGATCAATGCGCTGGAAGATGGCGGCGCCGAACAAGAGCAAGGCCAAGGCCGGGGAGGCCGCCGTGCTAAAGCCGCATGAGAAACATGAACAGGCCATCATCAAGCGTGCGGGACGCAAGCACGACGACGATGGCCATGGCGGCGCCTGGAAAGTAGCGTTCGCCGACTTTTGCCTGGCCTTGCTGTCGCTGTTCCTCGTGCTGTGGCTGATGGCCGCGCGCGAGCAGCAGGCGATGAAGGAAATCATGATGGATGCGTCGGCCAGCAGCCGCCAGGGCGAAGGCCAGGGCGTCATGCCGGAACAGAGCGGCGGTCCGCGCGGCAGCCTGATCGAGCGCTTCCCCATGCCCCGCAAGGGTTCGGGCGACACGCGCACGGAAGGCAAGCAGATGCAGGACGGCAAGGCCGGCGCCGCGCCGCAAAACCAGACCAAGGTCAGCTACCAGTCGCCGGAAGACTTGCTGTCGCTGTCGCGCGCGCTCGACAAGCTCAGCGACGAAGCGGGACTGAAGAGCAATTTGCAGTCGGTGATCACGCCGTACGGCTTGCGTGTCATGCTGCATGATACGGACAAGCAAGGCATGTTCGTGCGCGGCAGCGCCGTGCCGACCGACCGCTTCCGCAAGCTGCTGCGCCAGATGGGCCCTGTGTTTGCGCAAATGGAAAACCAGATGCTGATCGTCGGCCACACGGACTCGATGCAATACGCCAATACGGGCTATGAAGGCTTTTCGAACTGGACCCTGTCGGCCAACCGCGCCATGTCGGCGCGCGCGCAATTGTTGATCGGCAGCATGAGTCCGGACAGCGTGCTGCAAGTGGTGGGCATGGCCGACCGCGCGCCGCTGGACGTGAAAAATGCCAGCGCCGGCATCAACCGCCGCATCGAACTGTTAATATTGACGCGTGGCCAGGCAGACAGCATCGCCGCCATGTTCGGCATGGCAGGACAAAAGCCGCAAGGCGACGAATTGCAGGTGGGTGAACCGGACTCCGGTACCCTGCAGCGGCTGCGCGAAAAACTGGGCCTGCCCGCAAAGAAAGATCGGGACGAGCATGCAAATTAAGGGCAAGGGACAACGTATGAAAATCTCCTCCGGCAATACCGGTGCTGCCGTGCGCAGCAGCGCCGTCGCGCCTGCCGAGGCGATCGCCGAGAACGCGGGCGCCGCTGGCGCCATGGGTGGCTCGTCGGCCGGCGCGGAACTGCAATCGGCCGTGCTGCAACCGGCCATGGCCGCCCTGCGTGCCATGCCCGAGATCGACCATGAAAGAGTGGCCATGCTGCGCGATGCGCTGGCCAAGGGTGAATTGCCGTTCGATCCATCGAAACTGGCAGGCTTGATCCAGCGTTTCCACGGCGGTGAATCGTGACCGCGCCGCGCAAGGGCATCACGCGCCAGGAAGCCGTGCGCCGCGTGCTGCTAGGCATGACGGAGGACCGCGCCGGCTATGCGGCACTGCAAACCTTATTGGAAGAGCAATTCCAGGCCACCTTGCACCACCAGAGCGCCCGGCTGACGGCGCTGGCCGACCAGGTCATCGCCGCTGTCGAACCGCTCGATGCGCGCCGCCGCCAGCGGGTCAGCCTCGTCACTGCCCTGCTGGGCCCGCAAGGCGATATGGCGCAATTGTTTGCACTGTTGCAACAAGACGCGCGTACGACCGCCCAGCGCGACTGGGCCGCGCTCGAGCAGATGGTGCTCGAATGCAAACGCCTGAATGCCCGCAACAGCGATTTATTAACAGAGCAGTACAGCATCATGCAGCGCGTGCTGCATGGCGAGGAAGATACGTATGCGCCAGGCTGATTTCCTGACCACCCGCGCCACGACGGCGACGCCATCGACGGCGGCGACAATGGCCGTGCAGAGCAATATGCACGCTACCCCTGCCACGGTGGCCACTGGCAGTTTTGGCAGCGTGTTCAAGCAGGTGCAGGGCGAAGTGACCCGCTTCATCGAACAGGGCGGCGGCAACGCCACCAGCCTGAGCCCGCAAGGACGCGCCTACCTGGAGCAAAGCCAGCCCGTCAATGTGCTGGGCCGCATCAACCAGGGCGGCGAGATCGGCGAGACACAGCAGCAATTCCTCGCCTCGATCAAGCCATGGACGCAAGAAACGGGCGCGCGCCTGGGCGTGGCGCCGGAAATCGTCGCCGCCCACGCGGCGCTGGAATCGGGCTGGGGCCAGCGTCCGCTGCGCCAGGGCACGGGCGCGGACACGAATAATCTGTTCGGCATCAAGGCCGGCGGCAAATGGCAGGGCGACGTGGCCAGCAATGTCACCACCGAATACGAGGCGGGCAGCGGCACGGCCCTGAAGAAAACCGAGCGTTTCCGCAGCTACCCGGACCAGGCCAGCGCCTTCCGCGACTATGCGCAAGTGTTGCTCGACAACCCGCGCTACCGCGCCGCCCTGAACACGGGTGCCGACGCGGGCGCCTTCGCGCAAGGCCTGGCGCGCGGCGGCTATGCCACCGATCCCAACTACGCCGCCAAGCTGACACAGCTGGCGACACGCCTGCAGCGCACGGCCGCCGCAGACTGATCTCCTCAACGGCCGGCAATATCGGCCGGTTCCACCACGCCCGCATCGACCACCCTGGCACGTATCACCGTGCCGCTGGTGGCGTTGCGCACGCGGATCACTTCGCCCAGCGCGCCCGGATCCATCGCTTCGCCTGCCATGCTCACTTCCACCTGCTCCTTGCGCGCCACGATGCTGACCGCACTGCCCCGCTTGATCAGCACGGGCGACGCCAGTTGCCCCTGGCGCAGCACTTCGCCGGCACGCAAGCTGCGCCGGCTTGACAGGCCTATCGCGCCCGGCAAGGCAGAAATACTGTCCGGCACCATCGTCACGTCGCGCCGTGCCAACGTCACGTCGCCCGATTGCAACGGCGTATTGGCCGTGACGGGCACGCTGGTGACGGCCACCTGGGCCGTGATACTGCCGCGCGCCAGCATTTCGTAACGCCAACCGTTGCTTCCAGGACACACCGCGATAAAGCGCATGCGCTGCGCCGAGCGGCTATCCGCCGTCTCCAGCGCGACGGGCGCCGCGCACGCGGGCACGGGGCGCGTGCTTTTCACGACGGTCACCTGAAACTGCGGTTCCAGCAGTCCCGCCGTGGCCGCCTGCTGCGCCAATTGCTCACGCGCCAACTGTTCCACACGTGAAAATATATTGTCGGCTGGCAATTCTGCGCGACCTGCACTACTATATAGGCTGGCCAGGAAAAAGATGCCTGGAAGCAGTATTTGACGACATTGCGCCTTGTTCCACATCACGGAATAGTTCTCAAAGTAAATCATTGCTAACCTTAATCAAAGATACTGAAGCGGCATGACCTTACCATGCGTCAACATGACCTGGCTGGGATTTTACCTCTGCACCACCTGTTTTCTGGCCCGAACCGCAAAAAGCACGATCGAATTCAACACAAAGGATGACCATGGGGATTAATTTCAAGGATGCGCTGGGTGTGCACGCCGATGCACTCGCGCTGCGTGCCGACCGTACGCGCGTGCTGGCGGCCAACATCGCCAATGAAAACACGCCCGGCTTCCAGGCCATGGACATGGATTTCGGCAGCGCCCTGCAGCAGTTGCAGGACAACGAGGCCGGCCTGCTGTCGACCGATGACGATGCCAGCGCCCTGTACCGCGTCCCCTACCACCCCAGCCGCGACGGCAATACCGTCGAAATCGGCGTCGAACAGGCGGCGTTCTCGCAGAATGCCACCGACTTCCAGACCAGCCTCACTTTCGTCAACATGAAACTGAAGGGTCTGTCCAAGGCCATTTCCGGACAATAAGGATCAGCATGAGCTTCCAGGATATTTCCAAGATCGCCGGTTCGGCGATGGCGGCGCAAACCGTGCGCCTCAATACCATCGCCAGCAACCTGGCCAATGCCGATTCCGTTGCCGGTTCCGAAGGCGAAACCTACCGCGCGCGCAAACCCGTGTTTGCGGCCGTGATGGATGGCCCCGGCGCCAGCGGTGCCGGCGGAAGAGTACAGGTGCTCGACGTGGTGCAAAGCGACGAGCCGCTGCGCAAGGTGTACGAACCGGGCCACCCGATGGCCAATGCCGACGGCATGGTGTTCTACCCCAACGTCAACCAGGTAGCCGAGATGACCGACATGATGTCGGCCTCGCGCGCCTTTGAAACCAATGTCGAAGTTCTGGGCCGCATCAAATCGATGCAGCAATCGCTCCTCAAATTAGGTGAAGCATAATCCATGGAAACCAATCTCTTTACAAACAATACCAGTGGCAGCGGCAGCAGCAACAATGCCGTCAAGTCGCAAAGCAATGCCACCCAGGATATGTTCACCAAATTGCTGGTCGCCCAGATCAAGAACCAGGATCCCCTCGCACCGACCGACCCGAGCCAGTTCGTCAATCAATTGACGCAGCAGGCGCAGACGGAAGCGATGCAAAACCTGTCGTCGCTGACCAGCGCCAATGCCAGCGTGCTGCAATCGATGCAAGTACTGGCCCTGGGCGCGCAAGTGGGTTCCGAGGTGATGGTCAACAGTGAAACGGTGCAGCTCGACAAGAGCAAGGTCAGCGGCAGCATCGCGCTGGCCGCCAGCACCACCAAGACCACGGTGACCCTGAAAGGGCTGGACGACAAGGAATACAAGATCGAACTGGGCGCCAAGTCGGCCGGCACGGTGCCGTTCAGCATCGATCCCGTGGCATTGGGCTTGCCCGCCGGTACCTACAGCATGAAGGTCACCACCAGCGGCGCCGAAAAACCGACGGTCGACATTGCAGGCAAGCTTAACAGCGTGCGCCTGTCGTCCGGCGGCAGCATGATACTGAGCGTGTCGAACCTGGGCGAAGTCAACCCTGGCGCGATCACCGGCTTTAACGGCAAGACGGCCTGATCCGCTCGCCCCTTCGTTTCCTGCACACTAATCTCGTCCTTCACTAAAGGAAATCAACATGAGTTTCGACATCGCCCTGTCCGGTATCCAGTCCATCAACCAACAGTTGAACAGCACCAGTAACAATATCGCCAACGCCGGCACCTACGGCTTCAAGAGCAGCCGCGCCAACTTTTCGGCCATGTACGCCGGTTCGCGCGCCACGGGTACGGAAATCGGTTCGATCACGCAAAGCATGTCGCTCAATGGCGGCGTGCTGAACACGGGCCGCGCGCTCGACGCAGCCATCGACGGCCGCGGCTATTTCGTCGCACGCGATGCGCAAAACACCATGAGCTACAGCCGTGTCGGCATCTTCTCGGCCAGCAATGAAGGCAAGCTGATCGATTCGAACGGCCGCCTGGTCCAAGGCTACGCCGCCGTCAAGGGCAGCACCACCCTGGGCACCATGGGTGACATGATCATTCCGACGGGCCAGATTCCCGCCGTGGCGTCGACCAAGCTGGCGTATGCCGCCAACATGTCGTCCGAATGGACCATCAAGGCTGTGCCCTTCAACAAGACCAACGAACTGAGCTACAACAGCGCCAAGACCTCGATCGTCTACGATTCGCTGGGCGCCAAGCACTCGCTGGGCCAGTACTTCGTCAAGACGGCAACGGGCGTGGACGTGCACTACACCTTCGACAACGCCGACGTGACACCGGTGACGAGCATGACCTTCGACACGAATGGCAAGCTGGTGACCGGCACGGCCGCCGCGCCAGCGCTGCCGACGCCGGCTGGCGCCGCGGCACTGGCGATCGCCATCGACTACACGGGCACCACCCAGTACGCTGGCGAAGCGACGACCTCGACCGACCGCGCCGATGGCTATTCCTCGGGCACCTACACGGGCGTGGAACTGGCCGATGACGGCTCCGTCGTGGCGAAATACACGAACGGCCAGAAGCAAAGCATCGGCGTGATCGCCTTGGCCACCTTCCCAGACGAAGGCGCGTTGACGGCCGTCAACGATACCAGCTGGGTCGCCTCGACCACGTCCGGCACCCCCATCTATGACCGCCCGGGCGTCGGCATGGCCGGCAAACTGGTAACGAGCTCGCTGGAACAGTCGAACGTCGACATCACCTCCGAACTGGTAGGCCTGATGACGTCGCAGCGTAACTACCAGGCCAACTCGAAGGTCATCTCGACCGAGAACGCCATGCTGCAATCGCTGATGCAAGCGCTGTAATCCACGATACGCAAAGGTAAAGAGCAATGGATGCGCTGATTTATACCGCCATGAGCGGGGCCGACCGTGCCCTGCGGGCACAGCAGGTACACGCCAACAACCTGGCCAATATCGAGACGGGCGGCTTTCGCGCCAACCTGGAAGTGTCCACTGCCCAGCCGCTGCAAAACGGCTATGGCTACGACGACCGCCACATGACGCAGACGCAGTCGAGCGCCATCGGCACGCGCACGGGCGCCATCAAGGAAACCGGGCGCGAACTCGACGTGGCCGTCACGGGCCCCGGCTTTCTCGCGGTGCAATGGCAAAACGGCGAAGCCTACACGCGCGCCGGCGCCATGGACCTCGATGAAACGGGCGCGCTGACCATCAACGGCCGGCCCGTGCTGGGCGAAGGCGGACCCATCACGATTCCCGAGCACACCAGCCTGTCGATCGGCGGCGATGGCACGATTTCCATCCAGGTGCCGGGCACCGCGCAAATGCAGACCGTCGACAAGCTCAAGCTGGTCAATGCGGAATCGGGCGAGCTGACGAAGAACGAAGCGGGCCTGATCGTGGCGCGCAGCGGCGAAGACTTGCAGGCCGACCCGGCGGTACGCATCCGCGACCGCCACCTGGAAGGCAGCAACGTCTCTGCCGTCGAGGAAATGGTCGCCACCATGAGCCTGAACCGCAGTTTCGAGATGCAGATGAAAATTTTCAAGGCCAGCGACGCGATGACTGAATCCGGCAACCGCCTGCTGGGCGCCTAAGCCCAACGCCAACCAATTACCAGGAGTAAATCATGAATCCAGCAATGTGGATCAGCAAGACCGGCGTGCAGGCACAAGATGCCAAACTGCAAGCCATCGCGAATAACCTGGCCAACGTCAATACCGTTGGCTTCAAGCGCGACCGCGTCGTCTTCGAAGACCTGTTTTACCAGGTCGAGCAGCAGCCGGGCACGCAGCGCGCCGACAATACCCTCTCGCCATCGGGCGTACAGCTGGGTAACGGTACCCACATGGTGGGCACGCAAAAGGTGTTTACCACCGGCAGCCTGCAAACGACGAGCCGCGAATTCGACGTCGCCATCACCGGCAACGGCTTTTTGCAAGTGCTGCGCCCGAACGGCGAAGCGGCCTACACGCGCGCCGGCCAGCTGGGCATCAATGAAAACGGCGTGATGGTCAACGCCCAGGGCTTGCCCCTGGTGCCGCAGATCACCGTGCCGAACAATGCCACGGCGATCACCATCGGCGAAAACGGCATGGTCACGGCCACCGTGCCGGGCAATGTCGCCGGTACCGAACTGGGCCAGTTGAACCTTTCCAGCTTCGTCAACCCGACGGGCCTGCTGGCACTCGGTGAAAACCTGTTCCAGGAAACGGCATCGAGCGGCACGCCGACGGAAGGCCGTCCCGGCGAAGGCGCCCTGGGCAAGCTGAAACAGTTCGCGCTGGAAGGCTCGAACGTGCAGGTGGTCGAAGAGATGGTCGACATGATCGCTGCCCAGCGCACCTATGAAATGAACACCAAGGTGCTGTCGGCCGCCGACAATATGCTGCAATACCTGGCGCAAGCGGCACGCTGATGACAGCCGCAATGAAAGCCACGGCCGCCATGCTGCTGGTGTTGATGGCCGGTTGCGCCAGCCAGCCTATGGCGCCGCTGGCGCCCAGCTTTTCCGATACGCCGCTGCCCGTGGCGCCGCGCAGCGCTGCGCAAGGCGGCGTGAGCGGCGGCGTCTTCAATCCCGACGCGGGCTTGGCCCTGACTTCCGACAGCCGCGCCTTCCGCGTCGGCGACGTCGTCACGGTGGCGCTGCAGGAAACCACGCAGGCCAGCAAGAAGGCCGGCACCTCGTTTAACAAGGGCTCGTCCGTCGGCGTGCAGGCGGCCAACATCCTCGGCAAGACCTTCCCCAAGACGGGCATCGACCTGTCGGCCGACCGCAATTTCGCCGGCGACTCGACCAGCACGCAGCAAAACGCGCTGTCCGGCGCCATCACCGTGATCGTGCAGGAAGTGCTGCCGAACGGCTTGCTGCGCGTGCAAGGCGAGAAAACCCTGACCCTGAACCAGGGCGAGGAATTCGTGCGTCTGCGCGGCTATCTGCGCGCGGCCGATATCGATTCGAACAACCAGGTGTCATCGTTGCGCATCGCCAATGCGCAGATCGCCTATTCCGGCCAGGGCACCCTGGCCGAAGCCAACAAACCAGGCTGGCTGACGCGCTTCTTCGTCGGCCCATGGATGCCGTTTTAAGGTGAGCTCATGAAATTTCGTTCCGCCCTGCCCCTGGCAGCCATGCTCGCTGCGCTGTCCGGCTTTGCCCTGCCCGCCAGCGCCGCGCAAGTGCTGCGCAACCTGGTCAGCATCGAGGGCGTGCGCGACAACCCGCTGGTCGGCTACGGTCTCGTCGTGGGCCTGAACGGCAGCGGCGACACCACCCAGGTAAAATTTTCCAGCCAGTCCGTGGTCAACATGCTCAAGCAGTTCGGCGTGAAGATGCCGGACGGCGCCGAATCGAAAAGCAAGAACGTCGCCACCGTCATGGTCAGCGCCGTGTTTCCCCCAGGATACCGCCGTGGCCAGGCCATCGACGTCACCGTCTCGTCCCTGGGCGATGCGAAAAGCTTGCGCGGCGGCACCTTGTTGCTGACGCAATTGCGCGCGGCCGATAATGAAACGTATGCGCTGGCGCAAGGCAACGTCGTCGTCGGCGGCTTGAACGCCACCGGCAAGAGCGGCTCGTCCGTCACCGTCAACACGCCCACCTCGGGCCGCATTCCGAACGGCGCCAACATCGAGCGCGAAATCCTCAGCGATTTTTCGACCAAGCCGACCGTCACCCTGAACTTGCGCCACCCGCATTTCGAGACGGCCATCAATATCGTCGAAGCCGTCAACCGCCGCTTTGGCGCCGTCGCCACCACGCGCGACGCCACCAGCGTGGAAGTGCTGGCGCCGGAAAACCCGACCCAGCGCGTGGCCTTCATGGCCAAGCTGGAAGCGCTCTCCGTCGATGTCGGCGTCGATACGCCGAAAGTGGTGTTCAATTCGCGCACCGGCACCGTGGTCATCGCCGAAGGCTTGCGCGTAAAAGCGGCCGCCGTCACGCACGGCTCGCTGAAAGTGGTCATTTCCGAAAGCTCGGCAGTGAGCCAGCCGGCGCCGTTCGGCCGCGGCCAGACCACCGTCACGCCGCAATCGAAGGTGTCCGTCGACCAGGGCAACGGCAATATGTTCAAATGGCCGGCCGGCGCCAAGCTGCAGGCCATCATCGACGTCGTCAACAGCCTGGGCGCTTCGCCCGACGACATCATGGCAATTCTGCAAGCCCTGGACCAAGCCGGGGCCATCGAAGGCGAACTGGTGGTTATCTGATGCTTAATATCAACGACAGCAGCAGCGCCCTGCCTTCGGCGCTCGACGACAAGTCCCCTGCCGCCGCCACGCCGGCCGATCCCCGCTATGCGGCCAAGGCCACCGAGGCGGCCGTCAAGTTCGAAGCCTTCTTCATCTCGCACATGCTGCGCCAGATGCGTTCGGGCACGCGCGAGATGGCGGGCGAAGACAGCGTCTTCAAGGATCCCGTCAACAGCGACATGCTGGAAATGGCCGACAATCTGGTGGCCGACAAAATGGCCGGCCAGCGCGCCTTCGGCATCGCCGACGCCATCCTGCGCCAACTGCTGCCGGCGGCCGGCGCCCCCGTGGCAGCCAAAAGCGCCGTCAAGACCGACAATATTGCAGCGCCGCTTAATAAATCCGTCTGAAGCGTCGCCTGTACAAGGTAATATCGATTCAATGCCTGCCCACCCGCACGCGCCACACTCTTCACGAAAGAAACTTGCCCAATGAGCATCATCAGCAATGCATTGTCAGGCAGCATCGCCGCCCAGGCCGCACTCAATGCGGCCAGCCAGAACATCGCCAACCTGCAAACGGCGGGCTACACGCGCCAGGGCGTACTGTTGTCCTCGCTTGGCGCAGGCGTGGGCGTGCGCTCGGCCGGCAATGGCGTGGAAGTGTCGGCCCTGCTGCGCTTTGCCGATGCTTATAAAAGCCAGCAAATGTGGCGCGCCGCGTCCGACCAGGGCGCCCGTTCGCAGACCCAGCCTTATCTGACCCAGCTCGAGCGCGTGATGGGCGACGATGCGTCGAGCATCAGCAATGGCATCGACGGCTTTTTCGCCGCCCTCAACGCCTCGGCCGTCGACCCGACGTCGACGCCGCTGCGCCAGCAGATCGTCACCTCCGCCGACGCCATGGCGCAGCGCTTCAACAGCATCAGCACCGTCATGGGCAACCAGCTGCTGTCGTTGCAGCAGCAACGGGCAGCGATCGTGCCGCAAGCCAATACCGCGCTGGCCAATATCGCCGCGCTGAACCAGCGTATCAGCACCTCCACGGCCGCGGGCACGAATGTGTCGTCGCTGATGGATGCGCGCGACCAGCTGATCGATGGCCTGGCCGCGCAAATGGGCATCGAGGTGCTCGACCAGCCGGACGGGTCGCGCAATGTCTCGCTGAAATCGGGCCAGCCGCTGGTCATCGGCAGCATGGCAGGTACCCTAAGCAGCAATATGACGAACACGGGCGAGCAAACCCTGAGCCTCGATTTCGCCAAGTCCTCGTACAAGCTCGACCCGGTCACCATCGGCGGCCAGATGGGCGGCCTGGGCGAGTTCGAGCAAAATACCCTGAAACCGCTGCAGCAGTCGCTGCAAGACATGGCGACCCAGTTGACCAACAAGGTCAACGCGCAGCTGGCACTGGGAAAAACCATGGCTGGCACGCCGGGCGGTCCCCTGCTGGCCTACGCGAATGGCAAGCTGAGCATTACCCCCGGCTTCAACGCCAAGGACCTGGCCCTGTCGCTGACGGGCCAGGCCGGCGATAGCGGCAACTTGCAAAAATTGATCGAGATCAAGAATCAACCGATCACTGTCAGCTGGGTCGGTTCCGTCCTGATGAGCGACGCGGACACGCAGCTGGTCGGCAAGCTCGGTATCTACAGCCAGCAGAACCAGGCCCTGCTGAAGACGGCCAATACGGTGCGCTCGCAAGCGATCGACGACTGGAAATCCACCAGCGGCGTAAACAAGGACGAAGAAGCGATGAGCCTGGTCGAATTCCAGAATATGTATCAGGCAAACATGAAAGTCATTTCCGTGGCGAATAGCCTGTTTGACGCCACTTTGCAAATGATGGGTTAAGGAGAAGATCATGCGTGTCGCCAGTAGCCAGTACCAATCGCTGATCAATATTTCGCTTCAGCAAAACCAGGAACGCATCAACTTCCTGACCCAGCAGATGTCGTCGGGCCTGCGCATCCAGCTGCCATCGGACGATCCGATCGGCAACGTGCGCATTTCGCGCCTGACGCGCGAGCAAGCCATGGTCACCCAGTACCAGGACAATATCGCCACGGTAAAAGTGCGCCTGCTGAAGAACGAAAACTACCTGTCGAGCATGGTTACCGACATGGGCCAGGCGCGCGACCTGCTGGTGTGGGCCGCCGACGGCAGCAATACGCCCGGCGACTTGAACGCGATGACGCAATCGCTGACAGCCATGCGTGACAGCGTGCTGTACACGGCCAACCTGAAGGACCAGGAAGGCCGCTACATGTTTTCCGGCACCGCCACCGACCAGCCTGCGATCAAATACGACCCGGCGGCAGCCGTCGGTTCGCGCTACAGCTACGTCGGCAATACCGACACGCAGACCGTCGTGGTCGGCAATGGCGTGACGCAGGCGGCCAACGTCGACGTGAAGAACCTGGAAGTGTGGCTCAACAAGATCGACCAGGTCGTCACCACCCTCGGCACACCGGGCGTCAACCCGAACGACCCGGCCGTGCGCGCCATCGTCAACGATGGCCTCGGCGGCACCGACGATGGCATGGATTTGCTCTCCGGCAAGATCGCTATTTTCGGCGGCGCGCAAAACATCCTCACCACGCTGTCGGGCAACCTGTCGAATGTTTCGCTGTCGAACAATTCGGCCCTGCTGGACCTGAAAAAGACCGACATGGGCGCGGCGGCCATCGAACTGACCGGCTACCAGACGGCCTTGCAGGCAACATACAAGGCATACGCCAAGGTGGGCACCCTTTCCCTGTTTGATCTTCTCTGACCATCATGCAAATCGTTCAGACCTCCTCCTCTTCCGGCGTCAATGCCAAAGGCGCCGGCACAGCCCGCGTCGTCGATGACGCATCCGCCGCCATCAACGGCAGCGCCAGTGCGCGCAGCGAGGCGCCAGCGGCGAAGAGGTCGACGGCGAGCCTGCAGCGGGGCCTGAGCAACTGGGATCACCAGCTGCAGGGGGAGATTTCCAACGCGCAGCAAACACTCGACTACCTAGAACGCAGCAGCAGCCAGCTGCAAGCGCTGAAAAGCGAACTGGCAGCCAAGCTGGCCGCGCGCCAGGGTCGCGAAGGGCAAGTCGAGGCAAGAGTACGCCAGTTCAGCAATACCTGGCGCCAGCGCGCCAGCGCCTCGGGCGGCACGCTCGACGCACAGCTCGGCTATACGAGCCCGCAGGCGGCGCAGCAGAACTTCAGCATCCGCGGCCTGACCATGGCCAGCCTGCAGGAAGGCCCGCAGGAAGTGCTGGCGTTTTCCGTCGGCGGCGCGAACCAGGCCTTGCGTTCGGTCAATATCGAACCTGGCCTGAGCGCGAATGAAATCGTCTCGCGCTTCGACCGTGCCTTGATGCCATCAGGCATCGGTGTCAAGCTGGGCGAGAATGGCGAACTGGTGTTCAGCACATCGGAAGCGGCCTGGGCCAACGTGCGCGACAGCCTGTCCGTGCGCGGCAGCGGCATCCGCTACCCGACCGGCCAGATGAGCCGCGTGCGCACGGATGCGGAACCGGCCGCCATCGCCCCGGAAGAATGGAATACGGGCGACGTGGAAGCCCTGCGCGCCACCTTGCAGCAAGTGGTGCAGGCGCTGGCGCAGTTGCAGGCGGCGCGCAGCTCCGTCAGCCTGGCCCTGGCGCAAGCGACGGGACGGGTTGCCCGCGCGCAACCGGTGCAAGTGAACGTCAGCATGGATACCCTGGCGGAAAACTTCACGCAAAAGGCCAGCGAACCTGGCTATGAATCGCTGCTGGCGATCAGCTCGGCATTGGTCGGCATCAGCCGCGAGCGCGTTGTCGCCCTGCTGGGCCTGGAATAACCGCTTCCCGTGCGTGCGCCGCCCTGGCGCACGCGGCAATAAAAGGGGCATGCCCCCTAGCTCAGGACGGTGGAAATCCGTAAGATGCTGCTGTCGCTTGCCGATTCACCACTACGCCGGCGCATTTCGTCATCCACCTCCGGAGTTCCCTTGATAAAAACCGCCGCCCGGCTGATCAGCTACGCCCTGCTGGGAAAATCCGGCAAGCAGCCCCTCGACATCGCCAAGGTGCGCAAGGTGCTGATTTTGCGCAACGACAAGATCGGCGACATGATCGTCACGTCGGCCCTGCTGCGCGAGCTGAAGAAAAACTATCCGCACTGGCAGATCGACGTGGCCGCCAGCAGCGCCAACCGCGATGTCATCGCCGGCAACCCGCATGTGAATGAGATCCTCATCTGGGACAAGCAGCCGCTGCTGCGCGACTTGCGCACTACCATCGCCGACCTGCGCCGGCGCCGCTACGACGTCATCTTCAACCCCTACAACCGCTTTTCGATTCCCTTGCTGCTGCGTATCAAATGGCTCGGTGCGCGCTACCTGACGGGCTTTGCCATTCCCAAGTACGGCACCTCGACGGCGAAGCTGGGCATGTTCGACCATACGGTGCCGTGCGACCGCAGCCGCCACATCCTGCACAGCTTTTTCGCCACGTTCGAGGAGTTTGGCCTGCGCGACATCGATATGCGCTATGAACTGTTCGGCGTGGACGCGCACGCGGCACGGGTCGACGCCGCCTGCGACAGCCTGCTGCGCACGCATGAAGGCTTGTTCTGCCTCAACTTCCAGGGCAGCAATAGGCAACGCACGGTCAGCGTGGCCGATGCACAGCGCTGCTGCGCCGCCCTGGCGGCACGCTATCCGCGCCATGCGCTGCTGGTGATCGCCGCGCCGGGCACCGAGGCGCGCGCCGCCGAGATCGTGCGCGGCGCCGGCCATGCCAACGTGATGAACGCGCCGCCCACCGGCCACATCCTGGAACTGGCGGCCCTGATACGCCGCTGCGACCTGGTGCTGTCGCCCGACACGTCGGTGATCCACATCGCCTCGGCGTATGACAAGAAAATCGTCGGCTACTACATCCGCACCGACAACTACCGCTGGTTTTACCCGGCCAGCCGCCATTACCGCGTCATCCTGGCCCCAGGCCTGACCCTGGCCTCGGTCAGCGATGCCGAGACCCTGGCCGCCGTGGAAGACCTGATGGAAGGCGCCGGCCCGGCGCAGGAGACAGTTCAGGCCGCCGGCTGAGACGCCAGCAGGCGGTCCATCTGCCCCACCGGCAGCGCGCGCGAAAAGAAATACCCCTGCGCATAGTCGCAGCCGGCGGCACGCAGCAGATCGCGCTGCGACGCCGTCTCCACGCCCTCGGCCACGACTTTCAAGCCCAGGCGCTGCGCCAGGGCAATGATCGCTTCGCACAGGCCCTGCCCCGCGCCATCGCCTCCCAGTTCGCCGACCAGCGAGCGGTCGATCTTGAGAAAGTCGATATCGGCCTTCTGGATGCACGCGAGCGACACCTGGCCGCTGCCGAAATCGTCAAGCGCCAGCGCCAGGCCCATGGCGCGGAACTGGCGCAGCCGGTCAACCACCTGGCGCGCTTCGTCGAGCAGCACCGCTTCCGTTGTTTCGATGACGATGGCGCCCGGCGCCAGGCCGTGGCGCGCCAGATGCCCGCCCCAGTCCTGGTACAGCGCGGCGTCGCAGCGAAATTCCACGGCCGACTTGTTGATGCTGATCTGGAACGCGGTGCCATGCTCGTCTTGCCACTGCCGCGCCTGGCGCACAACCTGGCGAAACACCCACTCGCCGATATCGATGATCAGGCCGTTCGCCTCGGCAAAGCCGATGAAATCGGCCGGTGCCAGCAAGCCGCGCAGCGGATGGCGCCAGCGCAGCAGCGCCTCGGCCCGTTCGATGCTGCCATCGCACAGGCGGATGATGGGCTGGTAATGCACTTCGAACTGATCCTGCGCCAGCGCCAGGCGCATCTCGCGCACCGTGCTGCGGCGCAATTCGGCCGCCTGCTGCAATGCCGGTGTGAAATAACTGTAGCCATTGCGCCCCGCACTCTTGGCCGCATACATGGCCTGGTCGGCGTGCCGCAGCAAGGTGTCCGGCGACTCGGCGTCGGCCGGATACAGGGCCACGCCCACGCTGGCCGACACTTGCGCCGTGTCGCCGTCGAGCACGAACGGCAGGGCCAGCGCGGCCGTCAGTTCCTGCAGCACGCGCTCGATGCCGCCCAGCTGTCCCACGCCGGCGAGGATGACGGTGAACTCGTCGCCGCCCAGGCGCGCGACCGTATCGGTAGCGCGCACGCGTTCGCTGATGCGCCGCGCCGCCTGGCGCAGCAGCATGTCGCCCTTCTCGTGGCCGAGGCGGTCATTCACCTGCTTGAAATGGTCGAGGTCGATGAACAGCAGGGCCAGGCAAGCGCCCTCGCGTTTGGCATGGGCCGCCTCGTGCTGCAAGCGGTCGAGAAACATGTGGCGGTTCGGCAAGCCCGTCAGCTGGTCGAAATTGGCTTGCCGCCAGATGCGCTCGGACGCGGCGCGCTGCGCCGTGATGTCGCTGACCAGCGCCAGCGCCCCCAGGTAGGTGCCGCTGGAGTCGAAGATGGGATTGGTGGCCAGGGTGGCCCACAAGGTGCTGCCGTCGCGCCGCAGGAACTTGAATTCGTGGCGCTCGACGATGCCGTCCTGGCGCCGCGCGATGTTGCGCTCGAGGATGGCGCGCCCCTCCTCATCCATGAAGGCCGCCAGCGGCTGGCCCAGCATATCCTCGATCTGGCAATCGAGCATGTGCGCCATCTTCGGATTGACAAAGCTGGTCAGCGCCTGCGCATCGATTTCCCAGATGCCCTCTTCGGCGCTGTGCACGATGCGCCGGAAGCGCTCTTCGCTGCGTTCGAGCGCGGCCAGCTTGCCCTCGGCCTGCTCGAGCACCAGCCGCAGCGCCTGGCCGTTCGGATCGGCGCTGCCCAGCAGGCTGACGGGCAAGCCCGCCTCGCGCACGCCGGGACGCGGCGGGGGCAGCTGCACCTGCAGCTGGATGCGCTCGGGCTCGCTGCTATTGAGCACGCGCTCCACGAACTGTTCGTAATCGCGGCGGAACGCCTCGTGCACAAAAGAACGGAACAGCACGTGGCCGGGACGCCCGCGCGCCAGGCCGAACAGTTCGGCCGCCACCAGGTTGACCTGCAGGATCACGCCATCGAGGCCCAGCACGAAATAGGCGACGGGCGCCAGCAGGTATAAATCGTTGAAATACGCTTGTTCGCGTTCGGCCTTCATCCGTTCCGGACTGAAGACGCCATCGTCAAGCAGGGGCGCGACGTGCCGCGGCACGCCGTCGTGGCCGGGCGGGGAGGAATCCAGAGCAGGTACCGCTTGCGGTGGTGTATCCATGGCTGTCCTTGGCACGGCCGCCCTGAAAAACAGGTGGGTGCAGTAGCGAGACTAGCACGCGCCACGCGCAGTGTCGAGCCATGGATGCCGTTTCTGCAACAGGGCCGCTCAGCGGCCCATGCCCATACGGTGCCGGCGCAAGCCGAAATCATGGCCGACCACCAGCAAGGTGCTGGCCACCAGGCTCGACAGCCCCACGATCAGCTGGATCAGCTTATCGTCGGGCAAGACCCACAAGGACGAGTCCGGCGCCTCGCAGCCCGTGGCCGCGCTGATCAGCGGCGACACCCAGGCCGCGTCCGGCGTCACGTCGAGCACGACGGCGCCGTCGGCGCTCGTCTGCATATAGATATCGCCCCCTTCGGCCAGGGTAAAGCAGATACCCACGCCCGTTTCCGTGGCGCGGATATTGTCCTGCATGCTGCGGTTATGTTCCTCGATCCACACTTCCACGTCGTATGGCGTTTCCAGGTGCTCCCATGGACGGGGACGGAAACGGGGACGTTCTTCCGCGCTAGCGGGGGTATCGGGGATATTGCTGTCTGCTGCGCCTTGCATGCTCGTTGACCTTTTCTGCGGTGATGCGGCGGGACCGGTTGCCCGCCAGCCGCCATTATCCACCGTTCGCGGCGCGCATAGTATTACCCTGCTCAACCAATCAGAAAAACTGACAGCTATCGACTTTAAAGATCAACATACCTGACTTAAAATGGCTGCCATCTCTTCTTTACAGGCTTTACATGCAAGGCATCAAACGCAAAATCGTCTACGTCACCGCCTTTGAAATCATAGGCATGGCCATTTCCACGGCCTGGCTGACCCTGCTTTCGGGCGAATCGCCCACCAGCACGGGACCGCTGGCGATCATGATCACCACCATCGCAGTGATCTGGAACCTGCTCTACAACACGGCGTTCGAATACTGGGAAATCCGCCAGGTATCGCGCACGCGCACGGTCTGGCGCCGCATCCTGCATGCGATCGGCTTCCAGATCACCCTGGTCATCTACCTGATCCCGCTGATCGCCTGGTGGCTCGACATCAGCCTGTGGCAAGCGTTCGTGCTCGATTTCGCGCTGATGCTGATCATCCCGTGCTACAGCTTCATCTTCAACTATTTCTTCGACGGCTTGTTCGGCGTGCCCCTGTCGGCGCAGCAGCCGAAGGAAGAGCCGGCCGACATTCAGGCCGCTTCGCTGAGCAACTGAAGAAAGGACCGCGCCGCCATGCCCAGCGGCCGGTCCTTCATCCACACGAGGTGGATGGGCACGACGAGGCCATTGCCCGTGTTCTTGAATGCCACGCAGCGCACCCGCCCTGCCGCCAGCGAATCCTGGATGGCCGAGGCGGCAAAGTTGCCCCAGCCCAGTCCCGCTTCCACCATCGCCAGCGCCACCGGCAAACTGTCCGTGCGCCAGTAGGACAGCCCCACCACAGGGCGCGCATCGGCCAGGTCGAGTTCGCGGCTGGCCACGATGATCTGGCGCAAGTTCACCAATTCTTCGATATACAGGGGCCGGCCCGCCGCGTCGGGCGGATGCTGGGTGGAGATAATCGCCAGCAAGGCATCGCTGCCCACCAGCTGGAACTGTTCTTCGTGATTGATACGCCCGCCAGCAAAAGCCATGCAGGCGCTGATGCGGCCCCGGTGCAGCATGTCGAGCACATCGTCCTGCGGCGCCGTCAGCACTTCGATGTCGAGCAGCGGATGGCGCTGCGACAGCGCGCGCACGGCGGCCAGGAAGGGCGTATGGTCGAGCTCGGCTGCGATGCCCAGCGAAATGCGGCTTTCCAATCCCTGCGACAATTCCTGCACGTGCAGGTGCAACTGCTTCAACTGCTCGGCGATCAGGCGCGCGTGGGGAAGCAGCGCCATGGCGGCCGGCGTGGGCACGGCTTCGCGCGCGCCCCGGTCGAACAGGGCGATACCCAGTTCCGCCTCGATATTGGCCATCGCCATGCTGACAGCCGATGGCGCACGCCGCAAGGTACGCGCGGCGGCCGAGAACGAACCGCCATCGACGACGGCCAGGAACAGTTCGATGTTGTGGCTGGACAGTTTCATGGGGAATATGGAAAGTGCGGTGGAAAGTGCGGCACTTTTGCGCGCAAGGGCGGTCAAAAGGAAAAACCATGGGAGGACGCGCATGCGCCATCGACTACCGTACCGCCGCAGCGGCTATGTCTCGGACTTTACCCGCTTTATCGACGGCTATCTGCAGACGCACCCGGAAGTACTGGAAAACCAGCGGCGCGGCTGGCGCATCTGGTGGGAGCGCCCCGCCAAGCTGCGCGAACTGGAACTGATCCACGCCGACAGCGTGCCGGAGCCGCCCTACCACTACGACTAAAAACGCCTGACCAAACCTACTGCGCGGTGCGCCTTGCGGCCTGCGATGCTCGCCGTACCTTCGTACGGCTGCGCGTCTCGGCCACAAATCACTACCGCTCGCGACGGTTTTGTCAGGTGTTTAATCTTTCGTTTAACCTTTCCAGACGCGCTGGAGGCCCGTATCCGCATGGATCCAGCCGCCGCGCGGGCCATTGCGGTAATAAAAGCCCACGCCGCCCTGCTTGAAGCTGCGCACGAGCGAACCGAGCACTTCCGCGTTCAGATTCGCCACGCGGATGTCGGCGGCGCGGCCCGAGATGTGCAGCGACTGGCGCGCGGCCGGCACGCCCGCTTCGCGCAGGCGGCTGTTCGACTCGGCCGTGCGGTAGCCCGACAGGATCTCCAGCGGCTGCTCGATGCCGTAGCGGGCCACGAACGCTTGCGTGCCCCACAGGGTTTCCAGCAGTTTCGGGTCGATCGGCGCCGTCTTCTTGCCGTTCACGTCGCGCAGCAAGTGGCACAGTTCCTGGTAAGCCGAATCGATGACTTCGCCATCTTTCCAGTACAGCAGCTTGGCCTTTTCATTGCTGGCCGGGCGCACCACTTCCAGGGTGCGGGGCTTGAGCCAGAATTCCAGGTCCAGCGCCTGCGCGTCGAAGATGTCGGGCGGCGGTTCCATCTCGGTGATGGCCTGGCGCGACTGCGACGTGATCGAGCGGTCGACGCTGGCCAGTTGCGTCGGCTGGGGCGGCACGGCCGTGCGCGGTGCGCGCGGCTTGGCGCTGGCCGAAGCCGAGGCCGGAGCGGCCGTGCGCGAGGCGCAGCCGATGAGAGGAGTGGCTACCAGGCCCAGCGCGGCCAGGCCCATACCGTGATGTAGAAAATTTCTGCGCGATGCCATAGTCAGTCCAATTTAACGATGGGAATACTATAGCGTATTGTGCTGCGAAGAAAAACCCTCAATGCCTATCGTGTCACCCTCATTTTGGTATTGGGTGCCCTATGCGGCGGCCGCGCTGGCCGCCACGTGGCGGCTTGCCTGCGCCAGCGCCGTCAACGGCTTGTCCAATAAATATCCCTGGGCCACGATGGGCAAGCCCGTGATGGCGGCGACCCGCTGCAGCGCGGCCAGCGCCGGCGGCGTGTCGAGGCGCTTGAAAATGACGCGGATCTTCGCCGCATGGCACAGAGTGACGAAGCTGGCGACGGCCTGCTCGTCGCTGAGATTGCCCGCGTCGAGCTTGAACGCATGCGGGTGCAAGCGCTCCAGCATGCCGGTCGCCTCCTGCACGCTGGCCACATTGATGGCCAGGCGGAAACCGTTGCGCCGGTAATTATCGGCCACGTAATTGAGCAGCCAACCCTGGTTAGTCGTGACCGTCGGCAATTGCAGCACGATGCGCTCGATGGGCAAGCCCAGCGCGTCGAGGATGCGCTGGAAAGCGTGGCCGTGATTGCTGCTGACGGCGCTCAGCAGGCGGTCATGCACGTTCAGGTACAGGTCCGACTGCTCCGCTTCGCCCTGGCGGAAGAAATTGATCGCGTGCAGCATGCGGCACAACCGGTCCAGCTCCACGGATTCATCGTCGCTGGCCGCGTGGTCGAGCAAGCGCCACAGCGACAAGCCCTCGTCCGCCTTCGACACGCTGCGCGCCAGCCCTTCGAACGCCACCAGCTTGCCGCTGTCCAGTTCGCGCAGCGGCTGGAAGGCGCTCGTCATGGTGCAATTGAAAAAGCGCCCCAGCGCCCTGCCCTCCCCGTCGAGCCAGACGCTGGTGCCGGCCTGGGTTTGGTGCGACAGGCGGGCCAGGTAATTTTTCAGGACGGGAAATGGCATACGTGCTCCTTCATCGGGCTGCGCCAGCTGCCCTCGTGGGGGAGGACGGCGCCAAAGTGTGCAGAGTAAGGCAGCGCCAAGCAAAGGAGAACGAATGGTTTCGCCATTTGATATGCGCCCAGCACATAAGGATTGCGACGGCCAGCGCATAACGATAGTCGGAAACATTCGTTCCCGCCCCCGGCGCCCGCCTTTACTGTGGACATGTACCGATACCATCAGGAAGGGCCGCCATGTGCCAGTTACTCGCAATGAACAGCAGCAAACCGGCCGCGCTGGGATTTTCCTTTGCCGGCTTTGCCGAGCGGGGCGGACGCACGGACGAGCACCGCGACGGCTGGGGTATCGCTTATCATTCCAGTAGCGGCTGCACTTTGCTGACGGATCACCTGGCCGCCATCGATTCGCCGCTGGCGGCCCAGGTACAGCAGCATCCCATGAAGGCGAAAAACATCGTCGCGCACATCCGCAAGGCTACGCAGGGCCGCATCGCGCCGGAAAACACCCACCCGTTCGCCCGCGAACTGTGGGGCAAGACCTGGTCGTTCGCCCACAATGGCGACTTGAAAACGTGGCGCGCGCCCGCCAATGCGCACTACCGCGCCAGCGGCGACACGGACAGCGAGCAGGCGTTTTGCCACCTGCTGGCCAGCCTGCGCACGCGCTTTCCCGCTGGCGAACCCGCGCGCGCCGACTTGCGCACCGCCATCGCCGAGGTCGCCACGGACATCGCCGCGCACGGCTGCTTCAATTTCATCCTGTCGGACGGCGAGCTGCTGTTTGCCCACTGTTCCACGCATTTGCACTATGTGATACGCGAATACCCGTTTTCCGTAGCGCAACTGATCGACTGCGAGCGCAGCATCGACTTTCGCCAGCACAACCATCTGGACGACCGCATCGCCGTCATCGCCACGCATCCGCTGACGCAAAACGAGGACTGGCTGGCCTTCGCGCCCGGCGAACTGAAACTGTTTGCCGGCGGCACCTTGCTACCGGCAAACGATCGCGCGCAACCAGGCGTGTATATCCAGATCAGTTATTGAGGGGAACTATTCAAAGGAAGGAAAGGCCCGCCGCCGGATGGGCGGGCTGAAGGACAAGCTAGCCGTCAGGCCGAATTGCAGTTGCAAAAGCGCTTGCGCTTGGGATCCCCACTGGCAATGCCTGCGGGATCAATCTGTTTCCAGCAAAAAATCGTTTCCACGCCATATGGCGAACGCACATTGCCCGCCTCGACATAGCCCCGCTTGACGAAAAAGGCCTGGCTGCTGGCAGTGCTGTGCAGCTGCAGGGCCTTGATGCCCCACTCGCGCGCCTGCGCTTCCAGCTGCTCCACCAGCGCCTTGCCCGCGCCGCGGCCTTGCGCCTCGGGCAGCAGGTAGCACAGGGCCAGCTTGCCGGCGCGCGTCAGCAAGCCGACGCCGACCACGGCGCCCGCCTCGACTGCGACCAGCGAAAAATTGGTGGGCGACGCGAACCAGCACGCCACCATCTGCGGTGTTTTATTGCCCAGCCAGGCTTCCAGGATGGCCGGATCGTCCCGATGATCGAGGCTGCAGCATTCGACGATGGAGCGTCGTAATACGTTGCACGCCTCGAAAGCGTCGGTCGATGTTGCAATACGAATTTCAAGACTCATGTACGCTCACAAAATATTCCAGTTGCCGATGCAGGCGGTTTACCCCTGTATCGTGCGATTCGACTATACACCAAGCGGCGCAATCGGGTTTTTTGCCGCACGCCACAGACCGGTTTTGCCTATGGCGCCATGCCTGCAGACTAAGTGCTGGTGCGCGCCTTGCCCACGAATGTTTCCAAAAATCGATATCTGTTTTTTAGCGTAAACGGGAATCAAATCTAAGCATATTACGAAAAATTCGTTTCTTTTCCGGCCGGAATTTTAGACTATGTCTATCTATTCTCACAACAAGAGTTCAACATGACCCATTCCAACGCCGTATTGACCACCGCAGCGACGCTCACCCAACGCTCGCGCCGCTGGTTCCTGGCCAGCGCCCTGGCCGCGTCCGCTGCCGCCATGAGCCTGCCCATGGCGGCCAGCGCCGCCGAACCCGTGGTCTTGCTGAACGCCTCGTACGACGTGATGCGCGAACTGTTCAAGGATGTGAATCCCGCGTTTATTGCTGACTGGAAAGCCAAAACGGGTGAAACCATCACCATTAAGCAATCGCACGGCGGCTCGAGCAAGCAGGCGCGCTCCGTCGCCGATGGCCTGGAAGCGTCAGTCGTGACCATGAACCAGGCCAATGACATCGATATCCTCGTCGACCGCGGCCTCGTGGTGGCCGACTGGGCCAAGAAATTCCCGAACAATGCGGCGCCGTTTTATTCGACCATGGTGTACCTGGTGCGCAAAGGCAACCCGAAACGCGTCAAGGATTGGGACGACCTGGCCAAGCCCGGCATCAAGGTCATCGTGCCGAACCCGAAAACCTCGGGCAATGGCCGCTACACCTACCTGGCGGCATGGGGCTATGCCGTGAAAAAAGGCGGCAGCGAAGCGCAGGCGCGCGACCTCGTTACCAAGCTGTTCAAGAACGTACCCGTGCTGGACGGCGGCGGCCGCGGCGCCACGACCACCTTCACGCAGCGTGAAATCGGCGACGTGCTGGTGACGTTTGAAAATGAAGTACAACTGGTGCGCGCCGAATTCGGCGACAACTTCGAAGTGGTGTATCCAAGCATCTCCATCCTGGCAGAGTCCCCGGTGGCCGTCGTCGACAAGGTCGTCGACCGCCGCGGCATCCGCAAGGAAGCCACGGCCTACCTGCAATACCTGTACTCGGAACCCGGCCAGGAACTGGTCGCCAAGCACTATCTGCGCCCCCGTTCGGCAGCAGTCGCCAAGAAATACGCGGCCAGCTTCAAGCCGATCACGCTGTTCACCATCGATGACGTGTTTGGCGGCTGGAAACAAGCGCAAAAGAAACACTTTGACGATGGCGGCGAGTTCGACAAGATTTATCAGAAGTAATCTTCGCCGAACCAGCACAAAACCGGGACATGTCCCGGTTTTTTTATGGCTGCGCGCCAGCATGCCACTCTAACGCGCTGAACAGGCTGGCGATCTCGCTGCTGCGGTGCGTGCCTGTCTTGGCCAGGATGGCCTGGATCTGGCTGCGTACGGTACTGATGCACACGCCCTGGCGCTGCGCGTACTCGGCTGGCTCCATGCCGTCGGCCAAGGCCAGCGCCAGCGACCACTCCGCGCCCGTCAAGCCGCATGGCCGCTCGGCCGCGCCGGGCCAATGCCGCCGCCCGCTCCTGAACAGTGGCCGCAAGGACAGCATGGCCAGGCTGGCGCCCTCCCCGTCTGCCGGGCCGATACGCACGGGCAGCGGCAGGATGCCGATTTCCAGCGCCGGCCGGCCGTCTGCGTCACTCGCATACAAGGGAGCGGGACGGTGGCACGCCAGTCCGACGCAAGCCTGCCGTACGCGCTGCGCCAGTTGCTGTTGCAGCTGGCTCACGCGCACAGCCACCTTACCGCCATGCAAGGTGATCACGGAGGCGAGCGGCGACGTCGCGGCCAGCAAGCGCTGCGCCGCCAGGTTCATGAAAACCAGCCGCAGGCAGGCATCGGCCAGCAAGATGGCGCGCGGCAAGGCGTCGAGCGCCTCCCAGGCCAGCGCGCCATGCGCCTGGGCTTGCTGCGCCGTATCGCGCAGGCAAAAAACATTCGGCAGATGGTCAAGCACGCGCTGCAGCTGGCCGCGCGTGTTCCCGTCATACGGACCCTGGCCCGCGGCGCGGTGCGCGGACAGGATGGTGAGCGCGCCGTTGTCGCGCACGACGCCGCTGCACGAATAGCGCACGCCCGCGCGCAAATAGAAATCCTGGAAATACTCGCTGCGCGCCACGGCCTGCTCGCTGAAATAATCCTGCATCAGATGCATGCGCCCGGGCGGCCCGCGCGTGAGCACTGCATAGCCGGGATCAAGCGCGTGATAGTAGCGCCGGTAGCCGTCTTCCCAGGCGCTTTGGTCCAGCCCGGTCACATAGCCGCGCGACGGTACCGCGCCCGTTTCCGCCTTCAGGAAACAGCAAGCCACATCGCCGCCCGCCAGCCGGGCGAACGCGCGCATGGCCACGCTCCACTGCAACGGTTCCAATGCCGCCCGGTAAAAGGCGGCGATGACCGGATCGGCGCCGTCTGTATTCACGCCCCCTCCCAATAGCGCCACATCCTTCATATGAAGGATGTGCACGCGCACCAAGGCAGGCACCATGTTGTCAATGGCGGCGGCCTGCGGCGGCGGCGCCAGCCGATCAATGCAAGCATCAACGTTCAAGGAGCGACATCATGCCTACCATACCTACCAGTGTTTCCGACAGGACCGCGCCGGCTCGCCTCACCCCTACCTCCTGGCGCCTGGCCGTGAGCAGCGCCGTAATGCTGTCGCTCTCGGCGTGCGCCAATTTCAACACCATTGATCGTACTACGGCACTACCCAAGCAGGCCACTGCGATACATCTGGATGCGCCGCAACGCCTGGCATATGCCGATGCCGAAGGTGTCATTTGTGCCGAGCCCACCCCTGACGCATTGCAAGCCTATATTTCATCGCTGGGCGCATCCGTCAGCTCCGCCAACAACGCAGCTTCGGTATCGAATGCGTTGCAGGCCAATTCGCAAAGTGTCGGCCTGCATTCGCAATCGATCACCTTGATGCGCGAACATCTGTTCCGTATCTGTGCGTTTGCACAAAACAATTGGCTGTCCGACGGCGATGTCATGATGCTGATGGCACGCTCGCAAGATCTCACACTAGGTGTATTGGCCATCGAACAATTAACCGGTGCGATGATTCCGCGCAAGACAAGCAATATGCCAATGACAGATACGGAGGCCAGCAAACAATTGCAAAGCAAACTCGAACAGGCAAAACTTGACCTCAACGACAAAAAGACAACACTCACGCACTTGAGGGACCCCGCAGCTGAACCAGGCAAAAGTACCGGCGATCAGCATGACAAGGGGGCGCTCCAGGAAGATCAGACAAAGGACGGCAAGAACAGTTCCGCGCCGGCTGATGTCGTTGCCGCGCGAGCGGCTGTGGTATCCGCACAGGAAAAGGTAGCGTCACTGGAGCGGCAAGTCGAAGCGAGCAAGGTGGGGGCCAGGTTTGTGACCGTGGCAGACGAGAACGGCAATCAACTTTCTCCAGAAGCAGCCGAGCATATCTCCAGGGCCACGCAACATATCGTCGACCAGATCTTGCAGAAAAATCATTTGACTGACATGTGCATCAATATGCTCAACCGTTTCAGTCGCAACAAGGATGTGCCCAAAAAATATGAAGACATGATGGAGCGATGCGACCTGGTCCTCAAGAACGCGATAGAGCAGCTACCAGCTGCCTTCTGATGCACACCTTTCCGCATATCGATATGCGCATCGATTCGTGGTCAAAAGCGTGCGCTGGCCGTACTCTGGCCTTGTCGCGCCGCATGGCGTATTACGGGCACAAAGGAAATATCATGGCTATCTCGGAAGTGAATGTACGCAACCAGTTTCGCGGCAAGATCAAGGAAATCATCTTTGGCCCCGTGGTCTCGGAAGTGGACGTGGAAACGCCGCACGGCATCGTCACGTCGGTGATCACCTCGCGCTCGATCAAGGACCTGGACTTGAAGGTGGGCAGCGAAGTCATCGCGCTGGTCAAATCGACGGAAGTGTCGATCGCCAAGATCCAGTAAGCGCCCGGCGTTTGCCTTGCCAGCTAGTCGCTAATCGCGGAACAGATACGTAAACGTGCGGCTGACGGGCAGCTTTTCCGTGCTGCCGCGCACCAGCACCTGCATGCGCTCGGCATCGATGCGTTCAGCCGCCTCGATGGCTTTCACGTTGACCATGGTGCCGCGGTGGATTTGCCAGAACTGTTCCGGATCGAGGCCGCCCAGCAAATCCTTCAATGGCGTGCGCACCAGCGCTTCCGAACCGGCCAGCACGACGCGCGTGTACTTGGTGTCGGCCTGGAAGAACAGCACGTCGTCGATGTCGATCAGGCGGATCTGCTTGCCCACGCTGGCCTTGATCCATTTCAACTTGTCGCGCGGCGGCGCCGGCAAGGCCGCACGCAGCGACTGCAGTAAATTGGCCATGTCGGCAGGCTGGGCGCCGAGCTTGTCGCGCAGCCGGGCCAACGCCCGCTGCAAGCGCTCGGCCTGCACGGGTTTGAGCAGGTAGTCGACGGCGCCCGCGTCGAACGCGTCGACGGCGTACTGGTCGTAGGCCGTGACGAACACCACGTGGGCGCGCTTGCCGATGCGCTCGGCCACTTCCAGGCCCGACAGGCCCGGCATGCGGATGTCGAGAAAGACCACGTCCGGCTCATGCTCGAGGAAACCGTCCCAGGCATCGTTGCCGTTTTCCGCCACCAGCACGACGTGCGCTTCGGGCCAGGCTTGCGCCAGCAGCATTTGCAGGCGCTCGCGCATCAGGGGTTCGTCTTCGGCGATCAGGATGGTGGGATTCATGCGGCAGGGTCTTTCAGGCTCGATGCAATTTTGATGGGCAGCAATATTTCAGCGGTCGCGCCGCCCTCCTCGCCGTCGTGCAGGCTCAGGCTGGCGGACGGATCGGACAGCAATAGCCGGCTGCGCACGTTTTCCAGGCCCAGTCCGCCGCCCTGTGCGCTGTCGGCGCCGCTGGCAGGCAAACCCATGCCCGTATCCTGCACGCGCAGGCGCAGCATGCCGTCCACCCGCAGCGCCGACAGGCGGATCTCGCCGCCGCGCAACGACGGTTCAATACCGTGTTTGATGGCGTTTTCCGCCAGGGTCAGCAAGATCATGCTGGGTATCGTCGCGTGCGCAAACTCGGCCGGCAAGTCCAGCGCATAGCGCAGGCGCGAGCCCATGCGTGCCTGCATCACGCGCAAATACGCAGCCACCATGTCGAACTCGCTTTGCAAGGGCACTTGCTCGCTGCGCATCTCCGCCAGGCTGGCGCGCAGGAAGGCGATCAGGTCGGCCGTCAATGCCGCGGCCTTGCCGGCGCCTTGCGCGCCCTGCTCGGCCAGCTGCTGCACGGCGCCCAGGGTATTGAACAGGAAATGCGGCTCGATCTGCGCGCGCAGCAGGCGCAGCTGCGACTCGCTCAGTTCGCGCGCCAGACGGTCGCGCTCGGCATCCTGCTGCAGTTGCAGGGTCAGCGCTTCGTACTGCCGGTTGCGCCAGGTGGTCACGATCGCCAGCGGCACCATGTAAAACAGGCAAGCCACGAGCAAGGCCGTGCCGCCCACGCGCAGCAAACGCTCGAAGGCCATGTCCATGGAACCGGTATCGCTGAGGCCGGCCATCAGCACGCCAACGGCCACGCCGGCCACGCAGGTCGACACGATCAGCAAGAGTTTCTTGAGCTTGTTGCGCACGGAACTGCGGTAATTGAACCAGACGCCCACCAGGCCCCACGCCAGCGCAAACCCCAGGCCGTTGCTGAAGACCAGGGCCTTGAGCAATTCGAACTTGGCTGGCAGCAGCAAGTGCAGTGCGACGCCGATGGCGCTGAACAACAGCATCAGCTTGAAAGCGGCGATGTAAAAACCGGCGCCGCGGTACTTGAGCAGGAAATCGTGCAACTGCTGGCGCTCGATCGGCGTCAGCTTGACCAGCTTCATGGCGATGTAGCGGCGCATCCGTCCCTGGACCTGCTCCGCCATCTCTGGGTGTTTCAGCACCAGCAGCGATTCCTCATCGACACTGCGGTACCAGTCCGTATATTTTTTTAACACGATGCGTTCTCCGTGGTCTGTGATTCAGGCATGAACGCAGTCTACGGCGCCCCTGTTGCAGGGCATAGCGCGGGGCGACGAAGCACGAAGCGGCAGGCATCAACGACGAAGCGTGCGGCGCCTGCCTGGCCCTCGTCATCAATATTGCTCAAATCATACGAAGTTTCCAAGGTGAAATCAATAATTGCGTAACAATTTTCACTACGGCAAGAATAGCCGTTTTTATTTGCCAAATTGGCCGCAACGCCGCCTGTTACGGGCCTGTACCGTAGACATCGCTTGATCTTTAATGGTATTGTCTAAGCTTGGCAAATATTGCCTCCGAGATACACGCCGCGTCCCCGCGCGACCCCGTTCCGGATTTGCGCGCAGCGCCCACGATGGCGCCCCAAAACTGCTTTTCCACATACAATCCCATGCTCAAAAAAATGTTCGCCGCGGTGCTGATGACGCTTTCGACAGCGGCCATCGCCGTGCCCTTCGGTTCCCAGTCGATACTGGTGGTCGAAGACGGTACAGGCAAAGTCTTGCTTGAAAAAAACTCCAACGTGGTGGTGCCCATCGCCTCGCTGACCAAACTCATGACAGCCATGGTCGTGCTCGACTCCAAGGCGAACATGGAGGAAGAGATCAGCATCGACCGCGAGGACGTCGATACACTGAAGCACAGCACCTCGCGTGTGCCCGTGGGCGCCACCCTGAGCCGCCACGACGTGCTGCAACTGGCGCTGATGTCGTCCGACAACCGCGCCGCCGCCTCGCTGGCGCGCACCTTCCCCGGCGGCCCGACGGCGTTTGCCGTGGCCGTCAACGCCAAGATCAAGGCCCTGGGCATGCGCCAGACCGTGATCGAAGAACCGACGGGCTTGTCGCCGAACAACCAGTCGACGGCGGCCGACCTCGTCAAGATGGCCGTGGCCGCCTCGCGCTACCCGGAAATCAGCCGCATCACCACGGATTCGAAGGACGTCATCCAGATCAAGGGCCGCGACGTGGAATACCACAACACGAACCGCCTGGTGGGCGCCAAGGGCTGGGATATCGGCCTATCGAAAACGGGCTACACGAATGAAGCGGGCCGCTGCCTGATCATGCGCATCAAGTCGGCCGGCAAGTTCGCCACGATGATCCTGCTCAACGCGCGCGCCAATTCCGTGCGCGCCATGGACGCCGTCAACATCCGCCGCATGCTGGCGGCCGAGAACGGCATCGAAGAGCCGAAGGTGATGCGTGCCTCGGTCAGCCGGCATAAAAAAGCGCCGGCGAAGCCGTCGAAGCGCCGCCGCGCCCGTTAAGCACGGCTGAATGCTGGGGTCAGACCCGACGGGTCTGACCCCAGAACTATTTCGCTTGCCGGTTGGTCATGATGACGCCGGCAATCGTTACCGCCCCGCCCACCAGCATCGAGGCAAGCACCGGCTCGCCCAGCAACACCGCCGCCAGCACGATGCCGAACACGGGCACGAGGTTGTTGAACACGGCCGTGCGCGACGGCCCCAGCGCTTTGACGCCCTCGTAATACCAGACAAAGCCGATCACCGTGCCGAACACGCCCAGGTAGCCAATGGCGGCCCACACTTGCCAGCCGAAGCTGTGCCATGGCACGCTCGGAAATTCCACGGCCGCCCCCACCAGCAAAAAGGCCAGGCCCCACATCGATGCATACGTGGTGGCGGCGATCGGCGACAAGCCCTTCAGCGCGACCCGGCCGATCAGGGTATAGGCGGCCCAGCTGGAAATGCCGCAAAACATGAACACTTCGCCCATGCCGATGCCGCCGCCCGTGCCGTGCAGCACGCCGGCAAGGTCGCCGCGCGTGATGACGATCGCCGTGCCGCAGAACGCCAGCATGATGCCCAGCCACTTGAACGATCCGAGCCGTTCGCGGAACAGCATGGCCGAGGCCAGCGCCGTGACGATGGGGTTCAGCGCGACAAATAAAGCCGTGCGCCCCGCCGGCATGCGCGACAGCGCGGCCAGGAAGCACAGGTTGTACAGAAAGATGCCCGTCAGGCCCAGGGCCGCCGTCGTCATCAGCTGCTTGCGGTCCAGGCGCGGCAAGCCCCCTTCCAGTTTCCAGGCCAGCACAAGCAGCAGCAGCACGGCCACGCCGAAACGTCCGCTGGCGGCCGTCATGGGTGGCATCTGCTGCGCCAGCACGCGCCCCGCGATAAAGGTACCGCCCCAGAACAGGGCGACGAAAATCAGTTTCAGGTAGACGAGCGGCGATTGCACGGAAGGCAAGGCGGCGGAAGGTATGGCGGTAGTGCGCATGGAAAGTCCTATGATGTCGCTTGTGCAGCGGATGCTGCAGATATATATTAATACTAATATCAACTCATGAAATAATGAGCGAATACTCATACATCAAAGAAACCACACCATGACCTTCACGCAACTGGAAATTTTTACCTTGGTGGCTGAACTGCACGGCTTTTCCGCCGCCGCCGCACAGCTAGGCATCAGCCAGTCGGCCGTCTCGCATGCCTTGAAGGCGCTGGAAAAGGAGATGGGCGTGGACCTGATCGTGCGCCACCAGGCCTCGGCCGAGCTGACCGACGTGGGCCGCCAGCTGCTGGTGCGCGCGCGCGAAATCCTCGGGCTATCCGAAGCCATGCGCCAGGAAGCGGCCGACGTGCTGGGCCAGCGCCAGGGCAGCCTGCGCATCGGCTCATTCGGCCCGACGTCGTCCTTGAATCTGCTGCCGGCCATCACGGCGCAATTCCGCCTGCGCTATCCGGGCATCGACCTGCGCATCGACGAAGGCGCCGACCATGAAGTGGTGCAGTGGATACGCGAGCGGCGGGTCGACGTGGGCTTCGTCGTGCTGCCCGACGAACGTTTCGATACGGCGCCGCTGGTGGAAGACCAGATGATGGCGCTGGTGCCGCGCAGCCATGCGCTGTCCAGCGAAACGTCCATCACCCTGGCCCAATTGTGCGAAGGGCCGTTCATCATGTCCGAGGCGGGCTGCGCCTGCCTGATCGAGCCGCTGTTCGCCAACGCGGGCCTGCAGCCGCAGGTGCCCTACCGCATCAGCCAGGTGATCACCATTCTCGACATGGTCAGCCGCGGCGACGGCCTGTCCATCGTCGCCGAACTGGCCCTGCCCCAGCGGCTGCGCGAGCAGTATCCGGAGCTGGTCGCCCTGCCCTTGAATCCCCCCGTCAGCCGCAAGGTGGGCCTGGCCGTGCGCGACCGGCGTCAGAACACGCCGGCCACCAACGCTTTTTTCGACGTGGCGAAACAGATGGCGCCGACCCTGGCGCCACGGCGCGCTTGAACGCTACTTAGAAAGTTTCCCACTCCTCGCTGCGTTCGGGCTTGGCGACGGGCGCCGTTGATGGACGGCTGGCGATGCGCGGTGCGATGGCTGCCCGCACCACCGGTTTGACAGGCGCCGGCGCCTGCCCTTCATCGAGCTTGAACACGCCCACCACCTGCGCCAGGGTACTGGCCTGGTCTTGCAGGCTTTCCGCTGCGGCCGCCGCCTCTTCCACCAGGGCCGCGTTCTGCTGCGTCACCTGGTCCATCTGCGCAATCGCCTGGTTCACCTGTTCGATGCCCGAGCTTTGCTCGACGCTGGCAGCCGTGATCTCGCCCATGATGTCGGTGACGCGGCGCACGCTGTCGACGATTTCCTGCATCGTCGCGCCCGCCTCGTCGACGAGGCGCGCGCCCGAATCGACCTTGCTCACCGAATCGTCGATCAGCAGCTTGATTTCCTTCGCTGCGCCAGCCGATCTTTGAGCCAGATTACGCACTTCCGTCGCCACCACGGCAAAGCCCCGTCCCTGCTCGCCCGCGCGTGCCGCTTCCACGGCCGCATTGAGCGCGAGGATATTCGTCTGGAAGGCGATGCCGTCGATGACGCTGATGATGTCGACGATCTTCTTCGACGAATCGTTGATCGAGGCCATGGTATCGACCACCTGCGCCACCACTTGGCCGCCCTTGCTGGCCACGCCGGACGCCGATTGCGCCATCTGGTTGGCCTGGCGCGCATTGTCGGCATTTTGCTTGACGGTGCTGGTCAGCTCCTCCATCGAGGCGGCCGTCTCTTCCAGCGAACTCGCTTGCTGCTCCGTGCGCGACGACAGGTCCTGGTTGCCGGCGGCGATTTCCGACGACGATACCTTGACCGACTCGCTGGCCGTGCGGATTTTCACGAGCACGGCGGCGATCTTGTCGATGAAGCGGTTGAAGGCGCCGGCGATCTGCGCCAGTTCGTCCACGCCGGAAGCGTCGAGGCGGAGAGTCAGGTCGCCCTCGCCCGAGGCGATATCGTCGAGCGCGTCACGCACCAGTTCCAGGCGCTTGAGCATCTTGAACACCAGCAGCGACAGCAGCAGCGCGGCCAGCCCGGTCAGCAGCGCGGCCGTGACGGTGGCCGTCGTCAGCATCGTCTGCAAGGCTTGCATGGCTTCCTGCTGGTCGAGCACCACGGCCAGCAGCCAGTCGGTGCCGGCCACGCGCGTGACGTACAGCTTGCCGTCGCGCTCGTTCAATCGCACGGCCTCGCTCGTGCGCGCGCTTTCCAGCCGGTTGACCTGTGCGGCCGACAGCGACGCATCGAGTTTCGCCACCGGCTGCAGGCTAAGGTCCTTGTTCGCGTGGGCGATGATGGTGCCGCTCTGGTCGACGAGGAAGGCAAAGCTGTGCGGCGTCGGCTTGATCGCCACCACGTTGGCAATCACGGTATCGAGCAGCACGTCCGCGCCCGCCACGCCCACCAATGCCTCCTTCGGCCCGACGGGCGCCGTGAACGACACCACGAGCTTGTGGCTGGCCGCGTCCACGTACGGCGGCGTGAGCATCGGCACGCCCGCCTTGACGGTGTCCGTATACCAGGCGCGCGCCGTGGGGTCGAAATCGGCCGGGCGGCCCGGATGGGTAAACACGGAACGCTTGTCCGCGTAGCCGATGAACACTTCCGCAAAATCGCCAGCCTTTTCCGCGATCTCGAAGGCGCGCAGCGGATCGGGCGTCTCGGCCGACATGACGACGGACGCCATGACCTTTTTCTTGCCATCGACCCATTGCGCCAGCACGGCCGACTGGCTTTGCAGCAGCTGCTGCATCTGCTGGTCCGACGACGCCAGCATGCTGCTGCGTGTGGTGACGTAATTGGCGACCGACAAGGCCAGCATGGACAATACGACGATGGCCACGCAGATGAGCACCAGCCGCGTGCGAAGGGAAGACAACATGATGGACTCCTCGTTTCGATTTGAGTGACGAGAAACAGTGCTCTGCACCACTTTCTCTATGAAAGCATTTTCACACAAAAATCGGAACAATTATCATCAATATTCGGAATACAACACATATATTTCCATGTGGAAACCTGTCAAACCCTATCAGCCGATCAGCCCTCTCAAGCCGCTGGCCCGCTGCGTACGGCGCAGAATCGCGTCGAACAGCACGGCCTGCGTGGGCGAGACGAGGGTAAAGAAGTCGCGCGCGCGCGTGATGCCCGTGTAGACCAGTTCGCGCGCCAGCATGGCGCCGCCCTCCTGCGGCAGCACCAGCACCGTGTGGCGGAATTCCGAACCCTGCGATTTATGCACCGTCATGGCGAACGCCGTCTCCACGTGGCGCAAGCGCGTGGCCAGCACGCTGCGCACGTTCTCGCCTTCCAGGAAGTACACGCGCAATGATCCGGGCCGCGCCGGATCGCGCAGGGTCAAGCCGATGTCGCCATTGAACACGCCCGTACCGTAATCGTTACGCGTGACCATCACGGGACGGCCCACATACCATTCGCTGCGGCGTATCAAGCCTTCCTTTTCCAGGCGCAGCTCAATGGCCGTGTTCAAGCCGGCCACGCCCCACTCGCCCTCGCGCACGGCGCACAGGATGCGGAACGACTCAAACGCATGCAGCACGGCGCGCACCCAGTCGTCATGCTGCGCGTACGCCGCTTCGCCCGCATTCACCAGTGCCAGGTAGGGCTGGTAGCCGCCCGGCGCGTCCGCGCGGCCACGCAAGGCCAGGCGCAGCACCTCGTCCGGCTGCGCGCTCACGCTCCACGCCAGCTGGCCGCCGCTGTCGCCGGCAAAACACGCTTTGGCAAGATCGGGCCTGCCGCCATTCACGGCCAAGGCCAGCTCGCCGATCGGACCGCTGAAACGGTGGCTGTGGCGCAGCATCACCGTCTGCTGCGCCAGCGCGCCAGCGGCCCCCGCGAAGTCGGGCGGAATGGCCACGCCGCTGGCCGCCTGCGCATACGCGATGGTAGCCGGCGTGTAGCCGCCCGCCTGCGCGTCGTGGCACAAGTCGCCCAGCACGGCACCCGCTTCCACGGACGCCAGCTGGTCCTTGTCGCCGAGCAGGATCAATATCGCCGTGGGTGGCAAGGCGTCGAGCACGGACGCCATCATCTCCAGGTGCACCATCGACGCTTCATCGACGATCAGCACGTCGACGTCGAGCGGATTGCCCGCGTGGTGGGCAAAGGCGCGCGTATCGGGCCGCGCGCCCAGCAAACTATGCAGGGTGCGCGCCGCGCCCATGCGCCGCGCCAGTTCCAGCAGGGGCAGCGCATCGCCCGCCTTGGCCGCCAGCCCCTCCAAAGCCTTGTCGATCGACTGTTTCAGCCGCGCGGCCGCCTTGCCGGTCGGCGCGGCCAGCGCGATGCGCAGCTGCTCCGGCTGCGGCGAAACGGCAAACAGCAAGGTCAGCAAACTGGCTACCGTGTAGGTCTTGCCAGTTCCAGGACCGCCCGTGATGATCGCCACCTTGCCGCGCAGCGCGATGGCGCATGCCACTTTTTGCCAGTCCGGCCCACCGTCCTGCGTGGGCTGGTCGAACAGGATATCGAGCCATAGCCGCACCTGCGCCAGCGGCGGATTCGTCAAATCCTGCGCGCGCGCAGCGATTTTTTCGCCCACCAGGCTTTCATCGCGCCAGTAGCGGCGCAAATACAGGCGGTCGCCATCGAGCACCAGCGGCTGGCGCACGTCAGCCGCGCCCACCGTCCACACCTGCGGCGCGCCGGCCAGCAGCGCGCGCCAGCCCTCGACGCTGTCCGGCAACGGACCGGAAACGGCCAGCACGCCATGCCACAGCTCTTCGCTCCAGCCCAGCAGCTGCGACGGTTCGCTGGCCAGCTCAAACAGCATCAGACAGCTGTGCCCCCGCCCTTCCAGCTCGGACAGCACGACGCAGGCCACGGCCACGGCGGACGCATTCGGTGCGTTGTCGTCCAGCGTGCCGATGAAGCGGGCAAACGCGGCGCTCAGGCGGCGAAGGTGCCCCGCCTCGGCAACGCCGTCGATATGGCTGAACAAGGCATCCATCTGCAGGGTATCCAACTGCGCGTTATGCTGCATGGTGTTCCGTTTCTTCTAACAGTTGATCGAGGCCGTCCAACAGTTCCAGTTGCGGCGCCAGCCAGTAGCAGCCATGCGTGTCCGCATTCGCTATGCCGCGCAAAAACAGGAAGATGGCGCCGCCCAGGTGCTCGGCCGGGTCGTAGGCGTCGCCCAAACGGCTTTTCAGCAACCGGTGCAAGGCCAGCATGTAGATGGCGCCCTGGATATCGTAGCGGTGCTGCGCCATGCCGGCCGCCAGCGCCTGCGTGTGGTAGGCCGCGTCGTTGGCGCCCAGCGCATTCGACTTGTAGTCGAGCACCCAGTAGCGGCCATCCCGTTCGATGACCAGGTCGGCAAAACCTTTCAGCATGCCGTGCAGCTGGCGCCGCGGCAGCACGGGACGCGGTGCGCCGTCGAGCAGCAAACGCGTGCACAGCTGGTCGAGCGCCGCCGTGGACAAATGCTCGCTGGGGAACCAGAACTCCATCTCGGACAGGGTGCTATCCAACTGCGACAGCGATGCATCGAGCAGCGGCAGCGGCGTGATGGCGATTTCCCTGAGCCAGGCGATGGCGTCGTCCTGGCGGTGGCCCCAGCCCGAGCGCTCGCAGCGCGCGGCGAGGCGGGTGTCGAAGTTGTCATCGTGGACGCTGTCAAAACCTTCGCTGCCCATCCACTCGAGCTGCTCGTGCAGGAAATTGCCGGGAACGGAGCCGCGCGGAAAACGGTGCCAGGGCGCGTCGCCCATGTGCGTCGGCGTGACCACGGCGACAGCCGTGCCATCTTCCAGCAAGGTTTCTTCCAGCGCCCGCTGCGGCACGTGCGCGGCCGCCACGGCGCCGATCTGGCGCGTCAGCGACGTGAAGCTGCCCACCGACCAGTCACGCTCGAATTCGCCCGTGAACACGGGCGCGGGACGCAACTCGGGACGCCGCTCCACCCGGTCCAGCACCGTGCAGGCGTCGGGCTGCCCCAGCGCGCTGACATAGATGGCGTCGCAATCGCCCGCCACCTGCTGCCAGCGCAACAGCAGCTGGTCGAACGGCAACTTGTCGCCGCCCGTCAGCAGGTAGCCGAGCGCCGATTCGTGCAAGGTGTTCTCGCCCGCCTTGCGCGCCGCCTGGGCGGCCACGCCCAGCCACAGGAAGTGGCGCGCCCGCGTCAGGGCCACGTACAGCAGGCGCAAGTCTTCCTCGATGCGCGCTTCTTCCACAAACGCCATGGCCTCGTCGGACAAGGACAGGTCGAGGCGGCGTTCGCCATCGTCGCCTGCATACTCGAAGAAGCTGCGGTTGCGTTTATCCACCTTGCGCGCCGTGACGGCGAACGGCAGATACACGAGCGGATATTCGAGCCCCTTGGACTTGTGCACGGTGATGACCTTCACCAGCTCCGCATCGCTTTCCAGGCGCAGCACGCGCTCGTCGCCGTTTTCGCCTTCGCCGGCGATCTGTTCGGCCAGCCAGCGTATCAGCGCCTGCTCGCCATCGAGCTGGCGGCTGGCCGATTGCAGCAATTCGGCCAGGTGCAGCAGATTCGTCAAGCGCCGCTCGCCGCCCGTCTGCTGCAGCAGCATGGCCGGCAGCTGCAATTCGTGGATGAAACGGCGCAGCATGGCCAGCACGCCCTGGCGCTGCCAGATCAGGTGCAGAGCCTTCAGTTGCTCGACCCGGCGTTCCCATTCCAGCTCATCGCTCGACAGGCGCGCCAGCTCGCCCAGCGACAGGCCGATCGTGCGCGTGGCAAACGCGGCGCGCGCCAGTCCTCCGTCGAGCGGGTTGGCCAGCGCCGCCAGCCAGCGCAGCACGTCCTGCGCTTCCTCGCTGTCGATGACGGAATCCTTGTCGGACAGGTAGACGCTGGCGACCCGGCGGCGCGCCAGCGCGCGGCGGATGGCGGCCGCCTCCTTGCGGTCGCGCACAAGGATGGCGACATCGGCCGGCTGCAGGCGCACAAAACCATCGGGGCCCGTAAAACCGGCCTGCGGGTCGCCCAGCATGGCAACGATATGTTCGGCGCAGTGCTGTGCGAAATACTCGCGGTAGCTGTCACCGCGCAGCGCTTCATCGCTGGCGCAGGCGGCCAGCAGAGCCGGCAGCGGACCGCTGGCGTTCACCAGGTATTCGGCGCGGCCCTTGGCGTCGACGGCCTCGAACGGCAGCGGATTCTCGCCCCCTTTACGGTAGCGGAAGGCGCCGGCAGGCACCTCGTCGCGCTCCGCGTGCAGGAACAGCTGGTTGACGGCCGCCACCAGCGGGGCCGTCGAACGGTAGTTGGTGCCCAGCTGGTAGTGGCGTCCCGTGGTCGCGCGGCGCGCCGCCAGGTAGCTCTGGATGTCGGCGCCGCGAAAGCCGTAGATCGACTGCTTCGGGTCGCCGATCAGGAACAGGCCCAGAGCCGGATCGTTGTCGGCGATCCGGTACAGCAGGTTGAAAATCTGGTACTGGGCGGGCGCCGTATCCTGGAATTCATCGACCATGGCCAGCGGATACTGGTCGATGATGCGCTGGCGCAGGGCCGCGCCATTCTCGCCGGCCAGCGCGTCGTGCAGGCGCTGCAGCATGTCGGCAAAGCCGAACTGGCGCGACTGGCGTTTTAACTGATCCATGCGCCGCGCGATGGCCGCCGCCGCATGCAAGTGCAGCTTGTGCGCCAGCGGCGTGATACCCGCCAGGGCGATCCCCAGTGCCTCCGTATGCTCGAAGCATTCGGGCACCTGCGCCGTGAAACTCTTGGCAAACGCATCCTCGATGCCGAACGGCGTCAAGCGTTCCCACGCCTTGGCCGTGATGGCGGGCAGCAGCAACAGCGGATCTTGCGCCCATTTGCGCAAGCCGTCGAACCACTTCGCCAGGTTCTCCGGCTTCATCTTGACGCCATTAAAACACTTGGGATTGGCGGCGCGGTGGTCATTGATCCACATCGCCATCTGGTCCACGCGCTCGACCCAGCCCGCCTTCAGGGTGGCCAGCTGCGCGGCCAGCGCCCGCTGTTCGCGCGCGATCAACGCCGACAACGGCTCTTCGTCGGCCATGCGCATGATGTCCGAGCGGCGCGCCAGCTCGCGCGCGCCCTTCTTCAGGGCGCCGACGTCGGGCCAGCAGGCCAGCAGCACGTCAAGCGCCTGCGGCGGCAAAGGGTAGACTTGCTGGCGCCAGTAATCGTGTGCCGCATCCTCGAACAAGGCTTGCTCGTCGCTGACCAGTTCCTCGTCGAACAGGCTGCCGCTGTCGAACGCATGCTCGCGCAGCATGCGCTGGCACCAGGCGTCGATGGTGAAAATGGCCGCTTCATCCATCGTCTCGGCGGCCAGCATCAGCCGGTACGCGGCCTTTTGCCGCTCGCTCTCGTCCGGATAGGATTCGAGCAAGGCGTCGAGAAACGGGTCGCTGCCGCCGGATTCGTGGCGAAAATAAGCGGCCGCCTCGATCAGGCGCTCGCGCACGCGGTTCGACAATTCGCGCGTGGCGGCGCGGGTAAACGTCATCACGAGGATGTCAGCCGGCAGCAGCGGCCGCGTAAAGCGGCTGTCGCCGTCGCCATGCCCCAGCACGAGACGCACGTACAGCGCGGCGATGGTCCAGGTTTTACCCGTACCGGCCGACGCTTCGATCAGGCGCGAGCCGTGCAGCGGAAACGCCAGGGGGTTGAGCAGATGGCTCGTCATTGTTCTTCTCCCGCGCCTTCATCGGGCGCGCTGATCGGGTCGATCGTGATGTGTTCCTGCAGCCAGTCGGCCAGCGGGCCATACAGCTCGCGCGTACAGTCTTCCCACGCTTCCTCCGCAGCCAGCGCGGAAAACTCGGGCCACAGGCGCGCCAGACACAGTTCCGCGCGCTCGCCAGTCATGTCGAAGCCGCCGTCATACACGGCGCGCGGGTCGCCCTGCCGCACCAGCGCCAGCCCCGTCTTGCACGCCGTCGGCAGCGGATGGTTCATGCCTTCGCGCCACAGCGCCAGCAAGGTGGCCAGCGCGTCGCGCGACGTGGCCGGATCGAGCGGCGCCATGCTGACGATGGCGTCGCGCGCCACCAGGTAGCCGGTGACGGGAAAGCCGAGGGCGGCGGCGGCCAGCTGGCGCAGCCACATCAGCATCAGCTTGTCGCCACGCGCCAGACCGTTCTTGTCCGTCACCTTCGAGGAAATCTGCATCAGCCAGGCCGTGTCCTGCCCGTTGCTGCACAATTTGTCGAGCCAGTCGTCGATCTGCACTTCGCCAAACGGCAGGTTGATGGCGCGCTTGTCGGCCGCGTACGGGAACGAGGCGCGCAAGGACAGCCATGCGCTGCGCACGGGCACGAGCGCCTCGACCAGCTGCGCCTGCACTTGCCGGCCAATCAGGCCGATCGGCAGCACGCCTTCGCGCGCCAGCTTTTCCGCGCGCGCTTCCAGGCTGGCGCGCACGTCGTCCAACGCTTCCACGGCACCGCCGTCGTCCAGCATGGTGTCTTCCAGCAGATAGCGCTCGAGCGCATTCAGGCCGAACGGTTCTTCATCCTCGCCCAGCATGGCCGCATCGGCGAAATGCACGCTCAAGCGGCGGCGGAAAAAGTATTTGACGGGCTGGCGCAAGAAGCTGGCCAGCTCGCCCAGTTTCAAACGCGTGCCCGGATCGAGCTCGTAAGGGCCCAGCGCCAGTTCCCCGGACTGCGCCTCCACATCGGCATGCGCGACGCGCCATTCGCGCGCGTACGTCAGCAAGCCATCGGCTTCGAAATAGCGGCGGCTGAACGGCTGCAGCGCGTGCTCGGTGGTCAGCGAGACCAGGTGCCGGTCCAGCGACCAGCCGGCGGCCAGGTAATCGCGCAGCTGCGACACGAGCACGGACGGCGGCTGCTCGGAATTGTCGCGCACATTGCGCCCCACCCAGCTCACATACAGTTTGTCGCGCGCGGCCAGCAAGGCTTCGAGCATCAGGTAGCGGTCATCGTCGCGGCGCGAGCGGTCGCCCGGACGCGCCATGCCGGGCAGCGCCAGCAAGTCGAAATCGGCCTTTTGCGCGCGGCGCGGGAAGTCGCCATCGTTCATGCCCAGCAGGCACACGACGCGGAACGGCACGGCGCGCATCGGCATCAGGGTGCAAAACGTCACGCCGCCGGAGACGAATTGATGGTTCAGGGTCGGCTCGTCCAGCGCGCCCAACCACGCCACGCGCAGCACGGACAACGGCACCGGCTCGACAAAGCCCGCATGCTCGCACGTTTCCAGCCAGCCCTGCAAGGCGCCTTCCAGCTGCGCCAGGGTCAGGCGGTCGCCCTCGTCGTCGGCGTCAAAGAAGGCAGTCAGCAGCGCGCGCGCCTGCACGCCCCACTCGGCTGGCGTGCGCGCGTCGGCCAGCACGGTGCGCCAGTGCAGCAGCGCCTCGACCAGCTGCGCCAGCGAGCCCGCCAGCGCCGCATCGAGGCCGCCCACTTCCGCATACGGTTCGATGCCGCCAAAGCTGGCGCCACCGCCGCTGGCATAGCCGAGCAGCATGCGCCGCACGCCGAAGATCCACGCATTCTGCTCGCCGGCCGCGCCCAGACCCAGGCCGCTGCGGTGATGCTGGTCCAGGCCCCAGCGCACGCCCGCCCCTTCGATCCAGGCGCCCAGGGTGACCAGGTCGTCCGGCTGCAGGCCAAAGCGGGTGGCCAGCGCGGGCACGTCGAGCAGGTCGCGCACTTCGCTCTGGCGGCAGCGCTGCTGCGGCAACTGCAGCAGCCACTCGAGCGCGACGAGCAGCGGGTTGACGCTGCGGTCCTTCACGTCGCCGATCTCGAACGGGATGAAACGCTCGTCGTTGCGCCGGTACTGGCCGAAGACGGCGTGGATGGCGGCCGTGAAGGTATCGATGTCGGGCACCATCACCACCACGTCGCGCGGACGCAAACCCGTTTCGGCGCTGTGCGCGAACATGGCCAGCAGCTGGTCGTGCAGCACTTCCACTTCGCGCTGCACGCTGTGCGCCACGTGAAATTCGATCGAGCGGTCGCCGGCATCGGGCGGCGTTTGCTCATGCTCGGCCAGCGGACGCAGTTCACGGATGGCCACCTGCACCTGCTGCAGCAGGGTCTCGCCCGTTTCCTCGCCAAACAGGTCGATGCGCAGGCTGTCGTCGCGCCCCTCGGCTTGCGCGTGTTCGTCGAATTCGTCGAGCATGCGGATGAAATCGCGCCCTTGCCTGCCCCAGCTGGCCAGCAGCGGGTGGCTGTGAGCATGCAGTTCTTCCAGCGGAATCCCGGCCAGGTCGGTACCGTTGCGCTGGCGCTGGCGCTTATTTTCCGCGCGCAGCAAGTCGCGCCCGTCGATGATGTCGCCCCAGTAGAACTGGCACGGATTGGGTACGGCCAGCACCACCTGCGTGTGGCGCGCCAGCGCGGCCAGCGCCTGCAAGGTCTGGTACGGCAAGGCCGACACGCCAAACAGCACGACCCTGCGCGGCAGCTTGCCTACCGGCGTATCGCCGGCGGCGATCGCCGCCAGGAAGGCGTCGTGGATGTCGGCGCGGCCCGTGTCGCGCTCGAAATCCTCGACATCGGCCGCCACGGCGCGCCACAACTGCGCCTGCCAGCGCTGGTCTTCCTTCAGAACGATGGAGTCGCCGCGCGCCGTGCGCAACTGGTCGCGCCCGGCCGCCCAATCGGCCAGCCAGTCGGCGCGGTAGACCTGGTACTGGTCGAACAGGTCGGCCAGGCGCTCGGCCAGCTGCAGCCGGCGTTCGCAATCGCCATCGGCCAGGAAGTAGCGCAGCGGCGCGAACACGGGGTCGGCCAGCAACGACGGCAACAGGCGCATCAAACGCCACGTCAGCGGGGACTTGTCGAACGGCGACACGCGCGGCACTCTGTCGCGCCCCAGCATGCCCCGGTAGCTTTCCCACAGCAGGCGCGCCGGCAGCGCGATGCGCGTGGCGGCGCATACGCCCATCTCCTCGGCCAGGGCGATCTTCAGCCATTCGGCCACGCCGTTCGACTGCACCAGGAAGATGTCCGTTTCCAGCGGCGCCAGCGGATGCTGGCGCAGCCACTGGAAGACGGCGGCGCGCAGCTGTTCCAGCTGGTTGCCGTGCAGGATGAGGAGGCCGGGCGTGACGGGTGTATGCATGCTGATCCGATGGGTTGCCGCGCCTCCGGCCCGGTGGCCGGAGACGTCAAACGCCTATTATCGCCGCTGCTTGCGTCAGGGGGTGTCGCTGGCGGCAAATTCCACTGAAATTTGTTCCGCCACCTGCGCCAGCGCCGGTCCCAGGGCTGTCAGCAAGACGCGCGCCTGCTGCAGGTCGCCGCCCACGCGCAAGCCTTCGATCGACGTGCACAGGCCCGCAAAGGCATGGGCGCCCACGGCCAGCGCCGACGATTTGCTGCGGTGGCCCAGGTCGGCCAGGCGCCCCAGGTCTTCCAGTGCCATGGCCTGCTCCATTTCGGCGATGCCGTCGCGTGCCGTGTCGAGAAACAGCTGGGTGTATTTGCGCATCTTCACGGCGTCATTGCTGAACGTGAGGGCCAGGGTGGCCAGGTCGAGGATCGCCGTGTCGCGCAATTCCGGCGCGGCGGCCGATGACGGTGCTGCCGGCGCCGCCGCCAGCCTGTCGCTTGCACGCATGCGGCCGATGTTGCCGATGTTGCCGATGCCGCCGCGCAGACGGAACCATTTCGCCAGCAGGTGAAACAGCAGATTCGGGGCGATCGGCTTGGTCACGAATTCATCCATGCCCGCCTCCAGGCAGCGGGCGCGGTCTTCGCTGCCCGCGTTGGCCGTCATGGCGATCACCAGCAGGCCAGTGAGTTTGGGGTCGGCGCGGATGCGGCGCGTCGTCTCGAAGCCATCCATCTCCGGCATCTGCACGTCCATCAGCACGCAGTCGTAGCGCTGGCGGGCCAGCAATTCCAGCGCTTCGCGGCCATTGCTGGCGACGCAGACCGTGGCGCCGGCGTCTTCCAGCAATTCGCAGCCCACCTGCTGGCTGAAGACGTTATCTTCGACCAGCAGGATGGATGCACCGCGTATCACGCCCAACACTTCCGGCTCGACTTCGGCGATGCGCTCGTCGGACGCCTGCGCGCTTTTCTCCAGCCGCGCCGTGAACCAAAAGGTGCTGCCCAGGCCCGGCTGGCTGTACACGCCCACCTTGCCGCCCATGAGCTCCACCAGCTGCTTGCTGATCACCAGTCCCAGGCCGCTGCCGCCATACTTGCGCGTGGTCGACGGGTCGGCCTGGTGGAAGGAGCGGAACAGCTGCGCCACCTCTTCCTGGTTCATGCCGATGCCCCGGTCCTGCACTTCGAAGCGCAGCATGGCATGGCTGCCGCGCTCCTCGGACTGGCGCACGCGCACGAAGATGCTGCCATTGTCGGAGAACTTGATGGCGTTGCTGGTCAGGTTCAGCAAGACCTGCTCCAGGCGCAGCGGGTCGCCGCGCCAGCGCTGCGGCAGCTCCGGCGCGATATCGAACTGCAGCGCCAGGCCCTTGACGGCGGCGGCGTCGCCCAGCTGGCTGGCGATGTTCGCCAGCAGGGTGTCGAGACGGAAGTCCAGCACCTCGAGTTCCAGCTTGCCCGCCTCGATCTTGGAAAAATCGAGGATATCGTTGATCAGGCCCAGCAAATGCTGGCCCGAATGATAGATTTTTTGCAAATAGTCGCGCTGGCGCGCGTCGGCCACGGATTTCAGCGCCAGGTGCGCCATGCCGATGATGCTGTTCATCGGCGTGCGGATTTCATGGCTCATGTTCGACAGGAAGTCGCTCTTGGCCTGGCTGGCCGCGTCGGCCTGCTCTTTCAGGCGGTGCAGTTCCGTCACGTCGGTGGACAGGCCGATCAGGCCCGTGACGGGACCGGGCAAGCCCAGCGGCACCTTCACGCTCCACAGGTGATGCACCTGCCCTTGCGCATCGACGAAGCGCTCCTCGCCGACGAACTTGGCGCCGCTGTCGAACACCTGGCGCTCGGTCAGCTGCGCGGCGGCGGCCGCATCGCCCAGCATCAACTCGCCATCCTGGCGGCCGATCAGCTGCTCCACCGGACGGCCCAGGATGGTGGCCGTGCGCGCATTCACGTAGCGGTAGCGCAGGTCGGCATCCTTCATGTAGACGTAGGCATCGACGCTGTCGAGCACCGTATCGAGCAGGGTGCGCTGCGCCACCGCGTTGCGGCGCGAGCGGTACAAGGTAAAGATGTAGCCATAGATGAGCAGGGTGCCGGCCACGCCGACGCCCAGCGCCAGCCATGGAAAGTAGCGGTCGAAGGGGCTGTACAGCTCCGCCTTGCGCACGCGGAAATGGGCTTTCCACAGCCCCCCCTGGTAGGCGACGGGCAGCACCCGGTCGAAATAACCGGCATCGCTGCCCGGTTGCGGCGGCGCCGCCGCCAGGTCGCCGTCATCGTTGAACAGCAGGCGGTCCTGCGGCGTGATGGACAGGGCCCCGCTGGCCGGCAAAGGACCGGCCGCGCTGTACAGGGTCAGGTGCAGCGGTTCCAGGGCGCTGCGTTCGAGCGCGCTGTGCACCAGCCGCGCCACGCCAAAGCCGATGCCGACGGAACCCTGGTAGGCGGCGCGGCGCTCGGCCACGCTGCCCTGCGGCATGCCATTGCGGTACACGGGCAGGCGCATGCCCAGGCCCACATGCGCGGGCGGCCCCTTGATCATGATCACCTGCCCCGACGCACTGACCTTGCCGCTGTCGCGCGCTTGCGCCAGCGACTGCGCCACCAGCGGGTTGGCGCCGATATCGACGCCCATGCGTTCGGCCAGCAGGGAATCGGGTTCCAGGTAGGTGAGCACCGTGTATTCCGGCCGCTCCCCCGCAGGCCGGATGGTGAAGGCAGGATAGCCGCGCGGCGCCAGGCTGGTGTCTTTGCGCACGGACTCGATGAAGGCGGCGCGCTGCGCCGATGGCACGGCCGCCGCATAGTTGACCGATTCGATGGCCGGGAACTGGCGCACGATATCGAGGCCGGCCACGTAATCGTGGAACTGGCGCCGCGTCAGGTGCTCGCTGGTGCGGAACAGGGCTTCGAGGCCCCGCAGCAGGTCGGAATAGCTTTTTACGCGCGTGATCAGGCTGTGCTGGGCACTATGCGTGAGATTGTCGAAACGCTGTTCGGCGTCGTCATTGACCGTGCGCGCCGCGCCCGCATACAAGGCGCCGCCCACCGCCAGGGCCAGCAGCAGGCCACCCGCCCATATCCTGATACCTGATCCCGCCCCGCCCTTGCTCAAAGTGTGCATTGTCGATCGCTTATTCCGGTTTCCTCGAATGGACGGCGCTGCGGCCGCCCAGCAAGTACGAGGATACTATCAAAGCTCATGCCCGACGCGCTTGTGGAAGAAAAAAAGCGCGTACGATGGTTGCACTGGAAACACCGGGTGCTTAAGCTTCCCGCAGTGCCCCGGCCAGCAAGGCGCCGACGCCATGGTCATCCCAGGCATCGGCGCAGCGCACCACGTCGCCCACGACGATGATGCTGGGACTGCCCAGGCCGCTGGCCAGCAGATCGTCCGGCAAGCGCTGCAAAGTGCTCAGCAACTGGCGCTGGGCGGCCAGGCTGGCCGATTGCACCACGGCCACGGGCGTGCCGGGCGCCATGCCGCCGGCCAGCAAGCCGGCCTGGATGGCGGCCACCCTGGCCACGCCCATGTAGATGACGAGCGTCAAGCCGCTTTGCGCCAGGGCCGACCAGTTCGGCTCGGACACGGCATCCTTGCCGTGGCCCGTGACGAAGATGGCGCCCTGGCTCCAGCCACGGTGCGTGAGCGGCACACCGATGGACGATGGCGCGGCCAGGCCGCTGCTGATGCCGGGAATTACTTCGACGGGCACGCCATGGCTGCGCAGGTAGGCGCGCTCTTCGCCGCCCCGTCCGAACAGATACGGGTCGCCCCCCTTCAGGCGCACCACATGCAGCCCCGCGCGCGCTTCGGCCAGCATCAAGCGTTCGATGAACGCTTGCGGCGTGGAAGCGCAGCCGCCCCGCTTGCCCACTTCGACCACGCGCACGCCGTGTGCCGCATGCGCGAGGATGGCCGGGTTGACGAGGTCGTCGATCAGCACCACGTCGGCCCGCGCGATGGCCTTCACGGCCTTGAGGGTCAGCAGGTCCGGGTCGCCGGGACCGGCGCCGACCAGGGTCACGCTACCACATTGCGCCATGATGAACTCTCCAATCAGAAAAAGTGGCCGATGGCAAACGATGCCGCGTACGCTTCCGGCGCGCTGCCGTCCCACACGACGCCGTCGCACAGGGTCGAGCTGCGCATCGGGGATTTGGGTACGGGCGTAGCCGTCATTTCCGCCGCCTGGCGGTACAGGTCGATGCGGTTGACCTGGCGCGCCACGGCCAGGTAATCGGGTTCGTCGCGCAGCAAGCCCCAGCGCCGGTGCTGGGTCATGAACCACATGCCGTCCGACAAATACGGGAAATTGACGGCGCCATCGCCGTAAAACTTCAAGCCGTGCGCCTCGTCCCAGGTCTTGCCCAGGCCATCCTGGTAATGGCCGAGGATGCGCGGCGCCAGGATTTCCTGCGGCGTATGCAGGTAAGCGGGCTCGGCCAGGGTGGCCGCCATGGCCAGCCGGTTGGTGTCGCTGGCGTCGATCCAGCGCCCCGCCTCGAGCACGGCGGCGATCAAGGCGCGGCAGCTGTTCGGATGCTGCTGCGCAAACGCGGCGCTGGTGCCCAGCACCTTGCCCGGATGGTCGGGCCAGATGGCGCCGCTGGTGGTGGCCGTCACGCCCACGCCATCGACGATGGCCTTGTAGCCCCATGGTTCGCCGGCGCAAAAGCCATCCATCTGGCCAGCGCGCAAGGCGGCCACCATCTGCGACGGCGGCACCGTCATCACGCGCGCGTCGCGCAGCGGATCGATGCCGTGCGCGGCCAGCCAGTATTGCAGCAGCATCGCGTGGTTGCCGGTCGGGAAAGTATGCGCAAACGCAAATGGCCGCGCCGCGCCGCGCATGTGCCGCGCCAGCGATGGTCCATCGTGGGCGCCCTCGCGCGCCAGCGCCGCCGACAAGGTCACGGCCTGGCCGCTGTGATTGAGGTTCATCAGCACGGCCATGTCGTGCTGTTGCCCGCCGATGCCCATCTGCACACCATACACGAGACCGTACAGCACGTGGGCAGCGTCGAGTTCGCCGCTGTTCAATTTGTCACGCACGCCGGCCCACGACATCTCCCGGCTCAGTTCGAGCTTGATGCCGTATTTTTCATCGAGACCCAGTTTTGACGCCATCACCAGCGAGGCGCAATCGGTCAGCGGCAGGTAGCCGATGCGTATCGTCTGTTTTTCCGGATGCATGGAGCGCATCGCGTGGGCACTCGTGCCCGCTTGCTGTGTCATACCATTCCTTGCTGATAAGTACTGTTTTGCCGCGCCGACATGGGCAAGGCCATAGCCATCCAGCAGCAAGGACCGTGCCTGTGCATGCCCGGTCCCAGGCAGGTGAAAATGCACCGGAATGGTGCACTGCACCAGCATGTGTCAGGAAATGCGCGCTTCATCCCAGCAAGTCCTCCACGTCGAGGATACGCTGGGCAATGTCCGCCAGTTTGAGTTTCTTGTTCATCGCCATGCTGCGCAAGCGCTGGTAAGCCTGGTCTTCCGTCAAGCCGTGATGCGTCATCAACAGACCCTTGGCCCGTTCGATTACCTTGCGCTCGAGCAGCTTGTGCCGCGTGTCGAGCAATTCGGCGCGCAGTTTTTCTTCCTGGCGAAAGCGCGCCAGGGCCACATTGAGCACGGGCAAGATGCGCTCGGCATGCAGGCCGGCCACGATATACGCGGACACGCCGGCCGCCATGGCCGCATCGATGCTGGCCGTGGCGCCGTCTTCGGTAAACAGGACGATGGGGCGGCGCTCGTCGCGCGTGGCGATGACGATGTGCTCGAGCACGTCGCGCGCGTCCGATTCAGCATCGATGATGATGAGGTCAGGCTGCAGTTGCGCGATGCGCTCGGGGAGGTAGAGGTCGGCTGGCAGCGAGGCGACGATATCGAAGCCCGATTCCAGCAAGCCGATGCGCAAGGCATTGCCGCGCTGCACCTGGGCAGCCAAGGCCGCATTCTCGTGCACGCCGTGCTCGACAATGGTGTTGACGACAACGATGCGCAAAGGCTGGGTACGGCTGGACGTCATGGGAGCGATCTGCAATGGCTAAACACAACCATTGCAGTAAGCAAGAAGCGAACCAGCCGGGTTTGCTTGGTGCTTTACTTGAGGGTCGGCATGGCAAACTCAGCGCCGGCTGCCGTCGATGCGGGCCAGCGTTGGGTCACGGCCTTCTGTTTCGTATAGAAACGCACGGATTCGGGGCCATGCGCGTGGTGGTCGCCAAACAGGCTGCGCTTCCAGCCGCCGAAGCTGTGGAAGGCCATCGGCACGGGAATCGGCACGTTCACCCCGACCATCCCCACCTGCACCCTGTGCGTGTACTCGCGCGCCGTGTTGCCGTCGCGCGTGTAGATGGCCGTGCCATTGCCGTACTCATGCGCGTTGACCAGGTCCAGCGCCGTCGTAAAGTCCGGCACGCGCACGATGCACAGCACGGGCCCGAAGATTTCTTCCTTGTAGATCGTCATGTCCGGCGTGACATGGTCGAACAGGCTGCCGCCGAGGAAGAACCCTTGCTCGTGGCCGGGCAGCACGAAACCGCGCCCGTCGGCCACCAGCTTGGCGCCCTCTTCCACACCCTTGGCGATGTAGCCGGCGATCTTGTCCTTGTGTACTTGCGTGACAACCGGGCCCATCTCGGCCGACAGATCCATGCCCGGCGTGATTTTCAGGGCAGCAATACGCGGCACCAGCGCGTCGACCAGCTGGTCCGCCACATTGCCCACCGCGACGACGACGGAAATGGCCATGCAGCGCTCGCCGGCCGAGCCAAACGCCGCGCCCATCAGCGCGTCGACCGTCTGCGGGATGTCCGCGTCGGGCATGACGACCATGTGGTTCTTCGCGCCACCCAGGGCCTGCACGCGCTTGCCCTGCGCACAGCCGGTCGCATAGATATATTCGGCAATCGGCGTGGAACCGACGAAACTGACGGCGCGCACGTCCGGGTGGTGCAATAACCCATCCACGGCTTCCTTGTCACCCTGCACCACATTGAAGACGCCATCGGGCAAGCCCGCGTCCGTCAACAGTTGCGCCAGCAGCAGGCTGGCCGACGGGTCGCGCTCCGACGGTTTCAGCACGAACGTATTGCCGCAGGCAATGGCCATCGGGAACATCCACATGGGCACCATCACGGGAAAGTTGAATGGCGTGATGCCGACGCACACACCGAGCGCCTGGCGGATCGACCACGCATCGATGCCGCCGGCCACCTGTTCCGAGTATTCTCCCTTCATCATTTGCGGGATGCCGCAGGCAAACTCCACCACTTCGATGCCGCGCGTCACTTCCCCTTTGGCATCCGTAAATACTTTGCCGTGCTCCGCCGTGATCAGGGCGGCCAGTTGGTCGGAGTGCTCTTCCAGCAATTCCTTGAACTTGAACATGACCCGGGCGCGACGCAGCGGCGAGGTTTGCGACCAAGCGGGAAACGCCGCGTGGGCTGCCGCCACGGCCGCGTTCAGTTCGGAAGGCGTGGCCAGCGCCACTTTCGCCGTCACGGCGCCGGTGGCGGGATTGAAGACGTCGCTCGTGCGCTCTGAACGCGAAGCCATCGGGTTGCCACCAATAAAGTGGCCAATCATCGGGGTTGTCATTGTCTTGTCCTAGGTTATTTCGTCATCAGCCAGTCATGGGCCGGGTCGTTCTTGAAATGCCAGACCCGCTTGGGGCCAGCCATCACGTTCAGGTAATAGCCGTCGTAGCCATACGGCACGGTCACGGGGTGGTAGCCCCTGGGCACCATTACCACGTCGTGGTTTTCCACGGCCATGGCTTCATCAATGGAACGGTCGTCTGTGTAGACCCGTTGGTAGGCAAAGCCCTGCTCGGGATTGAGGCGGTGGTAATACGTTTCTTCCAGTGAGCTTTCCAGCGGCACATTGTCGCTGTCGTGTTTATGCGGCGGATAGCTGGACGAGTGGCCGGACGGCGTGACCACCTCGACCACCAGCAAACCATCGGCCTCGGCCGTCTGCGGCAGGATGTCGCACACATAGCGGGTATTCGCGCCCTTGCCGCGCACGGAGCGCGTCATGGTGGCGGGGTCGATCAGGCGCGCCGGACGGTGGGTCGTGGCGGGCGCGCTGCAAAGTCCGACCTCGGCATTGCTCACTGCCGTGATGTTGACCGTTGTATCCAGCGGGACATACACGGCATACGGCGAGCGGTCCTCAAAGACGCTTTGGCGGTGACCGATCTCGCGCCACTGCTGTTCACCGGCCTGTACGGTCACCGTACCCGTCAGCACGACGATGCACAGCTCGCGCTTGCCCGTGTCCAGGCTCAGCGATTCGCCCGCCTGAAGCCGGTGCGCGGCGAAACCGACATGCGTCCAGCCGGCCGACTCGGGCGTGACTTCAACGATCTTGCCGCCGGCCTTGTTCGCTTTGACTAATAGCGGACTCATGCCGCCTCCCGGCCCAGGCGCGGGATGGCCTCGACGAGCTTAGCCAGGTAGTCATGGCCCATCTTCGCGTATTCGTAGCTGGGGGCCACGGCCGGATCCTGCTCCGCCTCCACCACGAGCCAGCCTTCGTAGCCGTGCAGATATAAACGCGTGAGGATGGCCGGAAAATCGATGCTGCCGTCGCCGGGCACGCTGAAAGCGCCATTGATCACGGCCTGCAAAAAACTCCAGTGGCCGTTGCGGGCCAGTTTCACGACGTTGGGGCGCACGTCCTTGCAATGCACGTGGCAAATCCTGTCGATATGCTTGTTGAGCACCGCCAGCGCATCGCCGCCGGCGAACGTGATGTGGCCCGTGTCGAACAGCAAGCCGACCTCGGCTCCCGTCAAAGCCATCAACTGGTCCACATCGGCCGGCGTTTCCACGTAGGCGCCCATGTGGTGGTGGTAGGCCAGGCGCACGCCGTGCGCGAGCAGATGGGCGGCAAAGGCCGTCAATTTGTTGGCGTAGTCCTGCCATTGCTGCTGCGACTGGAAACGCGGGCGTTTATACAGCGGGCGCGCTTCGCCCTGGATGGCGTCGGCCACTTCGCCGTAGACCATGACGGTGGCGCCGCTGTCGGCCAGCAAGCGCAAATGCGGGCCGACGGAAGCGATCTCGTCTTCGACCGAGCGGTGCGCCAGGCGTCCCGAATACCAGCCGGAAACGCACGCCAGGCCATACTTGCCCAGCACCGCGTTCAGAGCCGGGGCATCTTTCGGAAACTTGTTGCCCAGCTCAAAACCCACGTAGCCGATCTCGGCGCCCTCTTTCAACGCCGTTTCCAAAGGCGTTTCACCGCCCAGGCTCGGTAAATCGTCGTTCATCCACGAGATCGGGTTGATGCCGATCTTTACATTCCATGTCGGTGCGTTCATTGTTGTTGTCCTTGGCGGTCAATTTCATAACGGGCGCGGGCGGCTTGCACGGCTGGCTGCGTGGAGACCTCGGGCACGGCCACTTCCCACCAGCAACCGCCCTCTTCGGTCGTGCGCGTGTCGTCCGTATCGATGCAAATCAAATAGGTGCGTGGCGCGGCGCGAGCGCGCAGCATGGCCTGTTCCAGCTCGGCGATATTGGCCACGTGCTCGGACAGCGCGCCCAGCGATTGCGCATGCAGGGCAAAGTCGATATGCGGTGCGCTGTCGGGCAACATATTGTTGAACGAAGGGTTGCCGCAGGCCTGCTGCAGGCGGTTGATGCAGCCATAACCGCGGTTGTCGAGCACGACGATGATAAGTTTTTTATCGAGCATGACGGAGGTGGCGATTTCCGAATTCATCATCAGATAGCTGCCATCGCCCACCATGACGATGACCTCGGCATCGGGTTTGGCCATCTTGACGCCGAGGCCACCGGCGATCTCGTAACCCATGCACGAGTAGCCGTATTCCATGTGGTAGCCGCCCGGCGTCGACGTGCGCCACAGTTTATGCAGCTCGGCCGGCAAGGTGCCCGCCGCGCAGACGACAATATCGTTGCTGGTCGAGTCCGCTGAAGAACGTTGCACGGCGCCGATGACTTCGCCGTCGTACGGCAAGCCGGCCACATCGCGCCGGCCCGTGATGCTTTTGACCGTCTCGCGCCACGCGTTCCCTGCCTGTTGTGCCCGGTCCATCCACTGGCCCGCGCTATTCCAGCTGCCCAGCAGCCGCGACAGGCCTTGCAAACCGAGTGTCGCGTCCGCCTGCAAGCCCAGGCCCCGGCGTTTCAGCGCATCAAAACTGTTGACGTTCAGGCTCACCAGTTGCGCCTGCGCAAACAGGGAGTTCGAACCCGTCGTGAAATCCTGCAGGCGCGTGCCGATGGCCAGCACCACGTCCGCGTCCGCCGCCAGGCTGTTGGCCGCAGGCGAGCCCGTCACGCCGATGGCGCCCAGCTGCAGCGGATGGTTCCATGGCAAAGAACTTTTACCGGCCTGGGTTTCCGCCACGGGAATGCCATGGCGCTCGGCAAACGCCTGCAAGGCGGCGCTGGCCTTGCCATACAGCACGCCGCCACCGGCGACGATCAGCGGCTGCTTCGCGTTTTTCAACAACGCTGCCGCCTCTTCCAGTTCCTGCTCGACAGGCGGCAAGGAGCGGAAACGCACGATGCGCGGTTCAAAGAAATCCACGGGATAGTCATACGCCATCGTCTGCACGTCTTGCGGCAAAGACAAGGTGACGGGACCGCAAGCGGCCGGGTCCGTCAAGGCGGCAATGGCGCGCGGCAAGGCCGTCAGTAGCTGTTCCGGATACACGATGCGGTCGAAATAGCGCGACAGCGGCTTGAACGCATCGTTCACCGACACGCTGCCATCCGTGCCGTCTTCCAGCTGCTGCAGTACCGGATCCGGCGCGCGCGAGACGAAGACGTCGCCGGGCAGCAAGAGCACGGGCAGGCGGTTCACGTGGGCCAGCGCGGCGGCCGTCAACAAGTTGGTCGCGCCCGGGCCGATGGAACTGGTCACGGCCATCATGCGCCGGCGCATGTGGGCTTTGGCATAGGCGATGGCCGAGTGCGCCATCGCCTGTTCGTTATGGGCGCGGTAGGTCGGGAAGCTGTCGCGGTACTGGTACAGCGCCTCGCCCAGGCCCGCCACGTTGCCGTGGCCGAAGATGGCAAAGGCGCCGCCGAACAAAGGTTCGCCCCCCTCCACCCGCAAGGCGGCCAGGTAGCGTACCAGGGCTTGGGCCATGGTCAAACGAATCGTACTCATGCTGCACGCTCCAGACGGTTGCGTGTACGCTGCCACAGGGAAATGAGCTGTTCGAAGTTGGCGCGCACGGCGGCGATCAGGCCGGCATCGTCAAGTTCGCCGGCCAGCCAGCGGCGGCTCGGTTCCTGGAAGATAGTGCGGCCCACCATGAAACCGCGGCACGTCGTACTGGCGCTGGCTTGCTCGAAACTGTCGGCCAGGGCGGCAATCGGCGCGTTCAAACCCAGCAGGACGACGCCACGGCAGTACGGATCGCGCTCGTGCACGAGGGCATCGATGGCTTGCCATTGCTGGGCTGACATGCTTTCCAGCTTCCACCATTCGGGATAAATACCGAGGTTGTACAGGCGCTTGACGGCGCGTAACACCGTGTCGTCGCTGTGCGGCAACGCTTCCGACGGTATGACTTCGAGCAACAGTTCGTGACCGCTCACTTGCGCCGCGTCGTACAGGGCCTTGATTTGCGCTTCCTGTTCCAGCCGGTTTTCCACGGCGTCGTCAGGGTGCAATTGCACCAGGCACTTGATCACGTGTTCCTTGGGCCAGCTGAGCAGGTGGGAGCCGATGGAACGGCCCCAGTCGAATTGCAGCGGGTTCGATCCCGGCAATTCCACGGGACGGCCTATCCACCAGCCGCGCCCGGTCGCATCGTTGAGGGCATCGACGCCATAGCGGCCATCGATCAGCACGCCCGTCTTGCCGGCCAGCTGCAAGGCCGTTTCCGTCTGCGCCACGGCTTGCACCATCAATTGCTTCAAGGCCGCAATGGCGGACTCGGGCGCGCCCGTCTGTTGCGCCAGCTCAAAGAATTGCGTGCGGTGGTCAAAGGCAAACACGCACAACTCATCCCACTCCTTGCGCGCCACCGTCGTGCGGTGCAGGCGCGACAAGGTGGCGTCCTGGTCCGGCTGCGTCAGTTTGGCCGCATTGGCGAGGAAATAGTCGAGCTCGACGGGCGACGGCATGGCCGGCGCGCAGCCGTGGCGCGACACGACGAGGGCGCCGCAGCCATTCGCGTAGCGGCAGCACGCTTCGTAATCCTCGCCGCGCAGCCAGCCTTTCAGGAAGCCCGACAGAAACGCGTCGCCCGCGCCCAGCACATTGAGCACTTCCACGCGCACGCCACGGTAGTTATATGCATCATCGAGGCTGTGCGGCACCACATTGTCGATGACGGCGCTGCCCAGAGGGCCCCGCTTGACAACGAGGGTGGCCAGGGTGGCGGCCCGCACGGCGCGCAAGCTGGCCATGATATCCGCGCCGCCGCCGGCGATCATGAATTCTTCTTCCGTGCCGACGATCAAGTCGAATTGCGGCAGGATGCTTTGCAGATGTTTCGTCACGCCTTCGTTCGAAACGAAACGCGTTTCGCCATCGGCCTTGCCCGACAAACCCCACAGCACGGGCCGGTAATCGATGTCGAGCACGGTACGCACGTTGTTGGCGCGGGCCAGCTGCAATGCCTGCGTGCTGATGGCGTGCATGGCAGCCGTGGAGAAATGCGTGCCGGTGATCAACAGCGCCTTGGTCGAGGCAATGAAAGCCGCATCCACCGACGATGCGTCGATGGCCATGTCGGCGCAATTTTCACGATAGAAAATCAGGGGAAACGTGTTCTTGTCCTTGATGCCCAGCATGACCAAAGCCGTGAGGCGGTCGCGGTCGATGCCCACGTGGCTGACGTCGCAGCCCTCCTTCGACAGGGTGTCGGTGAGGAAACGGCCCATGTGGTCGTCGCCCACCTTCGACAGCATGGCGGACTTCAAGCCCAGCCGAGCCGTGCCGAAGGCGATGTTCGCCGACGAGCCGCCCAGGTACTTGGCGAAGCTCGTCGCGTCTTCCAGCGGGCTGCCGATCTGCTGCGCGTACAGGTCCACGGCCAGGCGGCCCAGGCAGATCACGTCCAGCGCCCGGCCCTGGGCAAATTGTGTGGAATTATTCATGGCTATCCTTAAATCGTGACACCGTCGAGTTCACTCATCAGCGTTTGCATTTCCGCGCCGCCCGCCATCATGTCCAGCAAGGCTTCCTTGCTCACCGTATCCTTGGTGAAGGTGCCCAGCGACTTGCCCCGGTTCAACAACGTGAACGAGTCGCCCACCGGATACGCATGGTGCACATTGTGCGTGATAAAGATTACGGAAATGCCCCGCTCGCGCGCCTTGTAAATCAGTTTCAACACATTGAACGACTGTTTTACGCCCAGGGCTGCCGTCGGCTCGTCGAGGATCAGCACCCTGGCGCCGAAGTGGATGGCGCGGGCGATGGCCAGGCACTGCTTTTCGCCGCCCGACATGGTGCCGATGGCCTGGTGCGGGTCGCGCACCATGATGCCCATCTCGGCCAGCTTGTCGCGCGCCGTCTCGGCCGCATAGTCGATATCCATCACGGGCACCAGTCCCAGCAGCTTTTTCATCGGCTCGCGCCCCATGAAGAAATTGCGCGCCACGGACAGCAGCGGCACCAGCGCCAGATCCTGGTAGACGGTGGCCACGCCCATGTCCAGCGCTTCGCTGGGCGAATTGAAGACGACGGGCTTGCCATCTACCAGGTATTGGCCGTCGGTGGGCTTGTGCACGCCGGCCAGGGTCTTGATCAACGTCGACTTGCCGGCGCCGTTGTCGCCCAGCAAACAGTGGACTTCGCCTTCCTTCAGGCGCATGGTGATGTTTTGCAGGGCCAGCACGGAGCCGAAGCGCTTGCTGACATTTTCCAGGGCAAGAATATGCTCGCTCATGATTTATCTCGCTTCCGTGACGCGTGAGCGTACAAAGTTATTGAACAGCACCGCGATCAGCAGCATCACGCCGAGAAACACGCGGAACCAGTCCGAATTGATGTTGGTATAAGTGATGCCGATCTGCACCACACCGAAGATCAGCGCGCCGAAGCAGGCGCCGACGACGGAACCGTAGCCGCCCGTCAGCAAGGCGCCGCCGATGACGGCCGCGATGATGGCTTCGAATTCCTTTTGCATGCCCCGGTCGGCGGCGGCCGACCCCACGTCGCATACTTGCAAGGTGGCAAACAGGCAGGCGCAGAAGGCCGTGAAGACGAACAGCGAAATTTTCACTTTGCGCACCGGCACGCCCACATTCTTGGCCGCGTTGGCGTCGCCGCCCACGGCGAACATCCAGTTGCCGAAGCGGGTACGCGACAACACGAACGCGGCACCGGCAGCCAGCACCAGCCACCAGGCGATGACTTTCGGAATGCCTTTCACCAGCGGCGAGCCGTCGTCGAGCACGGCGATCCAGCCATGCGCGCCCATCCACTGGAACAGGCCAGTGGCCACATTGCCGTGGAACAGCAGGCTGGCCAGCCAGTCCTGCGCCGCCAGGTCGCCCACGCCGCTGACGATGGTGCGGTTGGCGAACATGATCGACAGGGCCAAGGTCAGGCCGCGCAGGATGAACAGGAATGCCAGGGTAACGATGAACGATGGCAGGCGCGTCTTGATGACGATGTAGCCGTTGAGCCAGCCCAGCGCCATGGAACCGGCGAAGGCGAAAATAATGGCGGCCCACAGTGGCCAGTGGAAATAGATGGTCGGGATGGCGATCATCATGCCGGCAAAGCCGATCATGGAGCCGATCGACAGGTCGAATTCACCGGCGATCATCAGCAGGCAGGCACCGATGGCGATGATGCCCAGGTAGGACGCCACTTGCATCCAGTTGACGACGCCATCGAGGTTGAACATGCCGGAATCGCCGGCCGTGATGACGAAGAAGGCAAACACGAGCACCGCGCCGGAAATCGAGGCGAACTCGGGGCGGCCAAAAAACCGTTTGACCCAGCTGGTCGTGCCCACGCGCTCGTCGGCGGCGGCAACTGGCTTGCTGGCGGCGCCGGGAGGCGGAGGAGGATTCATGCCGGGGCTAGCCAGGCTGGTTTTGAGCGCAGTCATACGATGTCCTTTCAGTGATACTTGTTACCAATTTCAATTACTTTCCTGCCAGCATCGCTGGCGCCAGGCGTGCTCCTCCCATTCGCCGCCCGCAGGTAGCGGTGCGGCGCTGGGCAAACCCGGTGGCGACTGTGTGGATTAGCGGTATTGGCCCGCGTATTTTTCGACCTTGGAAATGTTTTCCTTGGTCACGAAACCGGGGCCGGAGCTGATATGGCGTGGGCCGTAGATCGGGGTCAGGCCGTATTCCGCCAGGCGTGCCTGGTATTTCGGATTGGCGATCAGGATCTCCTTGACCTTGGCCAGGTCAGTGATCTTTTGCTGTTTCATGATGGCCATCACGGCGACAGGAATGTAGCCTTGCAGATAGGGCTGCTGGTCGATGGCGAACTGGATGCTGCCATCCTTGATGCCCTTGGCGATTTCTTCCGACAAGTCGAAGCTGGCGAAGTACATCTTGCCTTTCAAGCCCAGCTTCTCGACGGCGCGCATGGCGGCCGGCGCCGAATCCGGTCCCAGCGCCAGCACGGCCTGGGTCTTCGGATTGCTGCGCAGATAAGCGCTGACCTTGCTTTCGATGACGCCAGGGTCGACGCCATTGGTGTCGAGCGTGGACGATTTGAAGTCGACGCCGAGCGCATCGGCAAAACCGCGGCAGCGTTCGAACGACGACGCATTCATCGCATAGTGATTCACGCACACGAACGACTTGATGCCCGCTTCCTTGGCGCGCTTGCCGGCGCCCAGGCCCGCGTCATATTCGGGCTGGCCCACGTGCATGATGGCTTTCAACTGTTCGCTTTGCGCGATGGTGCCCGAATTGATGGTCACGAGCATGATTTTCTTGGCCACTACCGTACCCAGCGGTTTTTGCAGCACGCTGAAGTCGGCGATGTCGGCGATCAAGCCATCATAGTTGCGCGCGGCCGACTGCTCGATCAGGCGCGCCATGTCGGCCAGGTCGCCATTGGGCGGATTGCGGTAGTCGACGGACACGTTGAAGTCTTCACCGGCTTGCTTGATGGCGTTCTTGATGGTGTTCCACCAGGAATCGGAGTCCGGCGCGTGGCTGACCATGACGAATTTCTCGCCGGCAGCATGGCTGGCGCCCGTGCTCAAACCCAGGCTCAGGCCCAGGCTGGCGATGGCCAGGCACTTCATCAAACCCTTGCTTTTATTGCTATGCATGAATGTCTCCTAGACGGATTAATTTTTATAGTTGCGAGCTTTTATGAAGGGTGTCACCGGCCTGGCCTTGCGGCACACGAACCGATGCACTGCGCACAGCTTAGGCCACAAAAAAGACAAATGCAATAAAATTTTCAAAATAAATTTAAATAGAAATTCGTTTCTATTTTCAAGATTCCCTCCTATAATTCTCGCCAGAACCAGCCGCACGGAGACAGCGGCCCAGCAAGTACACCAAGGAAAAAATCATGGCAGCCACCGCCCCCATCGAACAACTGATGCAGCACATTGCCGCCGAGTACGACAACCTGTCGCGCCAGTTGAAAGTCATCGCCCAGTACATTGAAAAGCACCGGGCCAGCCTGATGCTCGAACGCATCAGCGACATCGCCGCCGCCTGCGACGTGCAGCCGTCCGCCATCGTGCGTTTCGCGCAGCGCTTTGGCTACACGGGCTTTTCCGAAATGCAAGACGTGTTCCGCCAGGCTTATACGGACCAGGCCGGCGCCACGCCCGACTACCAGCAGCGCATCCGCAAGCTGATCTCCACGCGCGACGCCGCCCTGAGCGCAGGCGACCTGACGCGCGAATTCGTCGGCGCCAGCCGCGCCGGTCTCGACGACCTGGCGGCCGGACTCGACGACGCGCAGCTGGAAGCGGCCGTCAACCTGCTGCTGAAAGCGGAAAATATCTATGTGATCGGCGTGCGCCGGTCCTTTCCGATCGCCTCCTACATCGCCTATGCGCTCGAACACACGGACAAGCGCGTGCACCTGATTAGCGGACTGGGCGGCATGCACCGCGAACAGATGCGCAGCGTGCGCGAACGCGATGTGGCGATCGCCATCAGTTTCTCGCCTTACGGCAAGGAAACCCAGCAGTGCATCAAGGCGGCGCAAGACAAAGGCGCCAAGGTCCTTGTGATTACCGACAGCAAGCTGGCCCCGCTCGCGCGGGCCGCCGACGCGCTGCTCACCGTCACCGAGGGCAGCGCCTTCGCCTTCCGCTCGCTGACCAGCACCATCTGCCTGTGCCAGGCGCTGTTCATCGCGCTGGCCTACAAATTAGAGCTCGACATCGAAGAAATCCACACCCCAGGAGAACATGATGATTGAAGTAGCGTTGTTCGGCGCCGGACGCATCGGCAAAATCCACGCGGCCAACCTGGCTGCCCAACCCGGCGTGCAGTTCAAGTACGTGGTTGACGTCAACCAGGAAGCGGCCGCCGCGCTGGCCGGCCTGCATGGCGGCAGCAGCGCCACGGTTGAGGCGGCATTGGCCGACCCGGCCATCAAGGCCGTCGTCATTGCCTCGAGCACGGACACGCACGCGGACCTGATCCTGCGCTCGGCCGCCGCCGGCAAGGCCATCTTTTGCGAAAAACCCGTCGACCTGACCATCGACCGGGCGCGCGCCTGCGCCGCCGCCGTCAAGGAAGCCAAGGTGCTGTGCATGCTGGGTTTCCAGCGCCGCTACGATCCCACTTTCAATGCCGTCAAGACACGCATTGAAGCGGGCGAGATCGGCACGCCGGAGTTACTCATCGTCACCAGCCGCGACCCGGGTCCGCCACCGGTCAGCTACATCAAGGTCTCGGGCGGCATCTTCAAGGATATGCTGATCCACGATTTCGACATCTTCCGCTGGATACTCGACGATGAAGCCGTCAGCGTGCACGCCACGGGCAGCTGCCTCGTCGATCCGGCCATCGGCGTAGCGGGCGACCTGGACACGGCCGTCGTCACCATCCGCACGGCCAAGGGACGCTTGTGCCAGATCAATGCCTCGCGCCGCGCTGCCTACGGCTATGACCAGCGTTTTGAGGTGCTGGGCAGCGCCGGCATGCTGCAGGCGGGCAACCACAAGCCGACGGAAGTGACGGCCTATGGTTCGGTGAACGTCAGCGTCGACAGGCCGGAAGATTTCTTCCTGGAACGTTATCGCGTGGCCTACGCGCAGGAAATGGCGCACTTCTTTGACGCCCTCACCCACGGCACGCCGCTGCGCACGACCGTCCACGATGGCTTGAAGGCGCTGGAACTGGCCGAGGCGGCGACGCTGTCGTGGCGCGAACAGCGTGTGGTCACTTTATAAACAAGAATAAAAATATCTGGAGACACCATGTCATCCCCAACATTAAAAGTCGGCATCGTCGGCCTGGGCCGGCTGGGCCAGCGCCACGCCATCAACCTGGCGCAGCGCGTGCCGAATGCCGAAGTCGTGGCCGCCTGCAGTCCCGTGCCAGCCGAACTGGACTGGGCCGCCAGCCAGCTCGGCATCACGACCGGCTATGCCGATTACGACGCCCTGCTGGCCCACCCGGGCCTGGACGCCGTCTTTCTCGTCACGCCCACCTCGCTGCATGCGGACCAGATCATCGCCGCCCTGCGCGCCGGCAAGCACGTGTTTTGCGAAAAACCGCTGTCGCTGGACCTGGCCGACTGCCTGAAGGTGGAAGCGGAAGCGGCGCGCCACCCGCAGCTGACGATCATGATCGGCTTCGTGCGCCGTTTTGACGCCAGCTACCATGACGCGCAGCAAAAGATCGCCCAGGGCCTCATCGGCAAGCCGTATCTGGTGCGCTCGCAAACCTGCGACCAGAACGACCCCAGCGGCGCCTTCATGCGCTTCGCCCCCACCAGCGGCGGCATCTTCCTCGATTGCAGCGTGCACGATATCGACCTGGCGCGCTGGCTGCTGGGCAACCCCGCACCCAAGCGCGTGTATGCGAGCGGCACCAACGCCATCCACACGGGCTTGCAGGCGTTCGGCGACGTCGACAACGGGCTGGCAACGGTCGAATTTTCCGATGGCAGCATGGCCAGCTTCATGGCCTCGCGCACCATGGCGCATGGCCATGAAACCCTGACGGAAGTGTTCGGCACGGGCGGCCGCCTGGCCGTGGGCAGCAATCCACGTCTGAACAGGGTGGAAATTTCGGATGCGCATGGCGTGCGCAATGAGTGCACGCCAGACTTCTATGCCCGCTTCGCCGACGCCTTCTTGATCGAGGCGCAGGAGTTTACGGATGCGGCACTGGGCCGGCGCACCTTGTCGCTGACCTTGCACGACGCAACAGAGGCGACGCGCATCGGCTTGGCCATGACGCAAGCGATGCGCGAGGCACGGCCCGTGGAGTTTTAAACCCAGGGCGGGGACTCAGGCAGCCGGTGCGGAAAATGGACGTTCGGGCTGCCTGGGTTCCACGGCCAGGCGCAAGCCCATGGCATCGAGGATGGCCGTCAAGGTACTCAGGGAGGGATTGCCATCGGGCGACAGGGTGCGGTACAGCTGGGTAGGGTTGAGCTTAGCCGCCTGCGCCACGGCGGGCACGCCGCCAAAGGCGCGCGTCAGCTGGCGCAGCACGGCCAGCAGTTCGCCGTGGTCGCCATCGACGAGGATATTGTTGATCAGTTCAAGGGCGAAGGCGGGATCGTCGCGGTACAGTTCAGCCATCGCTTCGTCATGCGAGCGGTCTCTTGCTGGTTTGTTCATGACCTGTTTCACGTCCTCTTTCATGTCCTCTCTCCTTCCAGTCGTGCCAGCAGGCACAGGCGTATTCGATGTCTTTCGACTGCGTGCGCTTGTCTCCGCCACACAGCAATAAAATAATCTGGCCCTCGTCGATGGCATAGTAAATACGGTAACCAGGCCCCACGTCGATGCGCAATTCCCACACGCCGTCGTGGCAAAATTTATGATCGCCAAAATTACCGGGCATCATACGCAGCACGCGTCGCACGATAGCCACCCTGGCCGTATTGTCGCGCTGCCGCTTCAGCCATTCTGTATATAAATCCCTGCCCGATGATGTCAGGTAGTGCCGGATCTCGTACATCATATTCGTCCATAAACGAAGAAAAATCAAGAGGAAAATCACGTGTACACATAAAAAAGAAGACCACGCCATCTTGCTACCAAACCCGCACGCGCAGGCCACGAACGCCGGGTTCACTGAGCTATATCAAGATGCATTTTTCTAATTGTTATAGAGAAATGAGGCCGCCCGTCCGTGCTCCGTATCCGTGCCTCGCTCCAGCCTGTTGCGCTATACAATAAGCGCCTGCCCAACCGCAAAAACCAGGCCACCATGACGAACAACGACAGCAACTCTCCTACTCTCGCCGACGTGGCCGAACGCTACGTCAGGCTGGTCCTGGCCATGGGCCAGCACGATGCCTCGTATGTGGATGCCTATTACGGCCCGCCCGCATGGCAACAGGAAGCGGTGGAACAGCAACTGGGTTTAAGCGATATCCAGGCCGCGACGGACAAAGCGCTGGCCCTGCTGGCCGGTGAAACTGGCCTGCGCGCCCTCAACCTGCGCAAGCAGCTGCAAGCCGTCATGGCGCGCGCGGAGATGCTGCAGGGATCGCGCCTCGATTTCGATACGGAAAGCGCGCGCCTGTACGACGCCGTCTCGCCCCATCACAGCCGCGCATACTATGCAACACTGGTGGCGCAGATCGACGCGCTGCTGCCTGGCGACGGCACGGTCAGCGACAGGGTCAACGCCTTGCGCGCACAGCTCATCATTCCCGCCGACAAGCTGCACGCCGTCATGGATGCGGCCATCCGCGCGGGACGCGAGCGCACCTTGTGCTACATCGCCCTGCCCGAAGGCGAAGATTTCATATTGGAATTTGTCACCGACAAGCCGTGGAGCGGCTACAACTGGTACAAGGGCAACTACCAGAGCGTGATCCAGATCAATACGGACTTGCCCGTGTACATCGATCGCGCCGTCGATCTCGGCTGCCACGAAGCGTATCCGGGCCACCACGTCTACAACGTGCTGCTCGAGCGCGACCTGGTGCGAGGCAAGGGCTGGATGGAGTACTGCATCTATCCGCTGTATTCGCCGCAATCGTTGATCGCCGAAGGCACAGCCAATTACGGCATCGAACTGAGTTTTACGGATGAAGAACGGCTGGCTTTCGAACAACAGGTGCTGTACCCGCTGGCCGGCCTCGACCCGGCGCTGGCGCCCCGCTATGCGCAACTCAACGCGCTGCTGGCCAAACTCGGTTATGCCGACAACGACATCGCGCGCCGATACCTGGAAGGCAGCCTGACGCGCGAAGAGGCGCTGGAATGGCTGGTCAACGTGCGCCTGTACCCGGCCGAGAAATCCGCGCAGCGCCTGCAGTTCTATGACGCCATGGGTGCGTACGTCATCAATTACAACCTGGGCCAGGACATGGCGAAAGCCTATGTCGAACGCCAGGGCGCGACGCGCGCCGAGCACTGGGCCGCCTTCCGCGACCTGATGTCCTCGCCGCGCGTGCCCAGCGCACTGCTGGCCGGGTGAAGCTGACGTCGCTTACTGGGCCGGCAGACGGATGGTCGCTTCCAGGCCGCCATCGCGGTGGTTGGCCAGGGTCAGCTCGCCGCCGTGAGCCTGGACGATGCTGCGCGCGATACCGAGCCCCAATCCCATGCCATGCGCGTTTTGCTCGCGGCCATGTTCCAGGCGCACATAGGGCTGGAACAGGCTGGCGAACGCCTCTTCGGCCACGCCGGGGCCGTCATCGCGGATGCGGATGACCACGTTGGCGCCCTCGCGGCACGCCGAAAGGTGGGCGGTCTTGCCGTAAAACAGGGCATTGTCGAGCAAGTTGCCGATGGCGCGCTTCAAGGCCAGGGGCTTGGCCTTCACGCTCAGGTCCGTTTCCACGTAATGCACTTCATGGCCGGCCAGCTGTGTCCCCCGCACCATGCGCTGCAGCAAGGGGTCCAGGCGCACCTCGGTGGCGTTTTCATGGATATCGCTATCCTTCACGCATTGCAGCGCACCCTTGACCATCATGTCCAGCTCATCGAGGTCATCGTGGAATTCGTTGCGCTGCACGTCGTCGTCGAGCAATTCCGTACGCAATTTCAGACGCGTGATGGGCGTGCGCAAGTCGTGCGAAATCGAGACGAACAGCCGTTCGCGGTCTTCCAGGTAGCGCTGGATGCGTTCGCGCATGCCGCTGAAGGCGCGCGCCGTCTGCACGAACTCGCGGCTGCCCGTCTGCGGCAGGGGCGGCGGCGTCTCGCCACGGCCAAACGCTTCGGCCGCGTCCGACAGGGCCGCCAGCGGCCGTGTGGTCCAGCGTACGACGAGGATCGACAGCAGCAGCACGGCCGCCAGCGACAACGCTTGCAGCAATACCCGGTCGAGTGTCCATGGATTACTGCTTTGCAAGAAATACGGGTTAGGCATCAGTGCCGCCAGGTACAGCCAGTTGCCCGGCTCAAGCTCGGCCTGGATCACGAGGACGGGCGCGGGATTCGGTTTCAGCAGCAAGATGTGCTGCACCCAGTTTTCCGGCAAGTCGCCGATGTGCGCGCCGCTGTCGGCCACCACCAGGTCGCTCGGCCAGGCGAAGCCCACGCGGTAGCCGGCCAGCTGCGGCAAGTCGCTCTTCAGCGCCGCACCCACCGTGGCCACCACCGTATCGGCCAGCGCGTGCGGAGCAATTTCGCGGATGGCCAGCGGCCCCTGGTTGACGTTGACAAAGAAGCGCGTGCCGCCCATCTCGCGAAATTGCTGGATCAGGATGGGGCGGTAGTTGGCCGGCAGGCTGAGGAAGAAACGGATGGTGCTGGCGGCGCTGCGGGCCAGGTGCTGCGACGCCATGCGCGCCTCCACGGCCGAGTCGCGGCGCAGCTGCGTGGCCCAGATCAGGTTGCCCACCAGTTGCGTGGCCAGCACGCCGGCCACCATCACCACGGACAGGCGGCCCAGCAGCGATGGCGGCAGCAGGCGCTCGAGCAGCCGGCGCGCACCCCGCTCAGGCATGCCCACTGCTCACGTCGGCCGAGAACACATAACCGGCCCCGCGCACCGTCTTGATCAGCATGGGCTGCTTGCCATCGTCCTTCAGGCGCAACCGCAGCCGGCTCACCTGCACATCGAGCGAGCGGTCGAGCGGCCCCGCGTCGCGCCCCCGCGTCTGTTCGCACAGCACGCTGCGGTCGAGGATATCGCCCGGATGCTCGACAAAGTAGCGCAGCAGCTGGAAATCGAGACCCGTCAGCTGCAGCGCTTCGCCGTCGGCATCCGTCACCGTGCGCTCGAGCGTATCGAGCGTGAAACCGACGAAGCGGTAATAGCGGGGCGGCGCGGCCGCGTCGATGCCCGTGCGGCGGTGGATGGCCTTGATGCGCGCCAGCAATTCGCGCGGACTGTAGGGCTTGGCAATGTAGTCGTCGGCGCCCAGTTCCAGCCCCACCACCCGGTCCGTCTCGTCGGAGCTGGCCGTCAGCATGATGATGGGCACGTTCGAGCGGGCGCGCACCACCTTGCACAGGGCAAAGCCATCCGTGTCGGGCAGCATCACGTCGAGGATCACCAGCGACAGGCTGTCGACGTGGCGGTGGAATTCGGCCAGGAAGGTGGCGCCATCGTGCGCCAGGCCCACCTCGTACTGGTTCTTTTCCAGGTAGGCCTTCAATAGCATGCGGGTCTTTTGATCGTCGTCAACGACGAGGATTTTGCGTGACATGGTCTCGTCCTTTTTTATTCAGCGCTTGCAACATGCTGCCGATGCGGCGTTGCGCGTCGGCCGCGCTGATCGTCTCATCGAGGAAATAGCGGTGCACTTCGGCGATGATGGCATCCTTGCTGGTTTCATCGGTGGCCATGCGGTGCACGAGGCTGGGCGCCTGGAACGCGGCGCCGCGCGCGAATGCCTGCGCCGAGGCGCGCCCACAGCTGTCCAGGCGCGACAGGTCGGCCTGGCGCAAGGCGGGAATCGAGCCCTTCACCTGGCTGTATTCGAGCTGCACGGGCAGCGAAGCGACCACCTGCGCCAGCTTTTCCTGTGCGCCCTGGTGCGTGTAGTCGGAGGCGAACATGGCCAGCGTATCGATGCTGTACAGGTGGTAGTCGCCCGTGTCGGGCGCGGCGGCGCAGCCGAACGCCTCGTCCGTGGCGCGGCCCCAGGCGTTCAGCTCGCCCTTGACCCAGTCGCCCATGATGTACATGGCCGCCTCGCCGTCGCCCACCTGGCGCGCCATTTCGGGCCAGCCCTGCTCGCGCAGCGGCGTGCCCATCCATTGTTTCAGCGATCTCAAGCGCTGCAAGGCGTGGCGCAGGCGCGGGTCCGCATACGCCTCGGCTTTCTTGTCGACAAACAGGGCGCGGTAATACGCGGGCCCCGATTCGGCCAGCACCAGCGTTTCAAACAAGGTCGCCACCTGCCACGCTTCGCTGCTTTGCGCCAGCGGCGTGATGCCGGCCTGGCGCAGCTTGCCCGCCACGCGCTCGAAGTCGCTCCAGCTGCGCGGCGCGGCCAGGCCCAGGCGCTGGAAGATCTTGCGGTTGTAAAACAGGGTATTGATGCGGTGGATGCCGGCCGGCACGCCCATCGTATGGCCGCGGTTTTGCAGCAAGCCCCATACGGTGGGATACATGGTGGCGCGCCAGTTGTTGCTGGCGGCGACGCTGTCGAGCTGCAGCAGCAGACCCAGGTCGCTCCACTCGCCCAGGGTATAGCCGATCAGCTGCATGACTTCCGGCGATTTGCCGGCCAGCACGCGGCTCTTCAAGACCTTGCCCGCGCCGACGCCCGCGCCGCCCGCGATGGCCGCATCGCGCCATTCGACGCCTTCCTGCGCCAGACGCGCCACCAGCACGTCGGCGGCGCGGCGTTCGCCGGCCGAGGTCCACCAGTGCAGCACCTGCAGCGCTTCGGCCCGCGCCGGCACGCTGCTGCACAGGAAGGCAAGCAGCGCCAGCGCCGCCACGCCGCGACGGCGGGCGGCCCCGGCATGGCGGTCGGCGGTGCTGTGCGGCGGCGTCTTCAATCCTGTCCCCTTGTTCTTGTCGCGACAAACTATAGCCCAACTACAAACAGCAGGTTGGTAATTTAGTCCCCTGATTTGTAAAGAAACGTGAGCTTTTGTTGCGCTACCTTGCGCACCGCACAAGGAGCCCCACGCGCCCGACGCCCCGCGCGGCGCGCCACGGCAGCGGACATCGGTAAGGAAAGGTAAGCAAGCACCCCCGCGCATTTCAACATTTTTCTTTTAAATCAACGAGATAAGAAATAATCGTCGGCACAATGCCAGACGCTGGCGTCACATTCCCCCCGATGCTACTGTCCGCCAACTGCAGCGTAACAGGCAGCCAAACAAGACCAACACCAACAAGGAGACGACATGCAACTGCATGCAAAAGGCGGCGCGGCCGCGCGCAACACATTGCTGGCCCTGCTGCTGGCCAGCGGCACGGCACAGGCGGGCACGCTCACCATCGAAAGCTGGCGCGTGGATGACAAGACCCTGTGGGAAACGGTGCTCATTCCCGCCTTCCAGAAAAAACATCCTGGCATCGAGATCAAGTTCTCGCCCACCGCCCCCACCGAATACGATTCCACCCTGAACGCGCGCCTGAGCGGCGGCACGGCCGGCGACTTGCTGGCCTGCCGACCGTTCGACGTCTCGCTGGCCTTGTACAAGCGGGGCCAGCTGGAAAAGCTCGACGGCAAGGCCGGCATGGACAACTTCCCCGCCTCGGCCAAGGTGGCGTGGCAGACGGACGATGGCAAGGACACCTTCTGCATGCCGATCGCGTCCGTCATGCATGGCTTCCTGTACAACAAGAAAATCTTCCGTGAACTGAAACTGCAACCGCCCGCCACGGAAGAGGAATTCTTCAAGGTGCTGGAAACGGTCAGGAAGAGCGGCAAATATGCGCCCTTGGCCCTGGGCACGGCCGACCAGTGGGAAGCGAACCAGGTGGTGTTTACCAGCATCGGCGCCAATTACTGGAAGGGTGAAGAGGGCCGCAAGGCGCTGATCGCCGGCAAGGCCAAATTTACCGACCCGCAATTCGTCGCCGCCTGGGAATATGAAGCACGGCTGGGCAGCTACCTGTCCAAGGGCGCCAGCGCGCAAAGCTATGGCGACAGCCAGAACCAGTTTGCGCTGGGCAAGGCCGCCATCTACCCGTCCGGCTCATGGGACATCGCCTACTTCAAGCAAGACCCGGAACTGGAACTGGGCGCCTTCAACCCGCCCGTGCGCAAGGCCGGCGACAAGTGCTACATCTCGGACCACACGGACATCGGCATGAGCGTCAACAAGAAGTCGAAGAACAAGGAAGACGCCTACAAATTCCTCGCCTGGCTCGGTTCGCAGGAATTCGCCGACATCTACACCAACAAGGTGACGGGATTCTTCTCGCTGTCGAACCATTTGATCTCCATCAAGGATCCGCTGGCCAAGCAAATGAACGGCTGGCGTGCCAGTTGCGCCTCGACCATCCGCCTGAACGCGCAAATCCTCAACCGTGGCGAGCCGAGCATGGAAAACGAGCTGTGGAACGTCAACGCCCAGGTCTTGAACGGCAAACTGGCGCCGAAGGACGCGGCGCGCCAGATCCAGTCCGGCTTTGCCAAGTGGTACAAGCCGCAACAGTAATCACCACGTCTACCCTCCCCGAGCAACCGGCCTGAGCAGTGCGATGCGGCAGCCGGTGGCACGGTTTTGCCGGCGGCCCCGCCGCCGGTGCTTTTCTTCGTCTGGAGTTTCGCCGTGAAAAAAGCTTTCCCATGGCACGTCCTCGTGTTCCTGGCCCCGGCGCTGGTCATTTACTCGCTGTTCAGCGCCCTGCCCCTGGCCGATACCCTGCGCCTGGGCCTGTACACGACCGATGAGAGCGGCCAGCACCATTTTGCCGGCCTGGCCAACTACGCCACCATCCTGTTCGACCCGCAATGGTCGCAAAGTTTCTGGAATGCGATGTGGAACAACTGCAAGTTTTTCCTCATCCACATGCTGCTGCAAAACCCCATCGGCCTGCTGCTGGCCACCCTCTTCAGCCTCAAGGGTTTGAAGGGCGAGCGCAGCTACCGTACCCTGATCTTCCTGCCGACCCTGCTGTCCGTCGTCATCATCGGCTTCATCTGGCAGCTGATCTTGTCGCCGCTGTGGGGCGTGGGCCAGTCGCTGATGGATGGCGTCGGCATCGGCAGTTACTTTGCGCCATGGCTGGGCCAGGAATCGACGGCCCTGCTGACCATCGCCCTCATTTCCGTTTGGCAATATATCGGCATCCCCATGATGCTGATCTATGCCGCCCTGCTGGCCGTGCCCGAGGAAATCATCGAGGCGGCCCACGCGGAAGGGGCCAGCGCCATGCGCATCTTCTGGCAAATCAAGCTGCCGCTGATCTGGCCCACCCTGGGGCTGGTGACTATCCTCACCTTTGTCGCCAACTTCAATGCCTTCGACCTCGTGTATTCCGTGAAAGGCGCGCTGGCGGGGCCGAACTACGCCACCGACATCCTCGGCACCTTCTTTTACCGCACCTTCTTCGGTTACCAGGCCCAGCTGGGCAGCCCCACCATGGGCGCCGCCGTGGCCACCATGATGTTCCTCGTGATCCTCGTGGGCGTGGGCGTGTATTTCTTTTTCGTGCAGCGCAAGCTGACACGCTACGAACTGTAAGGGCCGCCATGCGCAACGTTTCCACCCGCCCCCTGGGCCGCGCCGCCGTGCATGCGATCCTGGCCGGCTACACCATCATCGCCCTGTTTCCCATCGTCTTGATCCTGATCAACTCAGTCAAGACGCGGGCCGCCATCTTCGACAATCCGCTGGCCTTGCCCACGCCCTCGACCTTTTCGCTCGTGGGCTTTCACAAGGTGCTGGCCAATTCGGACTTCCTGCTGTACTTCGGCAACAGCCTGTTCGTCACCCTGCTGTCGCTGCTGCTGATCGTGCTGTTCGGCGCAATGGCGGCCTGGGCCTTGTCCGAATACACGTTTACGGGCAACCGCCTGCTGACCCTGTACCTGGCGCTGGGCATCATGATCCCCATCCGCCTGGGCACGGTCTCCATCCTGGAACTGGTGGTGCGGCTCGACCTGATCAACACCCTGACGGCGCTGGTGCTCGTGTACACGGCGCAGGGCCTGCCGCTGGCCGTGATGATCCTGTCCGAATTCGTGCGCCAGGTGCCGCGCGAACTGAAGGATGCGGCGCGCTGCGACGGCGTGGGCGAATTCGCCATCTTCTTCCAGGTGATCCTGCCCCTGATCCGCCCCGCCATCGCCACGGTGGCCGTGTTCACCATGATTCCGGCCTGGAACGACCTGTGGTTCCCGCTGATCCTGGCGCCATCGGACCGTACCAAGACCGTCACCCTGGGCGTGCAGCAATTCATCGGGCAATACGTGACGGACTGGAACTCCGTGCTGGCGGCGCTGTCGCTGGCCGTCATTCCCGTACTCGTCATGTACGTCATTTTCTCTCGTCAACTGATCCGCGGCCTGACGTCCGGCGCGGTCAAATAATAGGTGCGCCATGGCCCATGTAAGCCTGCAACAACTGACCAAATCCTACGACGGCCGCCACAATGTGCTGGCCGGCATCGACCTCGACATCCGCGACGGTGAATTCGTCGTGCTGGTGGGCCCTTCCGGCTGCGGCAAATCGACCTTGCTGCGCATGCTGTGCGGCCTGGAAAGCATTTCGCAAGGCACCTTGTCCATCGGCGGCAAGGTTGTCAACGACTTGCCGCCGGCCGAACGGGGCATCGCCATGGTCTTCCAGAGCTATGCGCTGTATCCGCACATGAGCGTGTACCGCAACATGGCGTTCGGCCTGAAGATCGCCGGCGCCAGCAAGGACGCCATCGCCCAGCGCGTGCGCCACGCGGCCGCCATTCTGAAGATCGACCACCTGCTGGAACGCCTGCCGCGCGAACTGTCGGGCGGCCAGCGCCAGCGGGTGGCCATCGGCCGTGCCATCGTGCGCGAACCGCAGCTGTTCCTGTTCGACGAGCCGCTGTCGAACCTCGACGCGGCCCTGCGCGTGCAGACGCGGCTGGAAATTGCCAAGCTGCACCGCCAGTTGAACGCCACCATCGTGTATGTGACGCACGACCAAGTCGAGGCGATGACCCTGGGCGACAAGATCGTCGTCATGCATGGCGGCCATATCCAGCAGGCGGGCACGCCTTTGGAACTGTACCAGCAGCCGGCGAACCGCTTCGTGGCCGGCTTCATCGGTGCACCGATGATGAATTTCTTCGAAGGCAAGGTCGTCGCCGCACAGGACGATGGCGTGCGCGTGGCGCTGGCCAGCGGCCAGGAAATCACGGCCCTCGTCGACCCGGCCGGCCTGCATGCAGGCGACGCCGTCACGGTGGGCCTGCGGGCCGAACACATCCTCGAAAACGGCGACGGCAGCGCCCGCTTCCAGGGCGTCGTCAGCCTGGTGGAACACCTGGGCGAAGCCAACTTCATTTACCTGGCGCTGGACAACGGCCAGGAACTGGTGATACGCGGCGACGGCAACAACCGCGTGCCGCTGGGCCAGCCATTCACGGTCTCGGCCGCCAGCAGCGCCTTCCATTTGTTCGACGCGCAAGGCGTGGCGCGCACGCGGCGCCAGCCCGGCAACCTGATTTCATCGAAACAGATATTGGCCGCCTGAGCCTTTCTGCCCAGGCAGTTCCCCGATTGGATCGGCAGCGATCCGGTACGACGTGCCCAAGCACGCATTTTGATAACGACAAGGAGACTCCATGCAACACCCGATGAAGACCTCGCTGGCGCTGGCCTGCGCCATGCTGCTGGCCTGCGGCGCCGCCCACGCCAGCGATGCCGAAGGCGAATACCACGGCTACTTCCGCGCCGGCCTCGGCTCGAGCACGGACAGCCGCGGCCCGCAAAGCTGCTACGGCCTGGGCGGCAATACCATGCGCTACCGGCTCGGCAACGAATGCGACACCTATGGCGAATTCGAATACCAGAAGGAAATGGCCAAGTCGCCCAACGGCGTCAGCTTCGTCGGCCATATCATGGTGGCCGCCTATACGCCCAGCTCCGCCGTCAGCGATTCGGACCTGAGCATGTCGAAGATGTACGTGGAAGCGAAAAACATCGAAATCCTCAACGGCGGCACGGCCTGGATCGGCAAGCGCTACTACATGCGTCCCGACATCCACATGCTGGACTTGCAATACATCAATATGAACGGCACGGGCGGCGGCATCGACCAGTACAAGCTGGGACCGGGCCGCATCAGCTATGGTTTCTTCAAGGATAACGACAAGCCCGGCAACTCGGCCATCCGGCAAAACCTCGTCTACCAGGGCATCCCCATCAACCAGGATGGCACGCTGGAAGTGCTGACCACCCTGATCACGCCCGACAAGAAGGACAGCACCTCGCACAGCGGCTGGCAAGCCACCGTGCTGCACAAGCAGGATAAGGTATGGGGCGGCGCCAACACCTTCGGCATCCAGTACGGCGTCGGGCCGGGCACGGGCGCGGGCGGCCAGTGCTGCGACCGCATGGGCACGACGGGTTCGATCCGCAACGGCAGCGACGTCACGCGCTTGCGCATCTTCAATTCGCTGTGGATACAGCCGACGCCGGAATGGAGCGCGGAAATGATCGCCATCGTGCAGCGCGACAAATCCGACGCCACGGGCGGCAGCTCGACCTGGACCACCCTGGGCGTGCGCCCCGTGTATGCCGTCAACGACAACTTCAAGCTGCAGTTCGAACTGGGCACGGACCGCGTGACCTCGCCCACGGGCGGCGCCGCGCAGCGCCTGACCAAGCTGACCTTTGCGCCCACCCTGACGGCGGGCAAGGGTTACTGGTCGCGCCCCGAGCTGCGCGCCTTTGTCACGTACGGCAAATGGAACGACGCCGCCACGGCCGCCGTCAACAAGGCCAATGAATCGGGCCCCGTGTATGGCAATGCCACCAGCGGCACCTCGTTCGGCCTGCAAGTGGAGACGTGGTTTTAAGAAGCTGTCTTGATATGGCGCAGTGCATGCGCCTGTCGGACTGCGCGAAATCGCGTGCCGCGCTATGCTGCACGCGATACCGCTCACTTCGGAGGCCGCATGCACGCCGCATTCCCCCGGGCCGCCGCCGCGCTGGCCCTCGTTTTCGCCAGCATGGCATGGGCCCGCGACGCCGCCGTCGCGCCGGCTCCGGTCCTCAGCGCGCGCCAGCAGGCGCTGATGGCCACCGTCGTGGGCAGCGCCGCCCATCCGCGCATGCTGCAGGTACGCCTCGATGAACTGCATCCGACCCAGCCGGCCATCGGCTACGACCAGGTGTATTACAAGCTGGGACGCTATGCGGCCGAAGAAAAACACATCGCCGACATCGCCAAGCCGAAGAAATTCGCCGACCTGTGCGAAGCCAATGGCCAGGGCGACGTCTTGCCCAACACGGCCAATGTGCCCGGCGCCACGCTCAGCGCACCGCCGGCCGGCTACCGCTGCAAGGCGGCCGTAGGCAGCCGTCCGGACGACATGAAGACCGTCGTCATCGGCCCGCGCGGCATCGTGTATCTGACCGATGGCCACCACACGTTTTCCACATTTTGGGAGGCCGACGGCGGGCGCAATCGTCAAATGAAAGTCTGGGTCAAGGTCAGCGACAATTTCAGCGCGCTGGGCGAAGCGGCGTTCTGGACCCGCATGCGCGAGGAAAACAAGGTGTGGCTGAAAAATGGCCGCCACCAGGCCATCACGCCGCGGCAGCTGCCGTCCGCCATCGGCCTGCAGTCCCTGGGCGACGACCCGTACCGCTCGCTCGTCTACTTTACGCGCGGGATCGGCTACGAGCCGCCGGAGCACGCCACGGAATTTCTCGAGTTTTACTGGGCCGGCTGGCTGCGCCGCATGCCGGCGCTGGACCTGGCGCGCGTCGACCTGCGCGATCCCACCGCGTATGCCAATGCGGTCCTGCTGGCCGCGCAGGCAATGGTGGCGCTGCAACCGGACGATATCGTCAGCGGCGGCAAGAGCGCGCGCGAGCTGGGTGCCCTGCGGGAAGTCAACCGGGAAGCGTTCGATGAACTGATCGACGACAAGGGCAAGCTGCGCCACGCCATCGCCTATAAAAAATCGCTGGCGCAATAGACGGCGGCGTAAACGACAACGGCCCGCCTGTCATGCGACAAGCGGGCCGTTTTCTATTGCAGGTGCTGCTTAGGCGATGCGTTCGCCGTTGGCCGGATCGAACAGGGCCGCTTTCGACAGGTTGAACGACAACTGCATGGTCTGCCCCGGCAGCACGGCTTCGCGCGGGTGCGTGCGGCAAGTCACGGCCGCGCCGTTCAAACGCGTCGTCAGCAAGGTGTCGGGACCGGTTGGCTCGACGAGGTCGATCAAACAACCGAGTTCCTGGCCCACGTCGCCGTGTGCGCTGCTCATGTCCGTGATCTGCTCCGGACGCACGCCCAGGATCACGTCGCGGCCCGCATAGCTGCGCAGCTTGTCGGCGGCAAACGGCAAGGCCAGGCGCAAGCTCTTGCCTGCGTTCTCGATGGCGACAAACACCTCGTTGCCTTCGATGACAGGCTTGACGGTGATGAAGTTCATCGACGGCGAGCCGATGAAGCCGGCCACGAACAGGTTGGCCGGATTGTCGTAGATTTCCTGCGGCGTGCCCAGTTGCTGCACCACCCCATCCTTCATGACGGCGATCAGGTCGCCCATCGTCATCGCCTCGATCTGGTCATGCGTGACGTAGACGATGGTGGCTTTCAGGCGCTGGTGCAGCAGCTTGATCTCGGCGCGCATTTCCACGCGCAGCTTGGCGTCCAGGTTCGACAGCGGTTCGTCGAACAGGAACAGCGACGGCTTGCGCGAAATGGCGCGGCCCATGGCGACCCTCTGGCGCTGGCCACCCGACAACTGCGCCGGACGGCGATCCAGCAAGTGCGTGATCTGCAGGGTTTCAGCGACGCGGGCGACGATTTCCTCCTGCTCCGCCTTCGGCACCTTCTTGACGTTCAAACCGAACGCGATGTTTTCGCGCACCGTCATCGACGGGTACAGCGCGTAGGACTGGAACACCATGGCGATGTCGCGATCCTTCGGCGGCAAGTCGTTGACGACCTTGCCGTCGATGAGGATTTCACCGGACGTGACGCTTTCCAGGCCGGCCACCATATTGAGCAAGGTCGACTTGCCGGAGCCGGAGCCGCCGACGAGGATCAGGAACTGGCCATCCTTGATCTCGATGTCGATGCCCTTGAGGACTTCGACGCCATTCGTGTACACCTTGCGGATGCTGCGTATCGATAAACTGGACATATTCTTTCCTTAACCTTTGACTGCGCCTGCGGTCAGACCGCGCACAAAATAACGGCCTGCGACCAGATAGACCAGCAGGGTCGGCAGCGCGGCAATCACCGCGGCGGCCATGTTGACGTTGTATTCCTTCACACCCGTGGACGTGTTGACCAGGTTGTTCAAGCCCACCGTGATCGGCTGCGAATCGCCACTGGCGAAGACGATACCGAACAGGAAGTCGTTCCAGATCTGCGTGAACTGCCAGATGATGCAGACGACGAAAATCGGACCCGAAATCGGCAGCACGATCTTGCGGAAGATCAGGAAGAAACCGGCGCCGTCGATGCGCGCCGCCTTGATCAGTTCTTCCGGCACCCCGATGTAGTAGTTACGGAAGAACAGGGTCGTGAACGCCGTGCCATACACCACGTGCACGAAGACGAGCCCCGTGGTGGTATTGGCCAGGCCGAATTCGCCCAGCAAGCGCGCCATCGGCAGGATCACCACCTGGAACGGAATGAAGCAGCCCACCAGCAAGGCGGCAAACAGGATTTCCGAACCACGGAAGCGCCAGTGCGCGAACACATAGCCGTTGAAGGCGCCCAGGAAGGTCGAGATCAGCACGGCGGGAATGACCATCTTGATCGAGTTCCAGAAGAACGGCTGCATGCCGTCGCAGGTGACGCCCGTGCAGGCCGAAGACCAGGCCTTGGACCAGGAATCGAATTGCCACACGTGCGGCAAGGCCAGCAGGTTGCCGCTGCGGATCTCGTCGAGCGACTTGAACGACGTCGACAAGGTCACGTACAGGGGCACGATGTAGTACACCGCGAACAAAATCAGCAGCAGGTATAACACCACCCGTCCCAGGGTGAGTTTGTTGTTACGTGTAGGAGTGTGTGTCATCTCATCGCCTTTGCGCTGCGCGTTTCCAGGTACATCAGCGGCACGAGCACGGCCACGATGGTGGCCAGCATCATCATTGCCGATGCCGAGCCCAGGCCCAGCTGGCCGCGGGTGAAGGAAAACTGGTACATGAAGATGGCCGGCACGGACGACGAGTTGCCAGGTCCGCCAGCCGTCAGTGCGATGACCAGGTCGAAGCTCTTGATGGCGATATGCGCGAGGATCAGCAGCACGCTGAAGAATACGGGACGCATGGCGGGAATCACGATGCGCCAGTAGATCGTCGGCAAGGACGCGCCATCGACTTGCGCCGCCTTGATGATCTCGTCATCGATGCCGCGCAGGCCGGCCAGGAACAGGGCCATGACAAAGCCCGACGACTGCCATACGCCGGCGATCACCACCGTGTAGATGGCCATGTCGGAGTTCACCAGCCAGTCGAAGGTAAACGACGTCCAACCCCAGTCGTGCATGACCTTTTCCAGGCCCAGACTGGGATTGAGCATCCATTTCCAGGCCGTGCCGGTGACGATGAAGGACAGCGCCATCGGATACAGGTAGATGGCGCGCAGCGCGCCTTCGGCGCGGATTTTCTGGTCCAGCAGGATGGCCAGGAACAGGCCGATGGCGATGCTGCAACCGATGAACAGGACACCGAAGATGCCGAGGTTCTTGAGCGAGGTCCACCAGCGCTCGTTGTCGAACAGCTCGACGTATTGCACCAGGCCGGCGAACTCGTAGTTCGGCATCAGCCGCGATTCGGTCAGCGACAGCCAACCGGTCAAAAAGATAAAACCATAGACGAATACCAAGCTGGCGATGAGCGTGGGGCCCAACACCATCTGCGGTATCCATCGGTCGAATTGCTTGCGTATGGACATAGGAGAGCCGTAGAGAGAACTGCGTGTGGCGCCGGCCTGGTCGAAGCCAGGGCGGACGCCTGCGATGCATGCAATGCAGCGGGCGCCGGCGAGCGTGCCGGCGCCGTCGTGATTACTTCACTTTTGCCGCTTTGGCCAAAGCTGCAACCGCGTCTTTCGAGCTCATGTTGGTGTTCATGAACTTGGCGATGACGTCGGTCACGGCGCCTTGCGTGGCCGATGGCAGCGCCATGCCGTGGGCGAACGATGGCACCAGGCCGCCGGACTTGTTGGTGGCGTCCATGTCTTCCATCGATTTCAGGGCGCAGGCGTCAAACTTGTCCTTCGAAACGCCGGAACGCACAGGAATCGAACCCTTGTTCAGGTTGAAGATCGACTGGAACTTCGGATTCATGATGGCGTTGGCCAGGGCGATCTGCCCTTTCTTCGCATTCGCATCCTTTTGCGTGAACATGGCAAACGAATCGATGTTGAAGGTGTAGGCCTTGTCCGTGCCAGGAGCGGCCACGCACAGGTAGTCCTTGCCCGGCACCTTGCCAGCGGCCGTGAACTCGCCCTTGGCCCAGTCGCCCATGAACTGGAAGCCGGCCTTGTTGTTGATGACCATGGCGGTCGCCAGATTCCAGTCGCGGCCAGCCGCATCCTTGTCGATGTAGGTCTTCACCTTGCCCAGGGTGTCGAACACTTTGAGCATGGTCGGGCCGGTCAACTCCTTCTGGTCCAGCTTGAGGATGGCTTTCTTGTAGAACTCCGTGCCGCCCACGCCCAGCGCGACGGATTCAAACACGGTGGCGTCTTGCCAAGGCTGGCCGCCGTGAGCGATCGCGATGCCGCCCGACTTCTTGATCTTCTCGGCCGCGTCGAAGAACGCATCCCAGGTCGTCGGGGTGGTGGCCACGCCGGCTTTTTTCAGCACTTCCGGATTGACCCACATCCAGTTGACGCGGTGGACGTTGACGGGAGCGGCAACGTAGTGGCCCTTGTATTTCATGATGTCGGCGACGACTTTCGGCAGCACGGCATCCCATTTGCCTGGAATGGCGGCATCATCGATATTGGCCAGCACGCCTTCAGCGCCCCATTCCTGGATCGATGGGCCCTTGATCTGGGCGGCTGTCGGCGGGTTGCCGGAAATGACGCGGGTTTTCAGCGCGGTCGCGGCGTTTTCGCCAGCGCCGCCAGCCACGGCGAAGTCTTTCCAGCCGAAGCCGCTTTCTTTCACGATTTGCTGCAACTGGCCCACGGACTTCGCTTCGCCGCCGGAGGTCCAGTAGTGCAACACTTCCACGTCGGTCGCAAAGGCGCTGCCAGCGAATGCCAGGGTGGTCAATGCGGCCAGTTGGGTAATCTTGAATTTCAGTTTCATCTCCACATTCCTTTTTTGATCAAGCTTTTAGGGGGCTTCGGCATACGGGGGCCGAAAAAGGTGAAATCTGCGCCTGTACCGGCGCTCTTGTGCTCAGACCCGCTTGCAAACGGGCATCATCTTGGTGTAAAGACGGCGCCGTGATCCATGACATGACTACATTGCATTTATATCACGGGACGGCGCCAAAAACGCATCCGCGAAGGATGCGCCAGGTTGAACTTGACTTACAACGCCTGCAAACTTAGAACCAGGTTTCTACCTGGAAACCGTAGGAAGTGCCGCTGGTATTGTTGTTATAGATCGGGCCGCCGTTGTTCGACGCATTGACCG